>OZ260079.1:3969704-4275066 GCA_965284365.1 Phragmitibacter sp.
TCATTGTGCCAATGGATGTTGTGGCCGTAGAAGTCGCCATGCAGCAGTCCCTTTTCATGAAGGTGGGCCATGGCGCTGGCCATGCCTGACGCGAGGTGGGAGGTTTCCTGAGGCGTGAATTGCGAGTGTTCGCCATAGACATCGCGGGTGCAGGAAGCAAACGAGGGCGGTTCAGCGAGTGTCTGGTAACTGGGACTCATGAGGTTCATGATGAGACCATTCATGCCATGAGGATGCCCAACGATCCTGCCGATAGGGCTGATGAGATTGGGATGGGAACCGGTAGCCATGCTTGCGGCCAGCTCACTGGCGGGCCAGCCATCACTGGTGACCTCTCCTTTGAAGAGCTTTATGGCGACAGGGAGGGGATCGCTTTCGTTACCGTTTTTTAGCAGAGCCGCGTGGATGATACCGGATGCGCCTTCGCCGAGTTTGTGCAGAAGGGTCATCTGATCCCACGAAAACTCGGGTAAGCGGGTTTGGATGGTTTCCGGTGCGGGGACACAGGGATTTCCACTCATGGCCAGCCAGGCGAGACTTGGCATTTGCGGGAGCCAGTGAGGCAATGCTGAAAAGCGATTCGCGGAGATGCGTAGCAGTTCGAGATGCGAGCAGTTGGAAAGGGAAGCGGGTAGATCTTCCAGGAGATTCCCGGCAAGCATGAGCTTCTGAAGGCGGGAACAGTCGCCGATAGAGGAGGGCAGAATTGTGATGGCATTGTCCGTGAGGATGAGCCAGCGCAGAGATGAAGCGGGAAAGGCAGTGTCAGGTACAACTTCAATCGCATTCGATTTGAAGCCGATCATTTCCAGGTTTGGGCATGATCCCAATACGGCAGGGAGTTCCTTAAATTGATTTTGAGAGCAGAACAGGATGCGCAGATGACGCAGACGCGAAAGGTCGTCGGGAAGCGTGGAAAGTGCGTTACCGGTGAGGTTCAGGATTTCGAGAGAGTCCTCGAGATTGAAGATGGCACGAGGGAATTCGGTGAGGCCACAGGAGAGATCCAGCCGCTTCGCGCCAGTGAGTTTGCCGTCGTGCAGTTGAGCCAGAGTGTCGACCATTGTTATGAAGGGATCGTATGTGACGCAAAAGGGTGAATAAAACCAGCGGAAAGAGCAGAGATAAATCCTCTGGAGACACGCCAAAACTTTTTTTGTCACGGGCCGAGGGAACCCGAAATGCATACGGCAGAAAGCATCGACTAAGCCGATGCGGGGGGCCCGGGAAACCGGTCAACAATTCAACGAACAAAAGCGAACCACCATAGAAAAATCAAACAAATGAAACTTGCCATCAGTTACCTCGGAGTCATTGCAATCATCACTCTTGCTTCCGCCCAAGTTGAAGCAAGAGAACAACGGACCAGAAGCTCCAGCAAATCCAGCTCGAGCAATTGCGAAACGAAGCCCGTGAAGCAGACCTTCTGTGAGACCAAGCCGGTCAAGCAAACGTTCTGCGAAACGAAGCCTGTGAAGCAGACCTTCTGTGAGACCAAGCCGGTTAAGCAAACGTTCTGCGAAACGAAGCCCGTGAAGCAGACCTTCTGTGAGACCAAACCGGTTAAGCAAACGTTCTGCGAAACGAAGCCCGTGAAGCAGACCTTCTGTGAGACCAAACCGATGAAGCCAGCGAAGGAGTGCTACACGGAGTCTGTTACTTACTGCGAAACGAAGCCGGTTAAACAAACGTTCTGTGAGACCAAGCCCGTGAAGCAGACCTTCTGCGAGACCAAGCCCGTGAAACAGACCTTCTGTGAGACCAAGCCCGTGAAGCAGACCTTCTGTGAGACCAAGCCCGTGAAGCAGACCTTCTGTGAGACCAAGCCCGTGAAGCAGACCTTCTGCGAAACGAAGCCAGTGAAGCAGACCTTCTGCGAAACAAAGCCCATGAAACAGCAGTTCACCTCGAAGCCCATGAATCAGACCTTTTGCGAGACCAAGCCCATGAAACAGAACCAAGACTGCTTCGGGCAAAACAGCAAGGGGCAAGGCAGCAAGCCCATGAAACAGAACCAGGACTGCTTCGGCCAAAACAACAAGGGTCAAGGTGGCTTTGGACAAGGCCAGAGCAGCGGCAGAGGTCAAGGTGGCTTTGGACAAGGTCAAAGCAGCAGCAAGGGCCAAGACTGCTATGGACAAGGCCAGAGCAGTGGCAAGGGTCAAGGCAAGAAGCCCAACTTCGCCTCCCGGTAACCTCTGCGATTGAACTCGAACTGACAACGACATCGGCTGGAAAAGCCGAAAAAAACGCGGGAGCTTGCGCTTCCGCGTTTTTGTATTTTTGTGCCAGGAAGATCTCTGAGGTTCAACTGATTATTGGACCACGAAGTTGCTAAAACTGGAGGTGGGTTTGGGTTTTAATTTCGACCCGGTTCGAAGTAAGGTAGCCAATGACGGAATGGTGGCGTTCGTGGTGGTACTATCCATCGATGGAGTCAAAAATTTCGAGAGTGGGATCAGTGGTGTCAGCGAAGCATCTCACGGTTGAGGGTGCCGAAAAACGATCCGCCCCAGACGTTGCCGTGGGGAGTGGCCCTCTGGACATGCTTTGACAAAAGCCAGAACGCTGGATCAGCGCGCGGAAGCCACTGCCGCCATATTGGTTTCTTCGGTCACTGAGGAAGATGGTGCCACGTGCCTTTGGCCTGTCCCAGAGCCTGCACCACGAGTTCTGCCCACATGGCATGTGGGAGGCTGGACTGGTTCTCGAAAAGACTATCACAAACATTTGAGCAGAAGAGCATGGTTGGCGGCGTCTACGGCTCATCCGTTATGTCAACATAGCGGATTTCGCCTTTTCCTTGCCACTCATGCCCTTGCGCTCCAGGTTTCACTCTGACATTCATTCCGGGAATCAGTACAGGCTTCAGCCGATGATGCGCCTTGCGGCCATGTCAATGAGCACAGCCAGGTAGAGCCATTGGGTAGCTGTTGGAATGAAGGTGATATCTCCGGCCCATGCTCGATCGGGTTGTTGCGGCGAGGGTTAGCCGACCAGCAAGTTGGCACTGGGTCGTTCGGCTCTACAGTGACTGGTGCGGGGCAGGTAGTTCTTAGCTTGGATGGCACGCAGGGGAGGTGAGAAGGGGATTTTGTTCACCGCGCTGCGAAGCCCGGCGCAGGAGGAACAGGAAGGTTTTTAGGGAGTGGGGATACCAGTTGGAGTGGCGGTAAAGGCGGTGGTGGGTTGGCCGTGTTGAGTGCAAGATTCTTAGTTGGCCGCGGGCACCGACGGCGATGAGGCCACAGAAGAGATACAGATGCTTCGTGCCAGTGAGTTTTGCCGTCGTGCCATTGAGCCAGGGTGTAGGCCATTGTTATCAGTGGATTTTATGTGACGCAAAAGAGGGAAAAAAACCCGTGGAAAAGAGCGACATAAATCCCCTGGAAACATGCCAAAACTATTTTGTCACGGGCCGTGAGAACTCGAAATGCATAAGGCAGAAAGCATCGCTAAGCCGATGCGGGGGGGCCGGAAAACCGGCCAACAATTCAACGAACAAAAGTGAACCACTATAGAAAAATCAAACATATGAAACTTGCCATTAGTTACCTCGGAGCCATTGCCATCATCACCCTTGCTTCCACCTCAGTCGAAGCGAGAGATCAGCAGAACAGAAGCTACAGCAAATCCAACTCAAGCTATTGCGAAACGAAGCCAGTGAAGGAGTGCTACACGACGTCTGCACCTTACTGCGAAACCAAGCCCTCGAAGCAGACCTACTGCGAAACCAAGCCAATGAAGCAGAACCAGAACTGCTACGGTCAAGGCAGCTATGGGCAAGGCCAAACCAGCAAGCCAATGAAACAGAACCAAGACTGCTATGGACAAGGCAGCTATGGGCAAGGCCAAACCAGCAAGCCAATGAAGCAGAACCAAGACTGCTATGGACAAGGCAGCTATGGGCAGGGCCAAAGCAGCAAGCCAATGAAACAGAACCAAGACTGCTATGGACAAGGCAGCTATGGACAAGGTCAAAGCAGTGGCTATGGCCAAGGCAGCTATGGACAGAGCCAGAGCAGCGGCAAGGGTCAAGGCAGGAAGCCCAGCTTCTCTTCCCGGTAACCTCTACCATTGAACTCGAACTGATAACGACACTGTCTGTAACAGCCGAAAAAAACGCGGGAGCTTACGCTTCCGCGTTTTTGTGTTTTGCCTGGAAGTGGTTTCATAAGTAGGAGAGAGCAATTAGAAGGCAAGCGAGGTTGAAGGAGGCTCGATACATGACGCAGGTCGTTTCATAGCGGATGACCATGCGCCTATTGTTGCCGAGTCAGGCAAAAGTTCGTTCGATTTTCCATCGCTAGCGAAAGCGATGGAGGCTGCGACCGTCCGTCCTGGAGGGAAGGGCGCTTTCTGCTTCTGCGGTGTGGGCAAAATCGAAGCAATGCCACGCTGGCGAAGCTTCTTGCTCAAAGCATCACTATCATAAGCACGACTAGCGACCAAACGCTGTGGCTTTTGTTTGGGGTGCCCACGTCCTGCACGCGGCCCACTTTGCCCAAAGTTGACACCACGAGCTTTACTTTTTGTCGGGCGCGCTGAGAGAAGTTGCCCTCCCAGCGAAACACCCACGCCGTCGACCGCAACCGCCCACTTCGTGCCTTTGCCGCGCTTGGTTTTGCCAACGCCGTCGCCCCTTTTTAAGCGCGAGTAAAACCCTGAGCTTTACCCACGTATTTTGAGATACTGAAGCGTGTTCATCCGAGAAGCGGCGGTTACGCTCCACGGGTTCCTCCAAGAGTCGGGCTACGCAGCCGTGAAGCGAAACCGCCGCTCCTTGCTCCGCCCCACCGGCTCTTTCGCTCATCCCATCGCCATTAGTCATCGCAGGGAAAACGGTGGGTAGTTGTCAGATCAAAACTCCCGTCAATAATGCTCTCACTCCAATCAGGTAGCCCTCGCTTGTCGAGTTCATTGATGAAAATACGCCAAATCTTCGGCCACACTTCCTTGTCTCCCCACTGGCGCAAATGTCGCCAGCAGGTGCTGGCAGATGGATAGCGCTCAGGAAGATCACGCCATCGCGCTCCAGTCTTCGGCACCCACAAAATGCCCACCAACACTGCTCGGTTGTCAGCCCAGGGCCGCCCACGACCAGGCATCTTAGGCAACAAGGGTTCGATGCGCCGCCACTGCTTCTCGCTCAAGAAAGTCGTTGGGAAGGGATGAAAGGGCGTTGCCAGTGTGCTTGGTCAATTTGGCTTGGCCGTTGTCGGGTTTCCAATTCTTAGTTGGCCGCAGGCACCGGCAGCGGTGAGGCCACAGAAGAGAAACAGATGCTTCGTGCCATTGAGTCAGGGCGTCGACCATTGTTATCAGTGGGTGGTATGTGACGCAAAAGATCGAAAAAGCGGTGAAAAACAGCAGCGAAATTACTCTGCAAACATGCTGAGATTTTTTTGTCACGGGCCGGGAGAACTCGAAATGCATAAGGCAGAAAGCATCGCTAAGCCGATGCGGGGGGGCCGGAAAACCGGCCAACAATTCAACGAACAAAAGTGAACCACTATAGAAAAATCAAACATATGAAACTTGCCATTAGTTACCTCGGAGCCATTGCCATCATCACCCTTGCTTCCACCCCAGTCGAAGCGAGAGATCAGCAGAACAGAAGCTACAGCAAATCCAGCTCAAGCTATTGCGAAACGAAGCCAGTGAAGGAGTGCTACACGACGTCTGTCCCTTACTGCGAGACGAAGCCCTCGAAGCAGACCTACTGCGAAACCAAGCCAATGAAGCAGAATCAAGACTGCTACGGTCAAGGCAGCTATGGGCAGGGCCAAACCGGCAAGCCAATGAAGCAGAACCAGAACTGCTACGGTCAAGGCAGCTATGGGCAAGGCCAAACCAGCAAGCCAATGAAACAGAACCAAGACTGCTATGGACAAGGCAGCTATGGGCAAGGCCAAACCAGCAAGCCAATGAAGCAGAACCAAGACTGCTACGGTCAAGGCAGCTACGGAAAAGGTCAAAGCAGTGGCTATGGCCAAGGCAGCTATGGCCAAGGCCAAAGCAGCGGGTATGGACAGAGCCAGAGCAGCGGCAGGGGTCAAGGCAAGAAGCCCAGCTTCTCTTCCAGGTAACCTCTACCATTGAACTCGAACTGATAACAACACTGGCTGGAAAGGCCGAAAAAACGCGGGAGCTTACGCTTTCGCGTTTTTTTGTATTTTTACCAAGGAAGATCGCTCAAGAAAGTCGTCGGGAAGGGATGAAAGCATTGCCGGTGAGGTTGGGCTTCGTATGCGCCTCAGGATGAGCAGCATGGTCGGGGAAAGAAGGGCAGGCGATCGTGAGGGGAAAGGCCCCTGCATAATATTCCCGTCACGAGCTGTTAGATCCCTAAATGAATGTGATACAAGGCATCGAACAAGCCGATGCGGCGTCCGCGCAACCGGACAAATCAAATCAAACAAAAACAAAAGACCCAAGAAATAGAAAAACCCGAATATGAAACGTGCCATTAGTTACTTTGCCATTAGCGCCACCCTGTTGTTGGCGGCCACGCAAGTGGAGGCGAAGGATCACAAAAATAACCACAAGCAAAGTCACAAACATCACAGCAAACACCTCCATCACGTGAAGCCCGTGTATGTGGTGAAGAAAAGCTCTCCTTGTTACCACTACCCAGTGTATCAGGAGCCCTGCTATCCCTACTACTATTACTCCCGTCCGGGAGTGCGGTTGGTCCTGCCAGGTGTGAGTCTCTGGTTCAGGTAATGCCGCCGTCGGCGTTGTGACTGAAGGGCGGTTCAAATACGGCCCTGCATAATCCACCAACAAGGCGCGGGAGGTAATTCTCCCGCGCCTTCTCATTGTTGGGAGTGACCCTATTTCTCGCAGGAAAAGAATTGAGGAACGCGGGAACTCTAAAGTCTCATGGCACAGACCCGCTTCCAGATGTGTCGTGGGCCAGTGGGAGAGCAGAGCGAAATGCGGCAATAAATTAAACGCAGCCACGGTGCGGCTCTCGAACCAATTATGTAATCAACATAACGAACAACCCCATTATTCATTATGAAACGTTTGATCTCATGCTGTGCTCTTTCGGCGGCAGTGTTGCTTGCGGCAGCCCCTGTGGATGCCCGTGAACGTGGTCCCAGTGGTCAAAGGCAAGGCGGCTCCCAAATGAGTCAGCAATCACAACCACAGAAGCAGTCTTCCAAGAAAAAGAAGAGCAAGAAATCCCGCTCCTCTGTGTCGTATGGCTCCAGCCCAGACCGCTCTCGTTACTATCGTGTGGTGGAGCGGCCCTCGCCGCCGCAACCTCGTCGTGGCATAACTTTCTTCCTGCCATTCTAACGGATCAGGAGAAGTGGGGGCACTGCGAAGATTTCCCCCAAAGGAAACATCAAAATACCCTAAGTGGCGCTGGAGAATTCGTTCTTCAGCGCCACGAATGTTTTAGGGCCTAACGTTCAGGTCGCTGGTTGTTCTTCCAGCCCATGGCCCGAAACGGATGCATGTCCACAATATTGGCCTGTACACCCTGAAGCTCTGGCTGGCGAAACTGAACGCCGACATAGTGATAAACGGGAATGATCGGCGTCTGCTCGCTGATGAGCAGGCGTTCGGCATCACTGAAGATTTTGAAGCGCTGCATCGGATCCGCTTCACGGCTGGCTGCGGCGATAGCGCCATCATAGGCTGCGCTGGTGAAGCCGGTGCGATTGTTGCCATTGCCAGTGGTGAACATTTCCAGGAAAGTATTGGCGTCGTTGTAATCGCCGACCCAACTGCTGCGGCAGAGGTCATAAGAAAGCTCCCGCATGGAGGCGAGCCATATTTTCTGCTCCTGCTTCGTCAGATTTACGGTGATGCCCAAGTTTTCGCGCCACATGGACTGAAGTTCCACGGCGATATTCCGCTCCACTGGTTGAGGGAGATGCAGATAACTGATGCTCGGAAATCCGCGGCCATTGGGGAATCCCGCCTGGGCAAGAAGTTCACGTGCCTTGGCAGGATCGTATTCGAGACCGGCAGGGGGTTGATAGTTATCGCCAGCGCCGGGTGGGGTGAGGGAATACGCAGGGTTCTCACCGAGCTGCGTGATCTTCTCCACGATTTGTTTCTTGTCGACCGCCATGGCCAAAGCCTGGCGCACTAATGGATTGCTCAGGGTTGGCTTGGTAATGTTCACCCGTATGAACCAGGTGCCGAGAAAAGGTCCTGTGTGGAAATAGGGCTGCTGCTTCAGTTTTGGCACCAAAGAGGGCGGTATTTGTCCCTTGTCCATCATCAGGTCCGCCTGACCCGTGACGAAATAGTTCAAGGCCGTGTTGGAGTCCGAGATGGGAACCACATCCACGACTTCCATCCGTACATTCTGTTGATCCCAATAGCGCGGGTTTTTACGCAAACGGATGTGGTCATCGATGAGCCAACGCTCAATGATGTAGGCACCATTGCTGACAACATGGCTGGGGTTGGTCCAGCCGAATTTCTCCACAGCCACCGTGTTCACGGGAGCCAGGGTGAGGAAGGCACAGAGGTCGATCCAATAAGGAATCGGATTCTCGAGGGTTGTCTCCAAAGTGTGGTCATCAAGCGCCTTCACGCCGACTTGGGAAAAGTCCGTGAGTTTGCCTTCGTTGTACTCCTTCGCACGTAGCAGGGGATAGAGTTGAGGCGCGTAATCAGAAGCCGTGGCGGGGCGAAGCGCCCGTTCCCAAGACTTCACAAAATCCATGGCGGTGACGGGATCACCATTGCTCCATACCGAATCGCGACGGAGATGGAAAGTGTAGATCTTTTTGTCCGGCGAGACGTCCCAACGCACTGCGACTGCGGGCTCGGGTTTGCCTTGTGCATTGATACGGCAGAGGCCTTCAAACAAGGCGTCGCCAATGCGCATGCTGACCTGATCGGTCACGATGGCCGGATCGAGGGATTCGATCTCGGCGGCATTGATGAAGACGAGATCGGCGCGCTCGAATTTTTCCCCGCAGCAAGCGAGTGAAAAGATGAGCGCCAGCAGCAGCGCGACGGAGCGGATCAGCGGACCGAGCATGCCGCAAGATAGGGCTGCAACGCGATGCGTCGACAACGCTGATCAACAAAAATGCTAACTCATGGAGTTAGCATTCATGGTCTCAGCAACTAGTTCCCTGCAGGAGGAGCCGGAACAGGAGGTGGCGTGGGAGCTTCTCCTGGCACAGGGGCTGTGAGAGCTGGCTTCGCTCCAGTTGCAGGAGCGGCAGGAGTTGGCGCTGGGGCAGGAGCAGGTGCCGAAGTGGCGGGCTTTTGTTCAGCGGGTTTGGCGGCAGGTGCTGGAGCCGGGGTTTCAGTCTTGGCGGCTGGGGCTGGCGTAGGCGCGGTTGGCACTGGCTTTACGGGGGCTGCTGGCTGAGCAGGAGTCGCCGTTGGAGCGGCTGCGGCCGGAGCAGGCTGCGTCTTTGCATCGGAAGCGGCGGGAGCAGGAGCCGGGGTAGTGGCAGGTGCGCCGGGACTTGTGGCAGGGGCAGGTGTTGCAGGAGCGTCGGTCTTGAGGGGCTCAGACTCCGTCAAAGGAAGCTGGGAAGCGGCAGGAGCAACGGCGGCTGGCAGCGGCTTGGCATTGGGGTCAACGAGGGAGGGTTTAGCCGCGCCGCGGTCGCGATGGGCCACGAGAATTGCCAAAATGAAGGTCAGGACGAACATGATGACGCCCAACCAGGTAGTGGCTTTCTGCAGCACGGTGGTGGTGTGGGCACCGGCCAGGGAATCCATCATGCCACCACCGAAAGCGGCTCCAAGCCCTTCCTGACGAGGGCGTTGCATGAGTACGATAAGGGTGATGAGGACGCAGACGATGGCCACGATCACCATGAGAAAGCCGATGAGATAATCCATAAGGGGCGAAGAGTATGGCATGTGCGCCAAAAAAGGCAACAAGGCAACCACTCCCAATTCTTTTTTGCGGTAAAACCTATTTTTTGCGGGTTACCCGCTGCCGGACGGCCTCAAAAAGGCAGACGCCGGTGGCGACGCTGACGTTCAGGCAGGGGACAGCACCGGCCATGGGGATGCGGGCGAGGAAATCGCATTTCTCTCCGGTGAGACGGCGCATGCCTTCGCCTTCCGCGCCCATGACCATTGCTACAGAACCCTTCAGGTCGATGTCGTAGAGGGCCTGTTTGGCTTCGTCCGCGAAGCCCGTGATCCAGAAGCCTAGATCTTTGAGCTTGTCCATGGCGCGAGCCAGGTTGGTGACGCGGGCGATAGGAACGCTCTCGGCACCGCCGCAGGCGACACGGCGCACCGTTTCCGTGATGGGGGCGCTTTTATCCTTCGGCATGATGACAAGGGCGCAGCCGGCGGCATCGGCTGAGCGGAGGCAGGCACCGAGATTGTGGGGATCCTGGATGCAGTCGAGAATGAGGACGAGCGGGTTTTCTTTGTCTTCCAGGACCGAAGCCATGTCGGACTCGTCATAGAAGTGCAAGCGCGTGCCTGTATCGGCATGTTTGTTGGCGCGGGCCTGATGGTCGTTGCGGCTCATGAGGGGAGGGGTCGTGGGTAGTTTATAGACATTCCGCGGGAAACGGAGCGGAGTAGTTAACCGCGAAGACGCGAAGGCGCGAAGGTTTGTCAACTAAGGATCCTCTTTCTTCGCGCCTTCGCGTGTTCCTCCTTTGTCGGGCTTCGCAGCGCGGTGCAAAATTCCACATTGCCTACTCCTCCAGACCCACGCCGATTAACTCAGCCCCGTAAACGGGCCTGGGGACTTCGCGGGTTTCGCAGAGATTGCGGATCATTCGGTCGAATATGGGTTTGCCGGTGACGATCTCGATCTCCACACGCATGAAGACGATGGGCATGTCTGCGGGCGGGATCTTCGGAAAACGCACGAAGTCTTTTTCCGTGGTGACGATCATATGGACATCGCGTTTTTCACAGCGGTTGATGAATTCCTTGATGTCCTTTGCGGAAAAGCGGTGGTGATCCGCGAAGCGGCGGACGAGATCGACTTTGGCGCCGAGTTTCCGCAGGCCGCTCTCGAAGCTCTCGGGTACGGCAATGCCGCTGAGGGCGCCGACATGTGCACCGTAGATGCTCTCCAAGGGCAGTTTCTCGCGTGTGTGGATGTTCTCCAGGTGTTTCGGGCGGTGACGGCACTCGATGATCTCCGCGACGCGATTGTACTTCCGGATCTCCTGAATGATCTCCGTGGTATTCGGGCCATCGCACTTCGTAAGGAAGATATAGCTGGCGCGTTTCAGATGGCGGGGAGGTTCCCGCAGCGTGCCGCGGGGGAGCATGAAGCCATTTCCCCATGGGGCGGTGCTGTCGATGAGGACCATGTCCAGCCGATGCTTTAGACGAAGGTATTGCAGGCCGTCGTCGAGCAGGAGCGTGTCCGCACCGAGGGCATTGATGGCGTGAAGGCCGGCTTTGACACGGTCTTTATCCACCACCACGGGCACGCCGGGCAGGTTGTTGGCCAGCATGAAGGGCTCGTCTCCAGCTTGATAAGAGTCCAGCAGCACCTGCTCGCCATCGCTCACGACGCGGGGTGGATTCTGCGGAAGTTTTTCGCCACGGATGGCGGCGAGCCACTTTGTCCAGAAGCGAATGCGCTTCTGCCGCTTGCTCTTGTAACCGCGGCTGAGGATGGCCACCCGCCGCCCGTTCTTTTGCAAGGCTTTGGCGAGCAGCTCCGCCACAGGAGTCTTTCCCGTGCCGCCGACCGTCAAGTTTCCAATACTGATGACAGGGACGCCCAGATGGTGATCGTGGATGAAACGCTCGCGGTAAAGTTTCAGGCGCAGGCGCACGGCTCCCTTATAAATCCATGAGAGCATGTGGAGGGCGACCCGCGCAACGCTTTCCTTGAACCCGTACTTGTGGTGCAGGATGACCTCAATGGCCCACTGCTCCAGTTCGTCCAGGCGGTCTTTCATGATGATTGGCTAATGCTTACTGACCTAACATTCCTGATTCACACTATGCCACCACCTGTGCGCCTTCATTCTCGGCGCCAACGATGACGATGCGGCTGGTCAGCCCGGAGGCGGTAAGCGCCTCCTGCATGGCTTTCCCGATGGCTTCTTCTTTGCCCTCACAAGTGAGGCAAGCAATGGTGGAGCCGGAGCCGCTGAGATAGCCGCCAATAGCGCCAGCGCGGAAGCCAGCCTCGATGGCCTCGAACATACCCGGCACTAGATGCTGCCGGTAGGGCTGATGAAGGAAGTCCTGCAATGCTTTCCCCATGTACTGATAGAGCCCGGTGGCGAAAGCGGCGACGATGGTGCAGGCATTGGCAGTATTCCGGGCGGCATCGCTGTGCGGCACACTGGGGGGCAGGGCAGCGCGGGCATGAGCCGTTTGCACTTCCGTATCCGGAATGAGGAGTACGGCCTTAAGGGGCTCCTGCACGGGAAAACGGAACCAGTTGGTGCCATTGGCCAAAACGAAACCACCGAAAACAGCAGGCGCGACATTGTCCGGATGGCCTTCCGCCGTGGAGCAGATTTCAAAGAGGCGCTGCTTGTTTAGCGGCTGGCCGCTGAGTTCGTTCAGTCCCATGAGCACACCGAGGCGCAGGGTCACGCTGCTACCGAGGCCGCGGGAAATGGGCACGTCGCCCCCGATCTCCCACGAGAAGGGGAAGGGGGCCACATTGGCTCCCTGCTCGCTAAAGAAGGCCTCAGCGATGTCCTGCACCATGCGGTGAGGTTGCTCGATGGGCTTGGCACCACTGGGGAGCCGGGTGATGGTGACACGATTGGAAAGGTCCAGCGCCAATCCCATGCAGTCATACCCAGGGCCGATATTGGCGGAGGTGCCGGGGACTCGAATCGTGACGCTATCAGGTGGGCTATCTGGCATTGGATGAATGGGTCCATGAGGAAACACCAAAGTCGGCGAGGGGCAACCCATTATACCACAAGGCTGCGACAGTGGTAATATTGCAGAACCAGTGAAATCGAGGCACTTCCGCTTGAGTTATAGGACTTTTTCCTACATGAGGTTTGATGCCCCGCCCTGATCAACGCGCCTCCGACCAGCTTCGCCCCATTAAGTTTCAGCCGGACATTGCCCCGCACGCGACAGGGTCGGTACTCGTGTCTTTCGGCAACACTCAGGTGATCTGCGCGGCGACCATTCAGGAAGAAGTGCCGCGCTGGATGAAAGTGCAGGGCGTGCCCGGCGGCTGGCTCACGGCAGAATACTCCATGCTGCCGTACTCCACGCTGGGCCGGAAGGATCGCGACATCAATAAAGGCAAGCTGGATGGACGCAGCCAAGAAATCCAAAGGCTCATCGGCCGCAGCCTGCGGGCCATCATTGATTTGAAGAAACTCGGCGCGCGAACCGTGTGGATCGACTGCGACGTTTTGCAGGCTGACGGTGGCACGCGCACGGCAGCGATCACGGGCGCGTATGTGGCGCTGGCCATGGCGATCAACCGGCTCATGGCGACGGGTGTATTGCGCGAGCAGCCGCTGACCAAGAAGGTGGCCGCGATCAGCGCCGGGATTTGCGAGGGAACGGCACTGCTGGACCTGTGCTACACGGAAGACCGTGATGCCGAGGTGGATTGCAACTTGGTCATGACCGAGGACGGGCAGTTCGTGGAAATCCAGAGCAGCGGCGAGGAAGCCACGTTTAGCGAGTCGCAGATGAACGCGCTACTCAGCTTGGGCAAGAAGGGGATTGCGGAGCTTTGCCGCCGCCAGCAGAAGGTGCTGGAAGAAGTGGGGGCCGCGAAGCCGCTGAAGGCGACATCCAGTGTGGATCTGGCGAGCCTGGAGAAGGCGTTTAAGAAGCTGTAGGAGGCTTCTTCGTAATTCAGTGAATCTGAGTGGTTCGCATGTAGGACCACGGTGATCTCAGTCGCGGGGCCCCTTCCCAGCGTGTCTTCGGATTTTTTCAACAAAACCGGCTGACAGTGGTCTGATTGGTTGGCTAATCTATGGCGAAAAGCCAAACACATCCATTGCAACGTTTCACCTGTTCCCCCGCTCGTATGAAACACCTCCTTATCATCTGTGCATCGTTGGTGCTGACACTGGGTTCGGCCATGACGGCGGCTGAGCCGGAGGTGGCTAAAACTGAATCTGCGCCTGCTGCTGAGACTGCGGCGGTCGATACCCGCCTTCCTGGTGTGGCGCTGGCTGAGGGCATTTCGCAGCTTACCGGGACGGCGATCTCGCCCTTGTGGGGCGTGAGTGCGGTCGGGGCGTGGCAGTATCTTCATGCGACAGAAGCAGAGCGCGTGAGGCTGCCGTGGTATACGCATCCCGCGGTGTGGGGTACTGGGCTTTGTATTTTGGCGCTATGTATGTTTAAGGATGTTCTCGGCGCGGCGGCGCCGGCTTTGCTGAAAAAGCCGTTGGATGTCGTCGAGCTTTTTGAAGACAAGGCCAGCGCGCTGGTCGCGTGTTCGGCGTTTGCGCCTTTTGTTGCCGCGCAGATCGCGAGGATCAGTGAAGCGTCTGCCGCCAGTGGTGGCACAGCTTTGGTGCTGCCGGTGGGCGGGCCATTTGCCTCGATCGCGTTTCTCAATGGGATGGAACTGACCTTAGTGCTTGCCCCCCTGGCGATGCTTTGGGTTGCCGTGATCTGGCTGGTGAGTCACTCCATCAATGTGTTGATCGCGCTGAGCCCGTTTGGTTTGGTGGATGCCGGACTGAAGCTTTTCAAAGGCGGGCTGCTGGCTCTGGTGACGCTGTCGTCGTTTCTGAGTCCGATCCTGGGCTTGATCGTGTGCCTGGTGATTTTCATGGTGGCTCTGCTGTTGGTTCCCACGGCCTTCAGGCTGACGGTGTTTGGCACCTTGTTTGGCCTGGATATTCTCTTCCCGGCGCGGGGTCGCAAGTCAGCGAAGGCCAGTGAGCCTCATGCTTTTCTCGCGCGAAAGGTCTCGGATGCTCCGGTACGCACCTATGGGCGGCTGAGCCGCAGGGATGATGGTGGGCTGGTCTTTTCGTATCGCCCATGGCTCATCCTTCCCAAACGCGTGATCGCTTTGCCGGAAGGCGCGGTGGTGATGGCAAAGGGCATCCTCTTTCCTTCACTGATTCACCGCAGTGAAGCGGCGGCGAAGCATCGCATGATGATCATGTTTCTGCCCCGCTACCGGAATGAGGAACAGAGCATTGCGGAGTGTTTTGATATTGGAGAGATTCGCCCGAGCCCGATCCTAAAAGGCATTGGAGCAATCCGGGCCTGGTTCGCGGAAGTGATCAATCTGGGCAAGGCTGGTTATTCCGCTGTGTCGAGCAGGCTGGCTTAAGTCAGGAAGTGGTCGGGGGCGTCCCGCACCCGAACCTCTAATTACCATGCGAAGCATGGCACTTGAATGATGAGGCGTGCGGGACGCCCGCCACCACGTCAGCTCACTTCGCGCGCACGGTGAGTTCGACCTTGCCGTCATCGCCATACTTGACCGCATAAAGAGGGGACATCGCCGTGCCTACCTCCGACTTCATTGTAAAAAGAGCGACATCTTCCTGACCGGTGGCTTCACCTTTGGAAAGGGAGAGCACCTTCATGATGAAGTGGCCTTTGGGAACATCGATGAATTGCAGGCTGCTTTCGGCTTCATCCGCCGGGCCTTGCAGACTTTTCATCGTGTAGCAGTAGTTCTGGTGACTGGTCTTGCCTTGGGCGGCTGATGGTAGGCGCGATGCATTGTTAGTATTGGTGAGCCAGTCTTTGTTCAGCACTCCGCCGAAGGAGAGATACCAGCGGCTCTGGCGCTGCCATAGTTGCGGGGTTTCCATGCGTTCGAAGCAGCGAGGCCAGGCCACGATTTGCGGGTCCTGCCATGCCTTGAGATCGCGGGACCGAAGCAGGGTGAGGCAACCGCTTTCTCCGATGGGGACATCCAACACTCGCGAGCAGAGGACAATGTAGAACCAGCCTTCGTGCGCCTCGGGGAGGATATAAGGATCACTGATGCCGGCCCAGCGCACGGATTGGCCCTGCCATGTCGAAGTGAATTGCTGGTCGGCCTTTTCGGCAAAGGTGTCGATGAGCGGGAACAGCGGGGCGGGCTCTGTCTTCCAGGTCATCAAATCATCACTGAGAGCCAGGCCCACTCCATCGCCCTGAGTGCCGCGACCAGTGAAGAACATCCACCAGCGATTGTCATGACGGATGATGCTGCCGGTGGCGATGTGGCGGTCATTCCAAGTGCCGGAGAGTGCACCGAGGGCGGGGCCTTGGTCTTGCCAGTTTGTCAGGTCGGTTGAGGTGGCATGTCCGACGTGCTTGTAGAAGTCATTGTTCTTCCAGCGGCGGTCGGCACCAACGGCTTTCGGCAGTTGCAGATAGAAAGCGTGCCACGTGTCGCCCTCGCGAACAAACCAGTTGTCCCAGATCCACATGCCGGGAGGCTGAAAGCCGGTGGCCTGCGACGGCCCCGCAGCGCGAAGGGAACTCGCTGGGAGTGCGGCGACTGCCAGACATCCCGCCAAAAGGGCAGTCACACGATGGCGGAATGGTCCGGCTGGCATGGCGATCATTTGCTTTCGACGTAGGGATTCTCTTCGATGCGCCAGCCGCTGCCTTGCTTTGAGAGCACGACGGAATCCTTGGCGTTCATATGTTCGTAGCCAGGAGTGGTGCCTTTCATGGAGATCACGACTCGCATACGTTCGCCTTTCGCTTCTGGCTTCGCGCTGTCGATGCTGCCATGGTCGCCCCAGAAGTCGTCGGGGTCATTGCCTGGCACGAAGGGAAGTGTTCCTTCTTCGCCATTGGTGTCGTAGAACTTTTTTGCGGTTTGCAAGATGGCAGGGGAAACCGTTGCGGTCAGGACGGCTTTGATGTCTTTCCGCTTCGACCAGACCGGCGGGTCTGTCTTCAGTTCGCGGATTTTCTCATAGTACCATTTGTAAAACTGGAGGACGAAGGTCTTCGGATCGCTTTCCTGAACCCAGGCTGGCAGAGCCTTGTCCTCCGCAGAGAGCGGCATGGTGATGAAAGCACTCGCGAGCAGAAGCAAAACGTGGCGTCGGGTCATGCTGCGCTTTTCATCGTTGGAGGCCGCATCGTCAAGCATCTCCGACGGGCGCTTTCGGGTCACCGTGGCGCTGGCGTTGGAGAGGATAGTTTAGGTTTGATGCTAATAAGGTCCAGCCTGGGGCCGTTTCCTAGGCCTCACCAGACCCCGTATTGATGATCCGACTTTGCCTCCTGCCGCTCTCCGCCCTAGCCCTGTCCGCACCCCTTTGGCCATCTTTGGCCCAGCAAGCTTCGCCTGCGGCGCCCGTTCAACAACTACGGCAAGTCCCCATGTTGAGCCCTGAGGAAGAGCGGAAGACCATTCAACTTCCCGATGGTTACCAGCTCGAACTGGTGCTGAGTGACCCGGAGATCAAGGAGCCGGTGCTGTGTGTGTTTGATGGTAATGGCCGCATGTATGTGGCGGAGATGCGCACTTATATGCAGGATATCGACGGCAAGGATGAACTCACACCGAAGAGCCGCATCTCCCGGCATGAAAGCACGAAGGGCGACGGCGTGTATGACAAGCACAGTGTGTATCTGGATAATCTACTGCTGCCGCGCATGGTCTTGCCGCTGGATGACCGCGTGCTGGTGGGCGTCACGGATACGAATGACCTGAACATGCATCGCGATGCTAATGGCGATGGGGTGGCGGATGAACAGACCCCATGGCTTGTGGGTGGGCCACGTGGCGGCAATCTCGAGCATCAGCCGAGCGGTCTGGTCTGGGGTTTGGACAACTGGATTTACACCACCTACAACAGCCACCGGCTGCGCTGGAATGGCAAGGACGCACCACTGAAGGAAAACACGGCCCCCAACGGCGGGCAGTGGGGGGTGGCGCAGGATGACTACGGCAAGATGTGGTTCTCCAATGCGGGCGGTGAAAAAGGCATCTGGAACTATCAGGCGCCGATTCTCTATGCAGCCATCAATGTGAGCAGTCAGAAGTCTGCGGATTTTGATACCGTGTGGCCGCTGGTGGGCGCATCGGATTATCAGGGCGGGACGAATCGTCTGCGGCCCGATGGCACGCTCAATCACTTCACGGGTTGCGCAGGTCAGACGGTGTATCGCGGCGACCGCTTGCCGAAGGAATTGTATGGGAATGTCTTTCTGCCGGAGCCCGTGGGCCGCCTCATCCGCCGTGCGACGGTGGAGGTGAAAGACGGTATCACCACGGTGGCTAATCCGCACGGCCAGTCTGAGTTTCTGCGCAGCAGCGACCTGAACTTCCGCCCGCTCAATACCACGACGGGCCCGGATGGCTGCCTGTATATCGTGGACATGTATCGCGGCATTATCCAGGAAGGGAACTGGGTGAAGGAAGGCAGCTTCCTGCGGCCCAAGGTCATCGAGAATGGCTTTCAGAATAATGTCCGCCGTGGCCGCATCTGGAGGCTCACGCACAAAGACTTCCAGCCGGGGCCGCAGCCGAAGATGCTGGACGAAACGCCCGCTCAATGGGTGGCGCATCTGGCGCATCCGAATGGCTGGTGGCGGGACACGGCGCAGCGTCTGCTGGTGGTGAAGGCTGACAAGTCAGTAGTACCAGCGCTGACTGAAATGGCGCAGCATCATGAGAATCATCTGGCACGCATTCATGCGATCTGGACGCTGGAAGGGTTGGGTGCTCTGTCGGCGGAACTGGTGACTGCGAAGCTGAAGGACGAAAATGCCCAGGTCCGCGCCACCGCGATCCGTGCAGCGGAGACGCTCATCAAAGCGGGGAATAAACCGCTCATCGCGGAAATCAAAACGCTGCATGCGGACGCTGATCCCTCGGTGGTGTTGCAGACACTCTATACCGCGAAGCTTTTCAACTGGCCCGACTGGAAGAAAGAAGCGACCACGACCATCTTCATGAGCCCGTCGCTGGGCGTGAAGGAGATCGGCGCTCAACTTTTGGTAGAGCAGCCGAAGCTGGCTGGAGAGTTCAGCAAGGATGACCGGAAGCGACTGGAGAAAGGGCAGGAGACCTTCCGCACGCTGTGTTTTGCCTGCCATGGTTTTGATGGCAAAGGCATGCCGCTGCCGGGCCGCGAGGGTGTGACCCTGGCGCCACCGCTGGCTGGCTCAAAGACAGTGGTGCGTGGAGATGCACTGGTGCGGGTGCTTCTGCATGGCCTGAGCGGTCCTGTGGATGGGAAGACTTACGAAGCTCAAATGGTCAGCATGGGCAGCAATCCGGATGACTGGATCGCGGACGTAGCCAGTTACATCCGGAAATCCTTTGGGAATCAGGGTGGCTTGGTCACCAAGGATGAGGTGAAGAAGCTGCGGGCCAGTTTCAAAAGCCGCACCCTGCCTTGGACCATTGAGGAACTGAGCAAGTCTTTCCCGCAGCCGCTCAAGAATGTGAAGGAATGGAAGCTCAACTCCAGCCTGAACACCAAGGATCTGGCCAAGTGCGTGGACAGCGATGCGGCTACCCGCTGGAGCACGAACAAGTTTCAGGTAGGCGGTGAATGGTTCACCATCGAGTTGCCTGCGGAAACGGACGTCGCCGGAGTGGAACTGGATTCGTCCCGCTCTGCCAATGACTATCCGCGTGGCTACACCGTGGCGATTTCCAAGAACGGCACGGAATGGGAGAAGCCGTTGCTAACCGGAAAGGGGAATGGCGCGGTGACCGAGCTACTCTTTGCCAAGCCAGTGAAAACGAAGTTCATTAGAATCAGTCAGACCGGTGCGGCGAAGGGGAGCTTCTGGAGCATCCATGAGCTGAGTGTCCTGGGCCCTGCGGTGGGGGGGTAATCCATGCTGTCGTTCTTTCGCCAAACTTTGCGCGGTTTTGCTTTGAACTTGCGAAGTCTCTGCATGGCTTCGTCATAATGCTTCTTAGTGATGAATTCGACGGAGCCGCTGTTGAATCCCACGAGATAGAGATCTGGGTATACTTGACCGGGAGAAATGATCACGGGCAGGTCACCGGGGCTGCCGGAGTTTAAGCCTTGCAGGTAGATCCACTGGTTGGTGGTGCCGTCGAGAAGAGGAAATCTTTGAAGTGTCGCGAAATTGTCTTGGTCGATAATGCCGGCTGACACAAGCTCCTGCAGGGTTGCCGGATAAGCGCCATTGGCATCTCCTGCGAACAAATGGCAGGACAAAACCAACTCACGACCGTGGTTGATGATCTTATGGTTGGCATTCCGGCCGAGAGTATTCATTTTTGGCAGGTTCAAGATCCACACCAGATTGCGCGCGATACTGACGGGGATAAACGCCGAGGCAAATGGCGACAAGAGAATCAATGTGGCTGCGGTCGCATGTGTCAGCGAAATGCGTTTGCCCGAGCTGTCAGATGGACGACGAATGGCTCTGGCCACCAGAAATAATCCTAAAACTGTCGCAGCAACCCAAGCGACCAGTCTTAGAAGCCAGCGCCAGTTCCCCGTTGGTTCGTGCAACGCCTCATGTCCGTATGAAAACCATCCGGTCAGGAAGCTGGCAACCAGCTTCGTCACACTCTCCGGCTCCATCATCCAAGACCACAGGAACACGAAGCCAAAATAACCCAAGCAACTGAAGGCAGCGATTCTGAGGGATTGCCTGATCATTGTGCCGGGACACGCTGAGCTTGGGAGGAGGAAACAGCTTTGCTCACCAAATGATCCCGATAGGCCTTCATGAATCGTCGGTAGCTTTCTTCGGACTCCAAAGTCACGCTGCCATCATTCTTGGCCACGATGTATTTGCCCGTGGACATTGGTCCGGGTGAGACAATAACAGGCAGGTCGCCCGGATCACCGGTGGACAGGCCGGGTAAGTATGTAAACGGGATGCGCGTGTCATCGGGCTGGATGGTATTGCGTAGTTTCTCAAGGTCTGTGAGAATGTTAGCTTCGAGAAGCGCATCTAATGTGGGAGGATACTCGCCATTGGCATCGCCTGCGTAGAGTTGGCAGGCCAGGGCCAGTTGACGCGCGTTGTTGATGCTTTTAGAGATGCGACCGATTTGAGTGTTTTCGACCATTTTCACTTGGCCAAGAGAACCAAATTTATAGGCCATGGCGACGACCGCACTTGCAGAAGCAAAGAAGGCAATGGATGCAACCATCAGAGCCAGAGATTGCCTGAATCTAAGCGGTCTGACGAAGCGCGAGACGCCAAATAACGCGACGGTGGCAAGCGCCATCCACGAGAAGAGTTTCACCAACCACAAGCCATCGGTCGTCAGGTTACTGAGAGCCAAGTATCCATGCCGGATCCAGCCAAAGGCCAAGTGAAAGGGGATTTGATAAAGGTAGTGTTCAGCATTCATCAAAACACTAAACAGGAATATAGGGATGAGAAATGCAGACATGACGAGACAGCCACAGCTCATGGACCTTTGGTTGGCAGTCATGGTGCGGTCGTCTGGTTCTGGCCTTGAGACGTGTATTTTTGGGCGAGGAACGCGCGATAGGCCTCTAGGCATTGCAGGTAAACACTCTCTGACTCGATGGACACACTGCCATCGTTCTTTGCGATGATGTATTTGCCAGTGTGTACTGGGCCAGGGGAAAGAATGACCGGCAGATCTAAAGGGTCGTTGTTCGCCAATCCGGGAAGGTAGGTCCAGGGCACTCGACTTCCGTCCCGCCGCTGCATCCACAATGTGCGTTGTCTGGCTTCCGAATTCTCCAGGTATTGTCCGGCTACCAAAACATCAAGGGATGGTGGGTAATCACCATCATGATCTCCTGCATAGAGCTGGAGTGCCATGATCAAGTGACGAACGTAGTTTTTGCTACGGTTGGATTGGAGTCCGTCGTTGACCCACTCGACGCGTGGCAACCATACAAGATGATGCACGGTGGCGATCGATGCGCAGGCCGAGGCGAATAGCATGAGGGCCGCAATCACAACTGCCAGTGAATGCATGAATCGCAGCGGCCTGATGTAACGTAGCACCCCGGACAGAGCGGCTCCGGTCAATCCTATCCCAATTGCCAGTTTCAACAGCCAAGGCCAGTCCTCAAGCAAAGGTCCGATGGCCTTATAACCGTGGATGATCCATCCAAATAATAGGTGGAGGGGAAGTTCGGCAAAGAGCCATAAGTCGCCGAGGAACATCGCCATCAGTAGGGCGAGAACCCAGAGGCCGAGGGGAATCCCGATAGCCCACTTCAACCTCATTTTCATTTGGTGTGGGTGGATGCGGATTTTTGCCCCTGCGCCTGTTTGGCATTTCGGTATGCTTGTATTGCCTCCCAGCGTTCCTCCTCCGTGCAATAAAGAGTGGCGCCGTCAGTGAATCCAATGGTCCAGTAACCGCGGACATCCGCACGGGGGGATACGAGGATCGCTGCCCTCAACCCATCAATGTTTTTCAGTCCGCCCAGATAAATCCAATCTTCTCTCGGTTCATGTTGCGCGCCAGATTTGAATCGAAGCGGGTGGAGAGAATCATAGGTAACTTCAGTGAGGCGCAGAACTTCATCCATTGTCTCAGGAAACACATTGCCACGCTCGGTCGCAGCCATGGTTGCCATGACTACCAATTGCCTGGCATTGTTTGTGTTGTGGGCGGTTCTAGCCCGAAAATCATTCATCCCAGTCTGAGCCAACCAAGAGGTGCTCGCCAAGAGACCTGTGAAGGAGAGACAAAGGAGAAAGGTAAGCGGTAGCACGATGGCCAGCCCCATGGTCCAACGCGATTTCCATCCTGCTCGGGTAAAGTTCTTTGCCAGGAAATGCCAGCAACAAAGTCCGACGGCAAATGCCATCAGACCATTAACGAGAAGTGCACCATCGAACTCAATCGCTTGAAGGTTGTGCCAAACAAATCGGGTGCTGCCAAGGACGAACCAAAGGATGCCGCGCAGCACGAGATAAATCAGCCGGATAGAATTCCGGGCTGGTTCAGAATACAGCAGCAATGCGCCAAGCAGTATCAATCCTGTCAATGCAGCGGCGGTCTTCCGCTGCCACGATACTTTCCGCCATAGAGATGCACGAGTCATGGCTTGGGCGTGGGCGCTGGGGCAGACCCTTTCTGCTCTTCCTCCACCCGCTTGATGATTTCCGTCACCGGCATCTTCTCGATCTCGCCGGTGGAGAAGAGCACGTAGCGCTGGCTCCCGTAAGTATAGGGCTCAAAAGCGATGACATGATTGCCCACATTCGGCTGCCGACCCGGATAGTAGGCATACACGCTGCGGTCAGGGTCAACGCCCTGCCAGAACTCACGCGGAAAGTCGTCGGCTTCGGTGTGGACGGGGAGCTTGCCGTCGTGACGTTTGGCGTAGTCCCAGAGCGCGGCGCGCAGGCGCTCCAGCGATTGCTTGCGGGCAGACTCGAGCCAGGGTTTGGCCTGCTGCTCAGGCTCGACGAGACCGTAGGTGAAGCCTGTCTTCTTCCAGGCGGTCGGTGTCATAAGCTCCCGTGCGCCGGAGATCATGGTGAGTACGACGTAGAGGAACATGCCACAGACGACCATAAGGCCGAGAGCTTTGAGGTAAGTCAGCCTCGGCATCCATTTGAAGTCCAGGGCCAGATAGTTCCAAAGCCACTTGAAAATCAGAGTCAGCACCAGATACAGCACCAGGAAGAAGGACACGACATCCAGCCGCGATGCGGCGGCCTGGGTGAGATTGAACGACGGCATGCCGGCGAAGGTGCTCGCCGGGAATGCACCAGATAGGAGAGTGACTGATAATGCCGATGCTCTAATCCGTCCTGACAGTGCGTGAGATAACTTCACAGGTTTATCGTGAAGGATCGGAGAGGGGGAGACAAGATTTATCGGGAGGAGAGGAGAGGTAAGTCTTAAACTTCCAGGTTAGGGATTTGTCTTTAACGCCCGAAATGGGAAAACGATTTTTTGAAGTGCGGCCCGGAGTGTTTGCGGCATCATGCGCGGATGCAAGAAACGCCAGCCCTGCTGTGGACGACTTTTCCCGCCTTGGAGGCGCTGCCGGAGTTCCGGCATGCCTTCACTCTGCGCCATCCGGATATTCCCGTGGATGCGGAGCGCGCCGAGGTATTGGCCCGTCTGGCGGACTGGCATGGTTCCGTGGCGGCAGAGCTAGGCTTTGTGCCCGGTCAGATGAAAAGCGCGGAGCAGGTGCATGGCCGTGGTGTGACCGTAGTGACGAAAGACACTGACGGGCCGGTGAAAGCCTGCGACGGCCTGATCTGTGGCGAGGCAGGCGTGCTCATCGGCATCTATGTGGCCGACTGCTGCGCGATCTATCTGGTCGATCCCGTGAAAAAAGCCTTCGGCGTACTGCACTCGGGGCGGAAGGGCTCGGAGCTGAACATCATCTCAGAGGCGATCACGCAGATGGGTGAACACTTCGGCACGCAGCCACAGGATCTGATTGTGCAGCTTTCCCCCTGCATCCGGCCTCCGGCCTTTGAGATCGACTTTGCCGGGATCATTCGGCAGCACGCCCGGGAGGCCGGAGTGTTGCCGGAGAATATTCACGATGAAGGGGTTTGCACCTCTTCTGATCTGGCCCGCTATTATAGCTACCGTGTCGAGAAAGGGCGCACGGGCCGCATGCTGGCGCTGCTGGGTCGCCTGGACGACTGATGGCCGCTGATCCCTGCTTGCTTGCCCGTCATTGCTTTCCTGCTGAAACCAAAACAAAAGTTGTTTGCCCACTCACCTTTTTAACAAACAGTGAACTATGCCAGCTGCTGATCAACCGGACTCCCTCCCTTCCACCGCCATCACACCATCTTCCGCCCGCGACAAGCAGGTGCAACGCCTGTCCGCAGAGTCGGTTCAGCGCGCGCCGCACGAGGCAGCGGAGTTTCTCGCTGGCCAGCCGGATGATCTCGCGGTCCAGGTATTGAGCACGATCAATCCACTGGTGGCGCACCAGATCCTGCGCGAGATGGATCCGAAGCGCCGTGAGCAGCTCCGTGCGGGTGCCTCCCCGGAGCAGGTGGTCCAGTGGCAGGAGAATGACAAATATCCGGAAGATAGTGTGGGCTGGCTCATGGAACCGGCCACAGCCGTCTTCCGTCCGCACATGACCGTTCGGGAAACGATCGAAGATCTCCGCCTGCTGACCAAGAAAAGCTTTATCACCTATGGCTATGTGACGGATGAGTCGAACAAGCTCCTGGGAGTGCTGGTCATGCGGGATCTCATGTTGGGCTCGCCGGATCAGAAACTGAGCGAGGTGATGTACGGAAATCCCTTCTGGCTGCTGCCGGAGATGGCCCTGACGGATGCGATGAAGAGCACGCTGAACCGGCACTTCCCGGTTTATCCCGTGTGCGATGCGGAAGGGCATCTGCTCGGCTTGGTGCGGGGTCAGTCGCTCTTTGAAGCCCGTGCGATCGAACTTTCTGCGCAGCCCGGTAGCATGGTGGGTGTTAATAATGAAGAACGGCTCTCCACTCCGGTGAGGCGCAGTCTTTTTATGCGCCACCCGTGGCTGCAGGTGAATCTGCTGACGGCCTTTGTGGCGGGCGCCGTGGTCAGTGTCTTCCAGGGTACTCTGGATAAGGTGGTGATCCTCGCGACCTTCCTGCCGATCCTCGCCGGGCAGAGCGGCAATACGGGCTGTCAGGCGCTGGCGGTCTGCTTGCGCGGTCTGACGTTGGGTGACTTGAAACAGGGTGAGGAGAAGAAGCTCTTCCTGAAGGAGTCCGTGCTGGGTCTTTTTAATGGTATCCTCGTCGGACTCGTGGCGGCTACGGGCATGTTCGTCTATGCAAAGATGAATCACAATCCGGCGGCGCTCACGCTGGCTTTGGTCGTCTTTCTGTCCATGATCGTGAGCTGTGTGGTAAGCGGCCTTTCTGGTGCGACCATCCCGCTGATCTTGAAAAAATTTGGCGCGGATCCCGCCACGGCTTCCAGCATCTTCCTCACTACGGCTACGGATGTAGTCAGCATGGGCACCTTCCTGGGACTGGCCACTGTCCTGATCAAGTAGTGTCCCGGATCGTAGACAAACTGGATGACTGAAGCACTGGCGGATCGCAGCACTGAAGAACAGGCGGTTCGCCGTGTCCATTGGGCGTGGGCGACTTTGCTTGCGGTCGTCAGCGGCGTGGCATTGTATTTTGCCTATCCGCGTTGGAATCAAACGTATCTCGTCTGGCTCTTCCTGTTACCGTTGCTCGTTGCGCTGTGGACGGAGCGGCTGGGCGGCGGGTTTGCGTCACGGAAGCCAAAGCGGCGCGCCTTCTGGCTGGGCTATCTGGCGGGGGCAGTATTCTTCATCCCAAATCTCGCGTGGGTGCGGCATTCCTCCCGGGTCATCGGCGGGGCTGAGGATCATGCCTGGATGGGTTGGGGTGTGGAACTCATGGGATTCGGCGCGGCCATCGGCCTGGGGGGATTTTTGGCATTGTATTGGGGACTCTGGGCAGTGGTCGCAGTGACGGTGGGCAGACCGCGCATTGGAGCTTTGCCAATAACCGGTGTAGTTGATCGCAGTACCTTGTTCAGTTTCTCGGTTGAGTCGCTTCGTTCTGCGTTTCTGTGCGCAGCGGCGTGGGTGGCGCAGGAGTGGCTGCGAGGTATCGTCTTCACAGGCTTCCCGTGGAATGGCCTGGCCGTGCCCATGCAGGCTATCATCGCGAATGTGCAGAGCGCGGATCTGGTCGGAGCGAATGGCCTCTCGTTTCTACCCATCTTTGTGGCGTGTATCGGATTCAATACAGTGCTTCGTTTCCGTCAGGAAATCCGCACGTCCCGCGTGCGGCCGCATCTGGATTTCTTCTGCGCGGTTACGCTTGTCATCCTGAACTTTGGCTACGGCGTTCTGACCATGGCAAAGAAGCCGGGGGAGACGGTCGCTCTCAAGACGCTGCTCATCCAACTGAATGTACCCCAGCAGGAGAAATGGAATCCGGAGTTCGCCCGGGATATTTATGAAGGTTACGCTCAGCTAACCGAACTGGGACTCAAGGCAACTTCCCCCGATCTTGTCATCTGGCCGGAGAGCGCTTTGCCTTTGGACTTCAACGAAAGGCAGCACATCCCGTTTATCGACAACGTCCTGCTCATGGCGGACTACTCGCTCATGACGGGCACCGATAACATGGTGCCCAATGATGCCACCTATACCGGGGCGGCCTTGCTTCGTGGGGCCTACGAGAACCATCAGCTCTACTACAAAGTCTGCCTCGTGCCCTTCGGTGAATACCTGCCCATGCGCTGGCTGCCGGGGATGGAGGCACTGCTCGGATCTGTGCTGCCAGGTGATTTCAAACCGGGATCATCTACGGAACCATTGATGTTGGAAAAACCGGAAGGCGTTGGCCTGATCCCACTGATTTGTTTTGAGGATACCTTTGGACGATTTGCCCGGAAGTTCGCGCGGCCATCGCCGCAGCTCATCGTGAATTGCACGAATGACGGCTGGTTCCTTTTCAGCGAGGAGAATGAGCAGCATCTGGCCAATGCCGTCTTTCGCTGCATTGAGCTGCGCCGCCCCATGGCCCGCGCCTGCAACACCGGCGTGACCTGTTTCATCGATACCTTTGGCCGCATCGCCAAGGAAGACCGTTTGGTGGACGTCAAGACCGGCAGCGTCTTTGTGAAAGGCTTCCTGCCAAAGGACGTGCTCCTGGAGAAAAATCCGCCGATGACTTTTTATGCGCGCTTTGGCGATGTGTTTTCCATCGCGATGCTAATCATCGCGGGGCTAGCCTTTGTGCTGCATCAGCGCGGCAAGAGAAATGCAGCCTGACAGCTGTGTCGTTTCACTAAGATGATGCCATGACCTTCCGGGAAGTCAGTGTTGGCTCAGCCGAGTATGACCGCACCGTGGCGCTCAGGGATGAGGTGCTGCGGAAGCCGCTGGGACTCAGTTGGACGGACGCAGAGAGAGCTCTGGAGAGGAAGTCATTTCATCTGGCGGCTTTCGAGGACGTCGGTGAAGAGGATGGGAAAGTGCTGATGGGCTGCCTGGTGCTGACGCCGGTAGGCGTGGCCACGATCAAGATGCGGCAGGTGGCCATTGATCCCAGGCTACAGAAGAGGGGAGTGGGGACGGCGCTAGTGGAGTTCGCCGAGACTTTCGCGGCCAAAGTCGGATACGAAAAGATGATCGCCCATGCGAGAGACACGGCGGTGCCGTTTTACGTGCGGCTGGGTTATACAGTTCATGATCCTAAGTTCACTGAGGTAGGGCTGCCGCACTTTTTGATCAGGAAAGATTTAGCCTAACAGAGAAACATGCGCACGCTGATACTCACTTTAGTGACAATCATTTGGGCCGTGCATAATAGCTTGGCTGATGAACCCTTGTCTGTTCCTTCACGTCTGGTATTCAAAAGTCCGGGGGGTAATATCACTGTCGTTAGCGACCCAAAGCGCGGCACCACTGTCAGGAACACTAAAAAGAATACATTTCTGTGGAAACTGCCCAGGTGGTACCGCTCCCTCTTTCCGTCCAATGATGGAATCCATCTGGTGACCATTTATGATGGCTTGAATCTGATTCCTGAGTTTGATGAAAGCCTTGTGCTGTTCTCTTTTTGGCGAAGCGGCGACAAAGTCAGAGACGTCCGTCTAAAGGAGCTTGCCCCAAACAAAGGAGTTTTGCACAAGACAGTCTCGCATTATCATTGGGGAATGGCAGAAGGGATAACGGAATCGAATCTCCTCTCGGTAAAACGCGCGGATGGCAAGCGGTTCAATTACGATCTTGATAGTGGGAAGCTAGTTCAGACACCTGCTGGAAAAAGGAGGAGGTAAAGATGAAGTATTCTCTTAAACGAAGCGTGGATATTGGTCACAACTATGGAGCGGTTCACAATGCCCCATTCACCCATTTGCCTGTGGTCAGCATCGGAGAGCAGAAGATTGGTGCCGAAGCGATAGGGGCCCAGGCGATTGGTGCGCAAGCAATCGGAGTGCTGGCGCTCGCCTCCGTGGCGGTCGGAGCGGTGGCTATCGGCGCCCTCGCGATTGGCCGTGTGGCGATCGGGCGGGCACGCATTCGCCGGCTTGAGATCGACGAACTGGTGGTGCGACGCCTTTGCATTACCGGTGAAATCCAGACACCATCGGAGCCAGCCTCTCAAAGCAATAGTAGGAATATCCTTTAACTCGCTGAGCCCATCCATGGAAACTTCACCCTTTCCGAATCTAACGCCGAGCAAAGACGTAGAACATCTCCGTCTGCTCTCCATCTTTCATTACGTGGTAGGTGGTATTGGAGCATTGTTCGCCTGTTTTCCGCTTATTCATGTTGGCATTGGCGTCATGATGGTGGCAAACCCCGAGACCATCGGCCCAGGCACTCAGGGACAGGAACCGACCGCGTGGATTGGCTATTTGTTTATCGGATTTGGAATGGTCGCGGTTATCATTGGCTGGGCCCTTGCGATTTGTACCATTCTTTCCGGGCGGTATATGGCAAAACGGCAAAAACGAACATTCAGTTTCGTCGTGGGTGCAATCTCGTGCACCTTTGTGCCGATTGGAACGGTGCTTGGTGTCTTCACGCTCATTGTCCTGAGCCGGGAGTCGGTGCAGCGGCTTTATGAGAAGCAAGCTTAGCGAATCGCGCGGCGAGAGGGGGGACTAGCAACTTTTCCTGCTCTAAAATACGAGGCCAATCAACGCATGAGTATAACTTACCGGCTGGCCACGATCAATGACTTGGCGCTACTGGAGTCAACTCAATCGGGGGTCTTTGATAACCCGGTATCAGCAATCTTTGCGCGCGAGTTTCTCGCTGATCCACGACACCATCTGGCCATGGCGCTCGATGGAGATCAGATCGTCGGCTTCGCATCTGCGGTGCACTACCTGCACCCGGACAAGGCTCCGCAGTTATGGATCAACGAAGTCGGCGTGACGGAGTGTCATCGGCGGCAGGGAATCGGCCAGCAACTTCTACATTGCTTGTTCGAGCATGCCCGTTTGCTGAACTGCCAACAAGCCTGGGTGTTGACGGAGGGCGGGAACGAAGCAGCCTGCAGATTATATGCGTCACTACCGGGAGTGCGCGTGCCGAAGCAGGCGGTGATGTTTGAGTTTGATTTGTAGATGCACACGTTTGAAACTATGCGATCGCCATGCTCATATCTGAAAAATCAGGGGGGCGGCTGATTTTCGGTCTATTTTTCCTCGCGTTTTTTTCCTCCTGTAAAGAACAACTAGATACTGACGAAATGTTTGGTTCATCTGCACTTATCAAAGAATTGACTGCTTGGATGAAGAACGGCGGAGATTTGAATCGTTTTCTTACCTCGTGGGATCACAAGGTAAAAACGAAGAAGGAAGCCGCTGCAATCATCGCGGCCATCAAACAACTTCAAGGCGGTGAACGTGAACCATCGGAATCATCCTTTTCATCCCCGCTGCGCCGTCTCGCCGGCCTCTTTCAAAAAATCGAAACAGAGCAGGCATTTGAGAAGTTGCGTATGGAAGGATTGCCCCTGTTGAGATTGGAGGTTGCGCGGGGCCTTGAAATGAAGCCCACATCCAAAGACGAAACGCTTTTTCTGCTGAAGATATTGGCGCTTTATCGTCAGAATGCGGACGTGACATTGATCGCACGCGTCGCACAGTCCGGCTACGAGTCTGACGCCTATATGTGGTCGGTCATTTTTGGGGCCTTTGCAGACGGGCATCCTTACGACACGCAACTTGCCGACGCATTGAAGGAGCCATTGCCGACTGGTTTCATGGCAGTAGCTTTTCTCGATTTTTGCAATGGCCTTGCGCTCCAGGGAAAGCTGCAAGATCATCCGTTTGCAAGCTCTTCGGGAGTAGCAATGTTGGCAGCGTGGTTAGAGTCGGCCAATCCTGAAGAATTCAGCCGTGCCCATAGTGCGACAGCCGCAATTCCGTTTTTGTCCGAAGAGAGTCGAGGGCCACTCTTGAATCTTGCGCAAAATCACAAGAATGTGGCAGTGCGTCTTGAAGCCGCGTGGGCATCAGCGAAATCGGGAGATGCGACCGGACTCACCCGCCTCACCGAATATTGTTATGACCCGAATCACAGCACGGTAGCGCAGCGATATTTGAGCGACCTTGGAGCTGCAGATGAAATACCGGCAGAGTGTCAAAAGCCTGACTTCCTGGCAGTTGCTGAAATGGCAAACTGGCTTGCGCATCCCAATGAGTTTGGACGACCGCCTACAAGTATTGAACTTTATGATACTCGCACAATATACTGGCCTCCGACGGACGATCGCCGAGGAGTTTGGTTGGTAAAGTATCGATATGCGGAGCCAGGAGGAGAAGTAGATGTGGGAGTAGGCATGGTGGGTTCGGTAACTTTCGCACTCTTTTCGGAGGCCAGCGCTCAACTTAGTCCCGAGGATATTTACGGATTGCACTGCTGCTGGGAGTTGCAGCGGAATAGTGATCCCAGAGCACCAGAGGAACGAACGGCAGCAGCAGGTCGGGCGATTTTGGCCGAGCGAAACACTGGATTCTGAGGGATCTGATTCCCCTCACAAAAACGGAATAAACAACCTCGCAATCCCATCCCGCAGCTTCACCGGAATAGAATCTTTCTTCAAATCCATTTCCGTCACGACCTTGCTCAGTGCCAGCTTAGCATCGAGTTTCTTATCCAGGCTCTCGGCAAGCTTGTCATCGAAACACGCTAGATTAAACTCAAAGTTCAGTCTTAGGCTGCGGGGATCCCAATTGGTGGAACCGATCAGCGACCAAAGCCCGTCCACGGTCATGAACTTGGTATGATCGAAGTGCCCCTCGGATTCATACACCATGACTCCGCGTTCCAGGAGCTCCGGATAAATCGTGCGAGCGGCCCAGCGAACAAAGGGGATGTTGTTGTTCTTAGGCGTGACGATCTTCACTTCCACACCGCGTAGCGATGCCAGATTCAGCGCCCAGATCAGCCGGGGATCGGGCAGGAAATAGGGCGTCATGATGCAGATCTTCTTTTGCGCTGCGATGACCGCGCTGAAGATCGCCTTCGCCATGACGTCAGCATCTTCATCCGGGCCGTCCGGAATGCCGATCGCGGCGACTTCACCCACAGGAGAGACTTCCGGATACCAGATAGGACCGGAAAGCACTTCACCCGCGCAGAAGACCCAATCTTCGGCGAAGATGCGCTGAAGTTGCCGCACGATGGGTCCTTCCACCTTGAAGTGCATGTCTTCCACCGGTGAGTTCGGATTGGCCTCCACCATGTTTCCCTGGCGGATGTTCATGCCGCCGGTGAAGCCCACTTTGCCGTCCACCACCATGATCTTGCGGTGATTCCGGAGGTTCATGGTCAGGATGCGCAGGATGAATCGCAATGGCATGTAGCGCTTTGCCTTGATGCCCCTGGCGCGCAGAATGCGCGTGACGGCGGGGAAAGAGTAGCGGGTGCCTGCATCATCCACCATGACCCGCACTTCCACGCCGCGTTCCTTGGCCTTGGCCAATTCATCGATGAACGTCGCGCCGATGCCCTTCGCCTCAAAGATGTAGCTGCATAGTGTGACGGATTTCTCCGCAGCGCGGATCGCATCGAGCATTGCGTGCATGGCTTCCTCGCCATTGGAGAGGGGCTGCACCGCATTTCCGACGGTCAGACCCAGGCGGGAGATGCGGCCCATGGTCACGGCCAGGCCGCGCATCTGGAGCAGTTCGGGCGCCATTTCCCAAGGATTGGCCGGGCAGGCCTCGCCCACGGCACTGAGGTCAAGGTTCGCGGCATCGCGATACTCCTTACCCGTGCGCCGCAGGCTGTTGATGCCGAAGAGGACGTAGAAAATCGCCCCAACCACCGGGATGAAGCAGATGATGACTGCCCAGAAGGCCGCAGCGCGGGCATCCCGCTGACGGAGCAGCAGGTGCGTCATGGCACTGACCACCAGCGTAATGCCAAAGAGGATGAAAGCCCATTGTTTGACGTGATTCAGAATGTCCCAGAAGAGTGCCGGCATGCGTGGTGGATTGGCGACTGTACCCATGAAACCTGTGTGAGCCAAAACTTCTTTGCGCATCGGCCTGCCCCGCTCTAAGTCTCTCTCCCCATGAATCGTCTGGATCAATGTTTCGCCAATCTCCGCAGTGCCGGGAAAAAGGGCTTTGTCGCCTATATCTGCGCGGGTGATCCGACGTTGGAGAAGACCAAGGAAGTAGTGCTCGCCTTGGAGCGGTGCGGTGTGGACATCATTGAGCTTGGCCTGCCTTTCAGTGACCCACTGGCGGACGGCGTGGTGAATCAGATGGCCGCTGACCGCGCCCTGCGGGCTGGAGCGACCATGGCGAAGATCATTACTCTTATCAGAGAGATTCGTCAGGAAACTCAGGTGCCGTTGGTGCTCTTTACCTATCTGAATCCCGTCTATGCCTACGGTTTTGAAGCCTTCCACCGGGATGCGGCCGCGGCAGGTGCGGACGGCGTGCTCCTCCTCGACCTACCGCCCGATGAGGCAGTCCTGAACAAGGAACTGCAGGGCTCGTCCGGTCTGCATCAGATCCGTCTCATCGCGCCGACCACTCCGAAGGAGCGCATCGCCCTCATCGGCGCGGCGGCAGAGGGGTTCATCTATTATGTCTCCCGGGAGGGGGTCACCGGCATGCAGACCACCTTGGCCACGGGCATCGGCGAGCAGGTCGCCCTGATCCAGGCGGCGTCGAAGACTCCGGTGGCGGTGGGTTTCGGCATCTCCACACCGGAACAGGCCAAGGCAGTGGCGGGCATGGCGGACGCCGTCGTCGTGGGTAGCGCCATCGTGAAGCTTATCGAGCAGAATGGGGCAGGGGACGATCTGAGCGGGAAGATCAGTGCCTTTGTGAAACCTCTTGTCGACGCGGTGAAGTCCGCTTAGTTCTTCCACCTCAAATCAGATTTATGGCTCAAATCCTCCGGTTCTGGAAAATGAATGGTGCGGGCAATGACTTTGTCATGCTCGACAACCGCTCACTTGGCTTGCAACTTGACGGCTCGACCATTGCCAAACTCTGCGACCGCCACCGTGGTGTGGGTGCAGATGGCCTTTTGGCGGTGGAACCTGCCTCAGACGGCGGCGACTTCCGTATGCGGTATTACAATGCCGATGGCGGCGAAGCCGAAATGTGCGGCAATGGCGCCCGCTGCTTCGCCCGCTACGTGAACAAGCTGCACGACAACAACCTTCCCGGACTGCGTTTTGAAACCCTGGCTGGCATGATCTCCGCCGACTTCCTGGGCGAGGAAGTGCGCATCAACATGAGCGCGCCTCATAATCAAAAGCTGAACCAGTCCCTGGTGGTGGATGGCACCCCCCTGACCGTGCACAGCATCAATACCGGCGTGCCTCACGCGGTGGTGTTTGTGGATGATCTGGAGCAGGCCGAAGTCCGCCGTCTTGGCGCGGGCTTGCGCTATCATGAAGCCTTCGCTCCCAAGGGCACGAACGCGAATTTCGTAAAGATCCTCGGCCCCGGCAGCATCAGCATTCGCACCTACGAGCGCGGTGTGGAAGACGAGACCCTGGCCTGTGGCACGGGCATGGTCGCCTGCGCCCTGCTCACGCATGAACTTCAGGGCGGTTCCTCGCCTGTCTCCGTGCTGGTGCGCGGGGGCGATACCCTCCGCGTGGGTTTCGAGAAGACCCCGGAAGGTTTTGCCAATGTGACTCTCCACGGTCCTGCGGACTTTGTCTTTGAAGGCGAAGTCAGTGTGTAATCGTTTTCGCCGCCATCTTTCTACTTCAGACGCCTTAGCTTTTATGTTCGCTGGTACCCACACCGCTATTGTCACCCCCTTCAAGGACGGCCGCATCGATGAGGAGGCTCTCTCGAAGCTCATCGATTTCCAGTTTCAGAGCGGGGTGCAGGGCATCGTCCCTTGCGGCACCACCGGGGAATCGCCCACGCTGGATTATGAAGAGCATGACCGCGTCATTCAGCTCTCCGTTGAGTTCGCCAAGGGCCGTGGCGTTGTCATGGCGGGCACCGGCAGCAATGCCACCCGCGAAGCCATCGAGATGACCCAGGCAGCCGAGAAGGCCGGCGCGAATGCCGCCCTGCTCGTCGCACCTTATTACAATAAGCCCAGTGCGGAAGGCATGTTCCGCCACTTCAAGGCCATTGCGGATAACACCGGCCTCCCGCTCGTCCTCTACAGTGTGCCCGGCCGCTGCGGCGTGGAGATCGGTGTGGATGTGGTGGAGCGCCTCGTCGCTGCCTGCCCAAATGTCCGCGCTATCAAGGAAGCCGGTGGCAGCGTGGATCGCGTCAGCGCTTTGCGTCAGCATCTGCCGAAGGAATTCGAAGTTCTCTCCGGCGATGACTCTTTGACTCTTCCCTTCATGAGCGTCGGTGCCGTGGGCGTCGTCAGCGTTGCGTCGAATCTCATTCCCCGCGAAATGAGCCACTTGGTCCAAGCCGCCCTGCAAGGCAAGTGGGCCGAAGCCCAGTCCGTCCACGCCAAGTTCGGTCCGCTCTTCTCCCTCTTCCTGAAGCTGGCTACCAACCCGCTTCCCATCAAGACAGCCCTCGCCCTCAAAGGCATGTGCGCGGAGGAATTCCGTCTGCCTCTCTGCGAAATGAGCGCCGCTCAGACTGCCGAATTGAAGGCGGTCATGGAGAAGCTGCACTTGCTGTAAGCAGAGCCATTTGCCAAACACGAACGCGCCTTCGCGTTTGGTTCGAACCACTTTGCAATGCTCGACTAACGAGGAACACGCAAAGGCTCAAAAGTTTCTAGGAAAAGCTGAGTGACGTTTGCCACGGAGTCCAGCATGAAGAAGTGGCAAGGAGAAGATTTGATCTTGCAGCGGAGCAATTTGGTCAGGGCAAGTAAGGAACATTGGCGTCGTCATGCGAGTGCGTCTTTGAACGCCTCATCTACTTCGGTCGAGGTCGATACTAGTCCATTGCGAACCAACAGATGAACATCAGCAACCAAAACTTTCATTGAGAGATATGCGATCAAAGCAGTGGAATCTTTTTCTCTGTTTTCTGGCGATGTGGACTGGTGAACGAAATGCTGATGCAGAACTGCGCCCGGAGCACCATGTGCATGCATCGAAGCTAAGTTGTAAAGTTGTAGGTAGTCCTTGCTCCAAGGCTCTCCAATCTCCTCCGCTCGTTGCTGGACACTGCCTCCTGCAAAACTTGAAGTAATACGCTCCTTGTTATTCTTGTCTTTGAAGCGAAACCGGTTCTGAAAGCGGGCTGAAGCCGCGTCGAAGTCTGCGAGCGAGTCTTGCTCCCCTGATTTTTGCATCCCTTTCCGAAGTTCGATCACTGTGAAATTGCAGAAATCGCGAGCCCTTCTTTCAGGGTCACGCTCGATCCAATGCAGATTGAGTGATACCTCCCAAAGCTGACGTAAGAGTACCGCCCCGCTCTCGTGGTAAAGCTCGGGCAAGATAAGTCCAAGCGCCTTGTAGGAGTTGAAGGCGTATGAGAAGGAGATCATAGCCACAAATGGCCAGAGGTCTGGTGAAAGTCCGTGCTCGCCATGAACAGTCCGAGCTGTCGCGTCTCGTAGAAGTTCATACCGTTTAAGAAGATTTTCGAACGGAAGACGAGCTTTCCCGTCGCCTTTGCTTCCAATAAATGCAGTTTTCTCGAGAGACATAGGGTTTGGGTGGAGGCTAGGGCGACACTGGGACAACCGCGAAGCCTTCCCTGCTTTGATTGGATTGAAGTTGGTTCTTTACAGCCGTTAAGGCCTGCTCCGCAGAATTCAAAAATTCTCCGATTGTGTCTGACTTTACCTTGTGTGCCTCATGGACGACGTGGTTTCTGAAGGAGCGCAAGCGATCAAGGCTGTAATACAACTCGTTATCAATCACATGCCCCTGAACCAAATGATTTAGGGCCTGCCGGAAACTCAAGTACCGCTGATGATCGCCCCTACCCCGAGTTGTAACCAATTCTTCAATCTCTGCCCATGTTTTGAGAAAATCTCCTAGATCGCCAGACTTAAGCTCTCTCGAAGTCATCTTACGAATTTCATCGCATAGTGCTTTGATTGGATCGCTTTTGGGATAGAGTGAGTTTTTCGGAATTTGGTGGAAACTCCGTCCCCAAAAGTTTTTCCCAGTAGGAATCTCAAATTTGCCGATCAATCGATTGTTGAAGTCTAGATCTGTTTTGTCGTCGTAATAGTCAGTTACCTCATCAGTTCCCGCGAGATAACCTTCTTGATATTGCGGTCGGAGTGCGGCAGGAGGGCAGATGCTTAAAAGTCGAATGTTGACCAAATCATGCTCCGAGTTGAGCGATATTCTGTTCGTAAGATAAGGAAATCCGAACATGAATACAAACGCTTTATCGCTATCATTGTTCATCTGTGCGAATGAGCAAGCGACCCGTAGAGAGTGGGTAAAGTCGAGAAGCGGAGTTTCACATACTTCGTAGTGCTGGATGATGCTCCATTGAATTAGCTTCCGTCGTTTGATATCTTTGTATCCCTCGATTTTTCGCGATTCAAAAAGATTTACCAATGCTTTTGAGGCTCCATCAAGGAGATCGAACTTATGACGAAGTTCTCGATGGGGTAGATATTCTCCGCGGTATATTGTTGGGTAGAATGAGGAACTTCCTCCCTTATTAAGATAATCGTTTCCTTGCCCCCTGAAAAAAAGCATGTGATCCTTATTGTAAAACGCGAAGGCTGCAGTCGCCTCTACAAGCTGCCCAAAAGTGCCTATGCGAATCGGTTTCGACGTGGTGATTTTTGCGGGATCACCTACAGCAGACTCAAAATCCTTGGGGATCGTGGGGACGATGTTGCGCATTTTTTTGGCTGTACACGTTGTGACAAAGCAAGCTATAACTTGGATTCCCTGGGTTGCCAATTATGCATTTGCGTGTTAAAACCGTTGTTAAGTTGAAGCGCGATAGCCCAGAGTGAAGTGGCAGGTCCCCAATCCCATTTCTAAAACTTCAACGTCACCTGTGCCGCCACCAAGTGATCCGCATTGGCCTCTGGGCCGGACTCATGGCCGTAGCTGTATTGAACCTTTGCCTGCACATGGCGGTTGAAACGATAGCCGATCGACGCATCCACGCGGCTCAGATCCCGATCCCATTCGGCGCTCTGAGTGCGTCCATTGGCATCGCGGAAAGTGACTTCATCGAAGAACTGCTGATTCCAGCGCAGCGCCGCGAAGAGGTTCGGTGTGAACTTATACTTCGCCTCGATGAAATACGTCAGGGTCCCCACCTGACCCACGAAGGGCACGTCGAACTGCGAGAGAATGAACTCACTCCAGATCTGAAAGTGCTCATGCGCATAACTCAGATCAAATCCCAGTGTATCCTGCCGGAAATCGCCTCGGCTTTGCCCATCAGGCAGCATGTTCAAGTCATCCGCGATATACGCGCCGCTGCTGCCGGAAGCACCCATATTCCAGGAAGCATCCGGGCGGAAACCTAAGCGCCCTGACACAGTAGGCTCTTGCCACCCTTGATCCGTCGGCTGCCAATCTGAAGGCCGCGAAGAGATCGAAGAGTTCTTCACCTCAAAGGCGTAATCGAACTTCTCGATGGAACCGCTCACCGACGCACCCGACGTGTAGGCCGGACCCCAGATCACGGTGAGCCAGTCTTCCTTCTTGTCCGCTACCAAGCGGCGTCCCATGAAGGCGTTCGCAGACTGCGGCGCACCGCGATCCGTGATGGTGATGACATTCTCATACGCTGCTGGAGCCGTGATGAAAGGATTGTCCCAGGACAAATGCCGGTTCACCCACTGGCCAAACACTGTCGCGAACTTACCCACCTGTAGGTTCAAAAGCGGCTCATCAAACGGCGTCCAGCGCACGAAGTATTCATCCAGGCGAGCGTCTCCGTCGTCCTCTGTTCCCGGATCAAAACCCCGATCGAACCGCGCCTGCACAAAGCCATACCAGTGCGCGCCCAGATGCAAATCCGCGAAGAGCGTAGCGCGTGGATTGAAGAAGACTTCGTCGTCACTGAGCAGCAGGCCAGGGGTAGGGGAGTCTGTGGCATACACTTCCGCATCTAGCGTCCCGGTCAGACTGAGACTCAACGGGCTGGATTCAGGCAGCAGCTCGATGGCCGAGAGCCGGACGCAAGACATCGCGCTTAGAAGCGTGAAAGTGAGTAGGAACGAAGCTTTAGCGGGAGACATGAAACTCAGAAGGCGCTCGATGGAGATGGGGGTTGTGTTTTTCGTGCTGACAGCACGCTCATGCCTAACTATCGATAGGCACTTTCGAGAGGGCCATTATGGGAAGCTCCACTCACAGATAAATCCATGCAATTCACCGTTGTTGGCGTCTTTCCACCCGGAATCGACCACATAGATGCAGTTTTCCTGAGTGCCTCCGGAAGGCTCCCCTTTGATCCACGCTGAAAATTGCATGGGGAAACCATTTTCCCACTTCCACGCCCCTTCCGATTTTTCATCGGTGGCACCCAGCCAGAGTTGCACGTTCGGTGCCAGATTTTTGATGAAATTATGAGTGGTTTCATCGGTCACTGAAGCAAGTTCGCCCCCCAGAGCTTTACATTTTTTGCGTGCTTCGATCCATGTGATCTGGTCAGGATAAATGCAGTACCATTTGCCATTAAATTCTATCGCAGCATCTGGAAGGCCCACGGGTTTCCCAAGTTCACTTCTAATTTTTAGGGCCGCCTGTAGATCTCCTGCTTGTGTTGCTTTGCGCAGAAGCTTTTCAATTTCTTCCTGATAGCGAAATTCAATGGGCGCGATCGCGGCTGCCACCGCCTTCTGTTTCTGGGATTTTAGCTTTGCCAGATCACGTTCAAACGGTGACTGTCCGAAAAGACATGGGCTGAGCGATAAGAGGCCATACAAAATAAAATGCTTCGTGGATGTCTTCATCTTGTTTGGAATGGGTGGGTGAGGAAAGTGTAGCTGAACTGGACGATCACGGCTGGGGTTTTCTGCATGTGAGCTCGTCAAGTGAAAGGGACTACCGCGATGAAGGAACTGAGGCGGGTGCGAGTTCTGAAGAATCTCCTACCATACCCAACAAGCGATAGGCAGCAACCAGTTCGCTGAATCCCTTTAACGGCATCGGTTCGGTAGGTTCTGCCAACACGCCTTCCGGCAGGCAACTGAGAGTCATTTCATCAATGAGCAGTTCATTTCGGCCTGCTTTCGAGCAAAGCCTCGATGCGAGATTCACGCGCTCGCCCAGCACGGTGTAGTTCAGCCGGTCTTCGGATCCCATGCAGCCCGCCACCACCTCACCGGTGGCCAGGCCAATGCCGACCTCGATGTGATGCCGCGAAGTTTGATTCAGCTTCTCCCGCTCCCGTAGCATGGCCAGAGCGCATTTGGCAGCGTGCAGCGCATCGTTGCCGTAGCTCTTGGGCGCTCCGAAGACGGCCATAATCAGGTCACCCACGAACTTGTCCACAACCCCGTAGTGATCATGCACCACGCGATTCAGCGCCGTCATGTGCTCGTTCAGCATGGCGATCACCTCCTCCGGCGGCATGCCTTCCGTATGGGCAGTGAACCCTCGGATGTCGCAGAAGATCACACTGACCACGCGCAGCTCCCCGCCCAGCGCCATCTTCCCGCTGATGAGCTGTTCCGCTACTTCCTTGTCTGTGACCTGGGCCAGCACCGCCTTGTAGCGTTCCTTCAGGGCCAGTTCATCCGTCATGTTGTTGAAGGAAGAGGCCAGCACGCCGATCTCATCCTTGGACCGCACCGGCACCTTCACGCTGAAGTCTCCGTCAGCAATACGCCGCGTGCCTTTGACCAACTCCTCAATCGGCTTGCTGAAGCCATGGGAAATCACCATGACCAGGAAAATGCCGCCCAACAAAGCCAGGGAGCCAAAGCCCAGGATACGGGTGCGCAGGCTCTGCTGTTCTTCCACGACTTCCTTCATTGAGAAGAGGCAAACCTGTGCTGCGGGGGGGAAGATGGAATCGGGATTCAGAATCTTGTAAAACAGCCGGTGCGGTACCCCATCCAGACCGATGGTATCCTCGTGCGAAGTCGATTGCTTCGACTGTACTTCCTCAGCCACGCGTTCAGCTACCGTCGCACGCACGCCCTCAGGAATGGTCTTGGTGTAGAGTTCTCGATCCAGCCAGATGCCGCTGATGAGCGCCTTATCGCTGAACTGATACATGGCCGACTCCCCGAAGTCCTGCACGCGGAAGCCCATGATGAGCGTACCGAGAAACTCCTCCGTCGCCTGATTGACCAACGGCGTCACGATGAACTCGCGGAGTTGGGCCTGCTGGCCATCTGTCCCTTTGATGGCCATGTAGCCGATCTCCTGTCCCTTGAGCGCCTCGCCCGGTGTTCGCTTAGCGAAGAATTGAAACTGCTGGGCTTTGTTATTGCCGCTGGCATTGGGACGCCGCAGAAAGCTTTCCCGTGGTGTGCCTGGTTCGAGCACATTCCCTTTCGCATCGGTCACGGCAAAGAGGGGCGCACCCAGCGAGCGATCGCCTAGCGGTCCACCACGACGGGTTTCCAGCATGCGTTTGAGGCCTGGCCCAGCAGACTCCGCCAGACGTCTCAGCCCGTCGATCTCCGTTTCCAGATTGTCATAGATAATGTCCGTATCGCCGGATGCGACGGCTTCCTCCACGGCGGAAAGCAGCCGCACGGACTTGGATACCGCTTCACATCGATTGGCGATGATCTCGAGCTGGCGCAGACGATTCTCGGAGAAGTACTGAATCTGCATGCTGAACTGCTGCTCGAAGAGATGCAGATAAGTGGCCTGCACCCGCTTCTCCGTGACGATCATGGTCGCGCCGGTCACACCACAAACGATCAAGGACATCGCCAGGATCAGCTTGCTGCGGAAGGAGAGGTTTCGCCAGGGCACGGTTCGTTCTGAATGGGAGGAAATGCCTGTTGCCTTATGCCGGTGCGACCTTGCTGCTACTTGCCCGGAAAGTCCACTTTCACTGTCTGACCAGCTTTGAGCGTGACCTGCTGTTCCAGGGTCGTCTTTTCATCCAGCCAGGCCTTCAGCGTGTAGTTCCCCGCAGGTAGGCCGCTCAGCTTGAACTTTCCATCGGCGGACGTCTTCACGAAATACGGCGAGTCCAGCACCAAGATGACACCGCGCATGTATTCATGGATCTCGCAATAGAGCCGCACCACGCCCGGCTTGTCGAACATTAGGGCAGGAGGCTGCTCGTCCTTGCGATAGCGGCCCAAGTCGAAGCGCTTCACCTTCGAGTAAGAGAAGACATTGTGATATTCGTCATCTTCATTGGGGAAGGTGATCATCGTTCCGGTCTGCACCGCCATCACGCCCGGATCGAACTGATAACCCTTTTGCGCCATGGCCAATGTCTTGCCCTTTTTAGCAGCCTTGGTGGAAGCCCCATCTAGATAAACAATCGCGGCCTTCGCTGGCGCGGGCGCAATTTTGCCTGCGATGGCCTTGTACTTCGCGGACGGTTTCGGAGCCGCCGGGATGGATGAGAGCGGCACGGTTCCCTCCACCGTGGCTTGAGCATGAAGTCCAGTCGCCCCGGCGATGATGAAGGCCACCACCAACATAGCTGTCTCACAAATCGAAAGAAACCTCCGGCAGATCATGGCGGCATCTTAGAGAAGTCAGCTCCTTGGCGCAACGCCTCAATGCCGTTCCGGTATGCCGTTGTTGCGAGACATTTACGAACCTGGCTGATGCCGCTTCATCACCGCTTCGGCCGCCCAGTAGCCGCACATGCCATGCACGCCGCCGCCGGGGGGCGACGATGCCGAGCAAATGTAGATCAACGGATTCGGCGTCGTGTAAGGCTGGAACAGCCGCACGGGTCGCGAGAAAAGCTGCCGCCAGTCAGTCACGCCGCCCACGACATCACCTCCAATGTAGTTCGGATTGTACGCCTCAAACGCCATGGAAGCCATGGCATGCGCGCCGAGGATCGTATCCTTGAACCCAGGAGCAAACCGCTCGATCTGGTTCTCGATGATGGCCCGGCAATCTTGATTAGATCCATTCGGCACATGGCAGTACGCCCAGGCCACGTGCTTGCCTTCCGGCGCACGACTCGAATCCTGCAGTGTCGGCTGAGAGACCAGCACAAAAGGTTTGTCCGCGTGTTTGCCTTCCCAGATTAGCCGTTCGCCTGCAGCAATCTCTTCGAACGTACCTCCCACATGCACCGTGCCCGCCTGACGACACCACTCGTGGCTCCAGGGGATGGGTGCGCTCAGCGCGTAGTCCATCTTGAAGACTCCCGGACCATGCCGATAACGCATCAGCTTCTTCCGATAATTTGCAGGCAAGGCTTCACTGCAAATCTTTGCCAGGTTTGCAGGGCTGATATCAAAGAGATAAGCCTTCGCTTTCGGAAGGTCTCCGAGGCTTTGAATTGACCGACCCGTTTGAATTTCTCCGCCGAGCGAACGCAGTTTCGACGCCAGTGCCTCCGCGATGCTTTGCGAGCCGCCTTGCGGGATCGGCCATCCCCGTCCATGGGCGGCAACTTGCAGCGTCAGCCCGATGGCGGAGGTCAGCAGCAGATCCAGCGCCATGACCGCGTGGGCGGCATTCCCACCGAACAAAGCGCGCGCCTCCTCCGTGCGGAAATACTTGGAGAAGATCGTCGCAGGCAGCCCCGCACCCATGCCAAACCGCATCATCAACAGCGGGTGAGCTGGAAGGGAGAGAGGTTTCAGCAGAGTCTCAAAAAGCTGATCTGCGTGCTCACTCAACTGCTTGAAGAACAAACGATAACGCCCGCCGTCCGCGCCGAGATTGGCACAAGTTTCCTCCATCGAAGGAAAGAGCGCTGCCGCCCTGCCACCATCCAGCGGATGCGCCAGCGGTACCTTGGGTTGCAGCCACTTCAGCCCATGGCTTTCCAGATCAAGCGTCCGGAAATAAGGCGAAGCAATCCCCATAGGATGCACCGCCGAGCAGACATCATGGTTAAAGCCAGGCAGCGTCAGTTCCTTTGTCCGCGTGCCGCCGCCAATCGTGTCAGATCCTTCAACCACAAGCGTCCTCCAGCCTCGCTGCGCCAGCCGGATGGCCGCAGCCAACCCATTCGGCCCACTGCCTATGATGACCGCGTCATAGCTTCCTTCGCTCATGGATGAAGACGAATAGCGCAGGTCCAATTTCGCACAACCGCGAAGCCGACACTAGCGTGCTTTCCCTGCTAAGCTATTGCGCTCCTGCCGTGGTTGCTGGCGAAGCATCCGCCAGCTTCTCCACCTTCGGCGTCAGCGGCACAGCCGTTTTCGGCTGCACCCACCGCACTTTCCACAGCGCCTTTTCTTTCGTCATGCTGTCGATCTCACAAAGGTGCAGTTTCTCCTTCAAGGCCGCCTCCCAGGGATAAAGCCTGACCGATTGCACAATCGCCACCAGCGCCATCAGACCTTCATCGTGGCCGTAGATATCCTTGGACCATGCCTCATAGCCGGATACTCGGGTGGAAAGCACGAGTCCGGTGGGGTGTTTCTTTGCGGCGACTTTACTGGAAATCCAGGAATAGAAAAGCGCGTCTGATTTGCAGGAAGTCCATGCCATGAAGTAAGGCTTCTCCGATGATTTGGACATATAAGGGCCCAGAGCTGCCAGACCCGGCCGCGTCTTCCGGTAGTGGGAAAAGTCCACCTTCCGTTTACCGTCATCCAGAACGTCCGTGGTTTCGGGTGGGAAGGTATCCGGCCCGCCGCCGCCACGGGAGTGTCCCACATAGACGAACATCTCCGCATCAGTCACCGCCTTGCGCATGAACGTCAGTGCTTCCTCACTGACCCGAAGCTGCTCCTTGTACTGCGAACCAAGATTTTTCGCCACATTTGTGGAAAGGCAACTCCAGATCAGCGAAACCCGTAGCACACGTCCCTTCACATCCTGTCCCTGATAGACTCGCAGATTGGCCGTCTCTTTAGGCACGCCAAGTTCTGCCGCGATCTCCGGCGTCGGCATCACCCGCATGAAAGAATGCTGCGTGATGTAAGCAATGAAATGGTCCGCACGGATCGAGTCAGTTGTCTCCGTCGTGTCCGCGCTATTGTCATAGCCGAATACGACCCGGATATCTGCTATCTGGTCATCGCGGAACATCCGCTCCACCGTTTGGGCATAGAGATCGCCAGATTCATCTATCGGCTCCGTAGCTGGGAGCGACAGAGCGCCAAAGCCTAAGACAGTGACTGCCAAAAGAAATGCCGACAGCCGGACGGGGGGACGGAAGAGGGGGCTGGCGAAAGTCTGTGTCGAAAGGGGGTTCATGGCGACACAAACATTCGTATGACTGCACTCAGGCGGACCCATTCAACTGCTTCGTCAAAGGATACACCTTTCTCCAAAGCAGGATCTTAGCAGTATTACACCAGTGCCGCCAGCCCGAAGCGGAATAAGATCGCCCCGTGCTGGCGCTAAATCCGGAGAGACGAGGCGCAGGCAGCAGGTAGTCACATTTCAGTCCCCGCAAGACGGCCGTTCGCATGGCGATCGGCATGATGTGCTCAATGTAGCGTTCTTTAGAGTCGTCGATGAGATCCACCAAATCCATCAAGTGCGGCCAGAAGGCCATCCTGAAAGAAAACACCCGCGTGTCCGCCAGGATGGAACTGCGGTAGAGATTTGCCCGGCAATCCTGCGGCGCATCGATCACGCCCTGAATCACTCTATCGAAATTCTTCACCATGAGGCGGCCGGTTACCTTCACATGAGGGCAATCCATCGGGTTACCTTCAGACGCCAGCCGCTTCAGTGCTTCATCCATCATGAGCGCCTCTGCCTGCCCCTTGCCTCTGAAGTCTTCTGTCGGCATAGCCGTGCAGGGCAGGTATCGCACGCCCAATTGTGCGCAGGCTTCCCGCAGCTTGACGGCCTCCGCGCCGGAGTTTTCCAGCAGGATGAATTCACCGTTCCGCCCGCACTTTCGCGCGAGTTCCGTATTAAACCGGACCGCGCGGATGTAATCCTCCTCCCGTTGCCCATCGTCACGGTGCGCGAGAATCGCGGCATCGTTCGGCCTTACCGTGGCTGTGAAAATGACGCGGAAATCGGGCATTTGGCTCGCAAAATTTGCCATGCGCGAGCCGAATTAGCAAGTGGTGGAGGCAAACTAATGAGAGCGTTTCTCATTAATAACTCCAGCGCTCCGCTTCGTTAAAAGTGCCGGTAGATCAATATTCGGCCCCGGTAGGTGCGCCGGTTTGTCCTCGTGCTTGAGCCACGATTGCCACGCCCGCGCTCGTTCCGAGCCGATTCGCACCTGCGGCGATCATTGCTTCCGCATCGGCGAGACTGCGGATACCTCCCGAGGCTTTGACACCGACTGACTGGCCAACGGTGCGGCGCATTAAAGCCACATCCGCGATGGTGGCACCGTCGTTGGCAAATCCCGTGGAAGTCTTCACAAAATCCGCTCCGGCTTGGGCAGCAATCCGGCATGCGGCGACTTTCTCGTCATCGTTCAGAAGCGCCGTTTCAATAATCACCTTGCAGATCGCCTGGCCTTCGTGAGCCGCTTTGACGACGGCGGCGATATCCTTTGAGACATACTCCTGATCACCCGCTTTTAGCCAGCCAATGGGGATCACCATGTCCACTTCACGCGCCCCCTGTGCAATTGCCTCTTCCGCCTCAGCGACCTTGGCAGCCGTGCTCGTCGCCCCCAGCGGAAATCCGATCACGGTGCAGACCGCCACCGCGGTGCCCTTCAGCAGCTCGACACACAACGGCACAAAGGATGGATTCACGCAAACACTGGTGAAGCCATGCTCGCGTGCCTCCGCACACAATTGCTCGATCTGCGCAGGCTTAGCATCTGGCTTGAGTAACGTATGGTCGATGAAGCTGGCGATGTTGTTCATGGCGTTTCTTGCCATAGCGTTCCTTTCGCACAATGACCAGCCGGTTTCCGCATAGCGTTTAGCGACGATCGACCTCACTCCAACCCGCTGATCTTGCAGCCGATGGCTTCGGTGACCGGCAAAGCCACTGGCTTACCAGTGCCGATGGCATCGAGCGCGTCACGCAGATCTTTGGTCGTCGCTTTGCGCTGTTTCTTTGTTGGCCCGAGATAGAGATCATTGATTCGGCCTTTATAGAGCACCTTGCCTTCAGCTCCTAGAACCACCACTTCCGGTGTGATCTTGGCTTCCATCTTCTTCGCCAAAACCCGCTCGGTATCCATAAGCACCGGCACTTTGATCTGCATCATCTCCGTATGCTGCAGCGCATCAGTCTGTTTCACATCCTTGTCGGAATGGACAAGGTACGAAGTGACCGTGGCATCATAGTCCGCGATGATCTTGTTGATCTCCGGGATCAACGTGTTCGACGTGGGGCAATAGGGAGAGATAAAAAAGAGCACCACTGCCTTCTTTCCCTTCACATCCAGAGGAGCATAGGAACTGCCGTCGAGTGCTGATAGCGTCAGAACTGCTTCCGAATTCTCCGCACGGGTCTGCGTTGGAAAGAACGAGTTAAAGCCAAGCACCGCCGCGATGGTGCAGCTCCAGGTGAGGGGACGGACAGAGAATATTCGCATGTTCACCCGGCATTAACGCAGCAGCACTCCTATGTGTACTGAACAACTTGACCGATCTTGCCGGAGAGATAGGACCGCAGAGCATCCATGCCTATTCCCTTATCTGCTGAGATCGGGAAAATCTTGATCCGCTTGAATCGATCTTGCAGCGCTTCGATGTTGTCCGCCGCTTCCGGCAAATCCATTTTGTTGGCGATGATCGCCCACGAGCGTTTCGCCAGTTCCGCGTCGTAGAGTTTGATCTCGGTCCTAAGGGTCTCGATGTCCTCAACCGGATTCCGTCCCTCACTGCCCGCAGTATCGACTACGAAAAGCAGCACACGGCAGCGCATGATATGGCGCAGGAAGTCATGCCCCAGGCCCACATCGGCATGGGCTCCTTCGATCAGTCCCGGGATGTCTGCCAGCGTGCCGCGGCGTCCCGGACCAAACTCGATCACGCCCACGTTCGGTTGCAGCGTGGTGAAAGGATAGTTCGCGATCTTCGGCTTCGCGGAGGACAGCTTGGAAAGCAGGGTGGACTTGCCCGCATTGGGAAAGCCAACGAAGCCCGCGTCCGCGATACTGCGCAGTTCAAAGTGGAAGAAGCCTTCGTCACCATCCGCGCCGGGGGTGAATTCGCGAGGCGCCTGATTCGTCGGACTTTTGAAGTGGGTGTTGCCTTTGCCGCCCTTGCCACCTTTGCAGAGGACATATTCTTCTCCGACCTTGGTCAAGTCAGCTACCGGCTCGTAGCTGGTCACGATTTCTCCCGTTTCGGGATCTTCAGTTTCGGTGATGCGACTGATTACCAGACCAGGAGGCACACGAAAGACACCATGTTTGCCGGAGCGCCCGGTGCAGTTCATGCCGGAGCCCGGTTGGCCATGCTCGGCGTGCAGCTTGGCGTTGAAAAAGAAGGTGCGCAGGCTGTCCGTGCTGTTGTCCACGATCAGCACCACATTGCCGCCGCGTCCGCCGTCACCACCGTCCGGACCGCCTTTTGGCTGAAATTTCCCACGATGAAAGTGGGCGCTGCCATCTCCACCACGGCCAGCGCGGGCATGTACTTTGATGTGGTCTACGAACATAAGGAAAAAGCGGGGAGGGGACTAGCCAGAAGGGTGACCGGAAAAAAGGGGGAGGCAATAGTCCACGATATGGCAGGAATGGCAATGTGAATCTGAAAGCCGGAGGAGGGATACGTACCAAGTCTACTTTTGGGCTTCCGGATCGATATCTTCCAAAGGATATCGCTCCCAACCCCGGGCATCGAAATGCCACCACTCACTGGGGAAGATCTGAAAGCCGTGCGCCGTCATGGCTTCCTGCAGGGTGAGGCGATTCTTGGTCTGTTCGGGATCGGCCAGTTTGAAGTCCGCCGCCGCCTTTGGGGTGAAATCGTCAAATGCTGTCGGCATGGGCAATTCCTTGCCGGTGGCCAGTTCCACCAGCGTCAGATCGACTGCGGCGCCTCGATTGTGCCGCGAGCCATTCCGGGGATCGGCCACGTACTTGGGGTCCGGCAGGACTTTCCAGAAGGCCCACTGCACTGACCTTGGGCGGTAGCCGTCCCAGATTTTCAGGCCGAGACCCCTTTTGCTCAGGTCTTTCTGCACCTCCGCCAGTTCCAGGACCACCCGCCGTCGCAGGAAGCAGCGGTTGCTCTTGTAGAACTGCTTTTTGAAGTAGTTGTTCTCCGTGGCGTAGGGGAGTGCGATGATAACGTCCGTGATCACCGTTTTGATCTCCACAAACTCCAGATCCTCCTTCGTTAGCGCGGGCAGCCGGTCGGCTCGAGACGTGTCAGGGGAGGCGGCGAGGCAGGCCCAGAGTGCCAGAGCGATTGCCAGAGGGGTTCGTTGGGATGGCAAAATGGTCACGGAAGGAAGAAATCGGCGCTGAGCGGCGTTTTGCCAAGCCGGTTCATCTGAATTCGATTTGCCAGGTGCCCCAGCATTTCTTACTCTCAGCCCCTCTATGTCGAAACTTTGGCGCGTCCTCCTCTGGATTGGTATTTCCCTGTTAGGTGTTTTTGCCGTGATGACCTCGGCCCTTAATAATGGGGAGCAGGTTAATGCCCTGTGGCTGGTCGTCGCGGGGGTTTGCGCCTTTGCCGTCAGTTACCGGTTCTACAGTGCCTGGCTCATGGCCAAGGTTCTGGTCTTGGATGAGCGCCGCGCCCCGCCAGCGGTGACAAAGGCCGATGGCAAAGATTATGTGCCGACCAACAAGTGGATGGTCTTCGGCCACCACTTCGCCGCTATCGCCGGCCCTGGTCCGCTCGTCGGTCCGGTCTTGGCTGCCCAGTTCGGTTACCTCCCCGGCACGCTTTGGATCCTGATTGGCGCCACCTTGGGCGGCGGGGTGCATGATGCCGTTGTCCTTTTCAGTTCCATGCGCCGGGAAGGGAAGTCTCTCGGACAGATGCTCAAGGATGAAATCAATCCCGTCATCGGCCTCGTGGCCATGGTCAGCCTGCTGGCCATCATGACCATCATCCTGGCCGTGCTCGGTCTGGTGGTCGTAAAAGCCTTGGCGCACAGCCCGTGGGGCCTCTTTACCATCGCGATGACCATTCCGCTGGCCATGCTCATGGGCCTTGCCATCCGCGCCGGCGTCAACATCAAGACCGTCACCATCGCTGGCGTCATTGGCCTTCTGTTATGTGTCTGGGGCGGACGACTCCTCACCCCGGAGATGAATGCCTCCCTGACCTGGAGCGCAACCTCACTGGCCTGGGCCATCATGATTTATGGCTTCTGTGCCTCCGTGCTTCCGGTCTGGCTGCTGCTCGCGCCGCGCGATTACCTTAGCACTTTCATGAAGTTGGGCACCGTGGCCCTGCTTGGTATCTTTATCGTCATCGTCGCGCCTCCGCTGAAGATGCCGGCCACAACACAGTTCATCCATGGCGGCGGCTGGGTTGTGGGAGGGACGGTCTTCCCGTTCGTGTGTATCACCATTGCGTGCGGCGCGATTTCTGGATTCCACTCGCTCATTTCCTCCGGCACCACGCCAAAGTTGCTGCAGCGAGAGAAGCACATTCGCCTCGTGGGCTACGGTTCCATGGTGACGGAAATGCTTGTCGCCCTTATGGCCATCATCGCCGCTTGTGCGCTTGAGCCCGGGCAATACTTCGCCATCAACTCCCCTGCGGATCCTGCGAGCAGAGCATCTCAGGAAATGTGGATCCAAAAGGTAAATGGTGCCGGCTTCCCGGTGACCATGGCGGGCATGGATCAAATGGCCAAGGACATGGGCGAGCCAACCCTGATTGGCAAAATTGGCGGCGCGCCGACCTTCGCGGTGGGCATGGCGGCCATGTTTGACGCCGTGTTTAAGCGTTTCGGCGTGGGACATGGCCTGCTGGACCTTTGGTATCACTTCGCCATTATGTTCGAGGCGTTGTTCATCCTCACGACCCTCGATGCCGGCACACGAGTCGGGCGATTTATTCTCCAGGATCTCTTAGGGAACTTTTACAAGCCGCTGGGGAATACTGCGTCTTGGACGGCCAACGTCTTCACCAGTTTGATCCTGGTCGCGGCTTGGGGCTATTTTCTGTATCAAGGCGCACTGGACCCAACTGGCATCGCCAACAGTCTCTGGCCCATTTTTGGTATCGCCAACCAGTTGTTAGCGGTGATTGCCTTTTGCCTTGGAACCACCGTCATCATCAAGATGGGCCGCGCTCGTTACGCGTGGTGCACGCTGGTGCCACTCGTCTTCCTGGTCATCGTCACCTTCAGCGCTGGTCTCATCAAGATCTTTGCGAAAGCACCTTTGGGCTTCCTTGAAAGCGCCAAGACCAAGACCGGGCGGGCCATGGTGAACGACTACGTGGATGTGGGTATCACTGCTTTCTTTCTCGTTTCGGTTGCCATCATTGTGACGGGCTGTGCCCGAGAGTGGATCAAGATCCTTCGCGGCAAGAAAATTGAACTCCACGAAGGTCCTTACATTGCGCTGCCGGATTCGGTGGCGTGATGCGGCTCGAGGGACGAGAAGCCCTATAGAGTGCGGCAGCTCATACGCTGCCGCGCTCCACAACTGAGCGGATTCTTTGAGATCCCTCAGTTGATTAGATTTGAAGAATCAATCGACCTGCTTCTTTTTACCTTTCTTCTGAGGCGCGGTGGCTGCGGGCGGGTTGTCTCTCAAGGCAATCTCGCGAAGGATATCGAGTTGCTTCTGCCACATGGTTGATAGCTCCTTAACCTTGTCAGGCTGGGTGGCGGCGAGGTCGTGTAGTTCGCCTCGGTCCTTGCTGACATCGTAGAGTTGCCAGGCAGCCTTTTCTCCTGCGGCCACGAGTTTCATATTGCCGGCGCGGATGGCGCGGTTGCCTTCGTGTTGCCACCAGATGAAGTCGCGAGGGATGTCAGTGTCTTTAGCAAGGGCTGCTGCGAAGGACTTGCCTTGCAGCGGGGGTGCATCGGGAATGGTTGGTGCAACTCCGGCCAGTTCCAAGACCGTGGGAACGAAATCGATGAGATGAATGGGCGCATGCCGCAGTTCACCTTTCGCCGCGATGCCCATGGGCCAATGCACGATGAAGGGTGTGCTGATGCCACCTTCATGCACCCAGGTTTTGTGGCGGCGGAAAGGGGTATTTGAGCAACTCGACCAGCCGGTGCCTAGGCATAGAAAAGTCTCGGCTGAACCGGGGGCAGCCTGGGGATCATGTCCGTTGCCGCGCACCATGATTTCTGCGCTGGCGCCATTGTCGGAAGCAAAGATGATCATGGTGTTCTCCAAGGCACCCATGGCTTTGAGCTGAGCGATGACGCGGCCGATCTCCTTGTCCATGCGGTCCACCATGGCGGCATGCACCGCCATCTTGGCAGCCTGGAATTCCTTCTGCACGGCGGTCAGTTCATTCCAGGGCAGAGGATGAGGCTCTTCGCCAAGTCCCAGTTTCACATAGGCATCTGGGAAAGTGTAGGGCGGACCAACTTCACGCTCCATGGGTGGCAGTTCCGTTGTGATGATGCCACTCTCCCGTTGACGCCGATAGCGCTCAGCTTGCACGACATTCCATCCGGCTTTGTAGCGGTCGCGGTATTTCGCGACGTCCTCCGCAGGCGCATGCAAGGGAAAGTGCGGCGCGATGAAGGCGAGGTATTGAAAGAAGGGCTGGCCTGAATATTTCTCCGCATGCTCCTGCAGGCACTTGATGGCGTGGTCAGCCGTTCCGGTGCTGGAGTAGTAGCTGTCCGAGTGCGGCACGGGTTTGCCGTCTTCGGAATTGCCCTTGTCGGAGAAGTGATTGTTCTGGCCCGCTCCGATCTCAAAACTGTGATCAAAGCCGTTATGCATGGGCACGCCATCAATGTGCCATTTTCCGGAATGGTAAGAACGATAGCCAGCCGGACGCAGCATGTCCGGCAGCAGCTTTGCCCAGGCGGGCCGCATGCCTTTGCCGCCGCTCTGCACGCCTTCGACCTGGTCACGGCGCGTAGCTTGCGGATAAAATCCGGTTAGCAACGCTGCACGTGAAGGCCAGCAGCGAGCGGTGTTGTAGGCCTGGGTAAACCGGAGCCCATCTTTGGCGAGGGCATCAAGGTTGGGGGTTTCGATTTCTGATCCGTAGCAGCCCAAGTCCGAATAACCCAGGTCATCCGCGAGAATGAAAAGCACGTTGGGCTTGGATGGCTTTTCAGCGGCGGCTAGCGGCCGGGACAAAAATGTAACGCAGCCTAGTACGAGGGCGGCGAGGGAGAGCAAAATTCGGGGAAGCATGCGCTCTTTAGAACGAGCGAGAGCGGCCGAACTACCGTCAATTTTTGCCTGGGATCCGCGAGAGCCTAGTCGTCCTTCTTTTTCTTCTCTTCCTTCTGGGAGCTTTCTTCCTCCTGTGAGGCGTCCTCATCGTTGCCGCCCATCTTGAAGGGAGCTGTCACGATGTCGCCGCTAGTCTTCACAGTAGTCTCCACAATCCCGCCTGCCACTTTCAATGGAACTGTTACAAGCGAGCAGGATGTGGTCATCAAGAGCGGCAGGAGCAGGAGGAAGCGAGTGGCGATATTCATCAGCTAAAGTGAGATACGAATGACACGGGCTTGCGGAGAATTGTCATCATCACTCTGTCCATTCATCGCCGACATCGAATCTTCCCGAGGTGGGCCAGTTGTAGATGTAGGTGAAGACTTCCGTGTCCTCGAAAGGCGGCAGCAGAGCGACTTTTTCCACTCGGTAAAGACCCACGGCTATGTCTTCGAGGACGTCTAGGTGGGCGCGGCAGGCTTCATCGATGAGCCACACTTCGCCTTTGATGGAGAGGCCGTCGTCCGGGACGGGATACATGCCGGGGTAACCTCCGCAATCGACTAGGCGAAACCTCGGCTCGGTGCGGGCCTCCGCAACAAACTCCTGCCCGGCCATGTAATGGGAATTGCACAACCCGCGCTTGAGCGTGCCGTAAACAAAGACCAGGTTACTCATGCCGTCGTGACGGGAGTTGCCACATTACGGTCATGCGTCCATGACTCCGTTTCATACTTCGCGGCGGCTAAACGGTTGGCCACGGGCAGAAGCGATTCCAGCGTAGGCCGGGGAGGGGCCAGGATGACATTCATGGCCAAACGCTTCGCAAAAATCGGGCCGAAGTCCGGGGGGAGTGGAGCCTGTTGCACGGAACCTTGATGCAGGAAGCCTGTGCGGTTCCGCCGTTGCGCGGCCCCTGCAATTTTTTGCCCCTGCCACACGACGTCGTACCGCGCGGGTTCCACAAAACACACGCCCATACCGTCGGAGGTGTTTTCAGGCTGAAGGGTTGCACCCGAAATCCCGCAGTCCTCCATGGCTTCGATCATCGCGGCATGGATGGCGCGGTAGGTTTCGGACGCCCGTTCGTTGCTGAGGGAATGGCCAGAGGGAGCTGCTATGGTGTAAGTCCAGTCTCCGTCATGGATCACCACGCCGCCACCGGTCCACCGGCGCACCATGGGCCAATGTCTTTTATCCTCTGGCAGCAGATCCAGACTCTGGGAAAAGCCGATGCTGATGCTGGGTTCCGCCCAACGGTACACTCGCATCCAGGCGCCAGTGGCGGCCAGGAGCATGGCTTCGTCCAGCGCCATGTTCAGCGCGGCGGGCCGGGGTGGTTCATCCAGCCAGAGCGTCAGGGAGTCGAGCAGCAGGGGCATGGCGCACCATGCATCAGCCCACGTATTGTGTCATCATGACAATATTGCCCTCTGTGTCCTTGAACTCGGAGTACATGATGGGCTGCCCCTCGCGGTGATGAGGCGGCACCACGACGGTGCCACCCCGGCGGACCACCTGGTCCATAGCGGCCATGACGTCATCCACTTGAATGCTCAGGCTGACCCGGTTTTCCGAACCATCATGCCCTGAGTGAAAGGCGATGATGGAGATGCCAAAGGTCAGTTCGCTCCAGGCCTCCGTGCTGAACAATATCCCAAAGGCGAATGCGCCTCTGTAGAATTTGAGCGCGCGTTCCATGCTCTGGGCTGCCAGAACATTTTTGATGGCCGTGACGTGCATGAGCGAAGCTTTCTTCTCTGGCTTACTTCAACAATTCCTTGACCTTGTCTTCGATGGCGTCGCCCCAGATCTCGTAGCCCTTCGCGGAGAGGTGCAGCTTGTCAGGCATGATGGCAGGATCCACCGTGCCGTCGGCATTAAGGAACTTCTCACCGATGTTCAGGTAGATGACCGTTTTGCCGTCGGCGAACTTTTCAATGAGGCTGTTGGTCTCTTCGTTTTGTTTGCGGTACGCATCATTTTTGTCAGCGCCACGCGGAAAGATGGCCAGCAGAAGAATCTTTGCTTCGGGGGCTTTCGTCTTCAGCTTGTCCAGGATGGCTTTGACGCCATCGGCGGTTTGCGGTGCAGGGCTGGAGTAGCCGTTGCGGCCCTGGTGGCCGGTGTTGTTGGTGCCGATCATCAGGACGATCAGCTTTGGCTTGAGGCCATCGAAATTTCCGTTCTCGAGGCGCCACAACACATGCTCCGTGCGATCACCGCCGATGCCGAAATTGGCGGCCTTGAGGGGTGCCCATTTTTGTTCCCAAACGGCTTTGCCGCCGCCTTCCCATCCCTGGGTGATGGAGTCGCCTAGGAAGACCAGTTGGGCTTCACCCAGCTTGGAGATTTTGTTGAAGTTTTCATGGCGGGCGAGCATGCCGGGTTCAGGCCGTGGCACTGGCATGGTGGCGGGACTGGCAGGAACAGGGGTTTCAGCATGCAGCGCTGTGGCGGCTGCCAGGGTGAGGAAGAGAGCGAATTTCATGGAATGAAGATGCGATGTATATGATCGTCAGAGTTGCGCTTCTAACACAAAGCCAGCCCTGCGGGGAAGAGAAACGTCGCAGCACGGCCATTTTTTGATTTTTCTCTGGTAGCTGCGGTGTGGTTGCGGCGTAATCGCTTCATGTCCACGCAGCTATCCCGAAGAGACTTTGTGCGCAATCTAACTGCCTCAGTTGCAGGCGGAATAGCGCTGACAGGACCATTGGCTCAAGCACAGTCAGCCTCGAAGCCGGCATTCCGCAAGGCCATGATGCTGGGCATGGTGAAGGCCAAAGACACCACCATCCTGCAGCGATGCCAGGCGCTAAAGGCTGCGGGTTTCGAGGGAATAGAACCGCTTGGGGCCATGCCCCAGCAAGAGGTGAAGGAAGCCTTGGAACAGAGCGGGTTGGAGTGCGCCAGTGTGTGCGTACACAACCATTGGAAAGAGACGCTGACGCATCCAGATGCAGAAATGCGCAAGAAGGGGCTGGAAGGATTGCTGCAGACGCTGCGCGATGCCAAGGTCTATGGCGCGAGTTCGATTCTGCTGGTGCCCGGTGTCGTGAATGCGGACGTACCCTATGATGTGGCGTACACTCGAGCGCAGGAAGCAATCCGTCAGGCAATCCCGCTGGCGAAAGAGTTGGAGGTTCGCATCAGTGTCGAAAATGTGTGGAACAATTTTTTGCTCAGTCCGCTGGAGATGGCGCGGTTTATTGATGAATTTGAAACGCCGTGGGTGGGTGCGCATTTCGATATTGGTAATGTCCTTCGTTTCGGCTGGCCGGAACAATGGATACACATTTTGGGCAAGCGGATCAACCGGCTTCACTTCAAGGAATTCAGCGTGGACAAGATGCAAAAGCAAGGCCTCTACGCTGGCTTCGAAGTGGACTTCATGACCGGCAGCAACAACTGGAAAGCGATTATGGCTGCGCTGCGCGAGGTTGGTTACAACGGCTGGTGCATCAGTGAGCAGCGGATCAGCATCAATCCGAATGCGCTGCAAATCCAAGCGGGGCAAATGGATCAGATCATTGCGATGTGAGGCGCTTACGCCTCTGCCTCGGCTACGCCGTCCACCGTCTGGCCAAATTCCATGAGGGTTCCGGCTTCGCGGAGGGCGCGGTGGGCGAGAGACTCGAAGCTGAGGAGGCCGCTGGGGGGACTCATCTCGGGGCATTCTCTTAGAGAAGTGCGCCATTCTTCGCGGACGTAGGCGGTGAGGATGTCCAGCGGGGGAAGTTGAAACAGTTCGGCCACGGCTGCCCAAATAACGGGGAGATGTGGTTCGGCTCCGGTGTCGTCTATTTTCTGGCGAAGGCGGCCGAGCACGCCTTGATATTTGGCTCCGCGAGTGGCTTCCAGGAGATGGTGGCCGGCGTTGAAACTGCGTTCCGCTGAGGCTGGGTCCAGAAGCTTCCCGGCTCGGGCATTGATGGCTAGTAGAGCGTTTTCATCGTCCGCGTGTGCGGCTTGCCAGGCATTGAGAATTAATGGGGCAAGAGTGGGATACCATAACTGGGTGGAATACTGCTCCCACTCTTCCAGCAGTTCCCGACGATAATTCGTTGTGCCGTGGAAAAGCAGGGTGCGGCAGCGAGCGCGGACGCCTTGAAACATCCAGCCGACCCATGCCAGATTATCTTCCTCGGGGAGGCTTTTCTCCGTATGAAGCGCCAGTGCTACCCCCAACGGATTGGGTCGCTTTGGCCTTCCTGGAAAACGCTGAATCATCGCGCAGCCCCATTCTAACGGGGAGTGCGAATCACGAAACCTAAATCAGCATGGGTATCGCTTATCGGTTGACAGCATCGTGCGTGGTGACTCTTGAAAAGTCTTGACGGTCGAAGTTATTCCGAGAGAACTTTGACAATTCTGGCGGGATTTCCTGCTGCAAATACGTCCGGTGGCAGGTCGCGAGTGACGACCGCGCCTGCGCCAATCACGGTCCGATCACCGATGGTTACACCCGGACAGATGATGGCTCCACCGCCGACCCATACGTCCGATCCGATGGTGACGGGCTTGGCGTATTCCAGCCACTCGCGTCTTTCCATGGCACTGATGGGATGCATGGCAGTATAGATTTGTACAGCAGGGCCGAACAAGACATTGCTGCCAATGGTCACCCGCATCACATCCAGCACGACGCAGTTGAAGTTGAAAAAGACTTTGGAACCAAGTTCGATGTTGGTGCCGTAGTCGCAAAAAAACGGGGGCTGCATCCAGACATCTGTCTCTTTGCCAAGCAGACGTGTGAGAATGCGGCGACGTTCGACCACCTGCTCTTCGCGTGTTGCATTCAGATCCTGGCAGAGATTCCGGCAACGGTTGCGTTCTTCACAGAGAACGGGGTCGAGAGGGTCGTACAGTTCGCCCGCGAGCATCTTTTCTTTCTCGGTCTTGGCCATGGGAGGGAATTAGATGTTTCAGATTGTTGCTTTAATCTGATCGGATGTCGAATCCATCCCGGTTGTCCGAGTTCATGTCAGAATGCCGTACACGCGTGCAAACTTTCGTCGCTTTTATTTTTTCAAGCCAAACGCCTGACGTGCGTGAGCCACATCCTTGGCGATTTGCGCGCGCAAGGCGTCGAGCCCATCGAATTTCTGCTCATCCCGCAATTTCTGGATGAAAATCACCTCTACATACTGACCATACAAATCTCTGGAGAAATCCAGGAGATGCACTTCCAGGGATTTTTCATTCAGCCCAAAGGTGGGCCGCAGTCCGAGATTGGCGACACCTTTATGTCGTTCACCTGCGATGACGATCTCCACGGCGTAGACGCCATTGGGGGGGATTTCCTCGTTCTGCATGGCCACGTTGGCCGTGGGGAATCCCCATTGAGAGGCCAGTTGCTGGCCCTTGATCACTTCCCCAAATACCGAGTAGTCGGTGCCGAGCAAGGCCTTGGCAGTCGCGAACTCTCCGGTGCGAACGGCTTCACGGATGACCGTGCTGCTGACCACCTTGCCATCCATTTTCACCTCGGGCACACCGCATACGGCAAAGTCATGCGCCTTTCCAAGTTCCATGAGCTTGTGAATGTCTCCGCTGCGTCCTTTGCCGAAACTCCAGGTACAGCCGACCGACACGAAGCCCAAGGGCTGACAATGTTCTGCGAGCGCCCCGATGAAAGCCGATGCCTCAGTGCGGGCCGTTGCATCTGTGAAAGGGTAGACGAGGACATGGCTCACGCCCATGCGCTCGAGGATGAGGAGTTTATGCGGCGTGCTGCACAAGAGGCGCGGAGCCTGACCGGGCCGCAGCACGCGCATGGGGTGTGGATCAAAGGTCATCACCACGGCGGTTCCATGATGATGGGCTGCAAAATCCAGGGCTTCACCGATAACTTCGCGGTGGCCAAGGTGCACGCCGTCAAACACGCCGATAGCCAAAGCCACGGGACCCTTCAGGTTCCGTAGACCAGCCATCTCGTGTAAAACCGTCATGCTCCGCGCAGCTTGGAAACTTCGTAGAGCGAATACATGGCAGCCAGTGCCTCTTCCGTGCGGCCTTGTTTCAGGGTGTCGAAATTGGCATGCCGGGCTGTGGCGAGATCAAAGCTGCCTGAGCGGGTGCGGCGCAGGGAACTGAGGTGGGCACCGCAGCCAAGCTTTTCTCCGAGATCGTGAGCATAGGTGCGCACATAAAACCCTTTGCTGCAGACGACGCGGAAGTCGATCTCCGGCAGTTCCTGACGGGTCACTTCGTAGTCGAAGATGTGCACGAGGCGAGGCTCACGCTCGATCACCTGGCCTTTGCGCGCCAACTTATAGAGTGGCACGCCGTCTTTCTTGATGGCGGAGACCATGGGCGGGATCTGATAGAAATCCCCGGTCATGGTGTTGAGAGCTTCCTTGATCTGCTCAGGGGTGAAGTCTCCCACGGGCTTCTCTTCCAGCACTTCGCCTTCTTTGTCCTGCGTGGAAGTGGAGATGCCGAGGTGAGCGGTGCCGAGGTATTCCTTCTCCTCGCTCATGAGGAGATCCTGCATGCGGGTGCCATTTCCGATAACCAGGATGAGCAGGCCCGTGGCCATGGGATCGAGAGTGCCACAGTGGCCTATTTTCTTCGTGTTCAGGCAACGGCGGGCGACCGCAACTACGTCGTGCGACGTCATGCCGGGAGATTTGTCGATGAGCAGGACGCCGCTAGGCGATTCGTTTGATTTCATTTTCTAATTCGTCGAGGAAACGTTTTTCAGCATCGGCCAGTGGGCCGGGCAGGCGTGCTCCGGCCGCCATGCGGTGTCCGCCGCCGCCGAAGTGGGCGCAGACCTTGGACACATCCAGCCGCTGATCTTTGCTGCGGGCACTGACGCGTATTTTGCCATCCGGCAGTTCCTCAAATATCACGGCACCAATAGTGCCTTCAATGGTGCGCAGCGTGTCGATGAGACCTTCGCTATCGCCATCCTGCATCGCCACGGCCTTCTGCAGTTCCAAGGTCATGGCCCAGCTGACGATGAGGCCATTGTCAGACACCTTCAGTTCATTCAAGAGTGCACGGAGCAGGTCCAGCTTCCGTTTCGGCTGCGTCTGGTAGAGGTTTTGACACAGAGGCGAAAAATCTTCACCCGCGTCCATCATCTCCGCGATGATACGATGCGTGTGGCCGGTGGTGTTGCTGTATTGAAAGGAGCCTGTGTCTGTGCTGATGGCAGCAAAGACATTCTGCCGGACGACGCTGTCCATGGGCAGGGCTTGGGCCTGGAAGAAGTCGTAGATGATCTGGCCAGTGGCTGGCGAGGCGACGTCGATGTAATTCAGATGACCATAGCGCGGATTCGTGCCGTGGTGATCCATGTTGATCCAGAGCGGCACGTTCTGCCAGGTGCTGAGGGTGCGCTCGCCGAGGCGATTTTTCACGGCAGTGTCCAAAGCCACCACCACATCCACGTCGATGGGATCGCCGTTGGACTTTTCCACTTGTTCGGACAAGGGGAGGAAGGCCAGATTCTGCGGGACGCCGTCTTCGCTGAACATGCGCACTTCCTTGCCTGCCAGACGCCAGCTTTGAGCAAACGCGATGATGGAGCCGATGGCATCACCATCTGGTCGCACGTGACAAGCCACAGCGATGCGTTTGGCCGCGGATAGCGCCGCGTAAATCTCAGCGAAGCTGTTATTCATTCTCCTGGGTTCCCTCGGTGAGTGCTTTCCCGTTTAGAGGCTTCTGCGGCGACGTTTCCCACCGTCATCAGTTTTCGCGTCTTCCTCGGCGTCCAGGGCCTCATGGTCCACGGGATCCTCTTCGGGGATCGCTGGCGGGAGAGTGTCGATCGCGTGCAGGATCTTCACGCCGCGTTCCACGGAGTTGTCGTAACGGAAGAGCAGGGTGGGGGAGTATTTCAGGATGACTCGCTTGAACAACTCCCGCTGGATCTGCGGGCGAAGGTCATTGAGCTTGTAGATAACCTCCTGCGGAGGTGTCGTCCCACCCATGACTCCAGCGTAGATAAAGCATTGCTTAAAGTCCGGGGTGACATCTACCGTGTGGATGGTCACCAGCGAGCCGTTGAAGGTATAGTTGCGCTCCAGAATGGTGCCCAACTCACGGCGGATGAGTTCTTTGACGCGGAGCAGACGGTGCTTCATGAGAAAGGCAGGGGATGGTGGCGGGGGAGGCGACGCATCCCCCGGCGGCTTTCGCAGCGCTGAAGTAGCGTCCTTGTCTTAGAGGGCCTGTTTGATCTTCTCGAGTTCGTAGCACTCGATGACGTCCTCTTCCTGGTAGTCGTGATAGCCGGCGAGTCGGATACCGCACTCGAGACCATTGCGGACTTCCGGCACTTCCTCGTGGAAGCGGCGCAGCGTATCCATGTGACCATCGAACACTGCCTGGCCATCGCGAGTAACACGAGCACGAGCCTTGCGGTCGATGCGGCCATCAGTGACGGCACAACCGGCGACGCGGCCACGGGTAAGTTTGAAGACCACCTTCACGCGGGCATGGCCAATGACCTTCTCGCGCAATTCCGGATCGAGCAGACCCAGCATCGACTCCTTGATCTGGTCGATCAGTTCGTAAATGATGCTGAAGAGCTTCACCTGCACGCCTTCACGCTTGGCAACGGCGACGGCACTGTTTTCCACCTTCACGTTGAAGCCGATGACGATGGCGTCGGAAGCACTGGCCAGGAGGATATCGCCCTCGGAGACAGGACCGGCGGCGCTGTGTAGGATTTGGATATTGACCTTGTCACTCTCAATCTCATGGAGGGACTTGCTGATGGCTTCCATGGAGCCCTGCACATCCGTCTTGAGGACGATCTTGAGCGCTTTCTTCTCGCCGTGCGTGATGTTGGAGAAGAGGGTTTCCAGCGTGCTGCGGCGCGGTGCGGCGAGCTTCTTCTGGCGCAACTCTTCCTGGCGCTCTTCGCTGAGGCGCTTGGCGGAGCGTTCGTTATCCATCTCCACCACTTCGTCACCAACGTTTGGCATACCACTGAAGCCGATGACTTCCGCGGGCATGCCGGGGCGCACTTCCTTGATGGCCTGACCACGATCATTGACGAGACTCTTCACCTTGCCCCAATAAGGACCGCAGATGAAAGGCTCACCGACACGCAAGGTGCCGCTGCGTACGATCACAGTCGCTGCAGGGCCGCGACCCGGATCCATGCGGGATTCGATCACGGTGGCGCGCATCGGTGCTTTCGCATCCGCACGGAGATCCAAGACTTCCGCCTGGAGGGACATCGTTTCCAGGAAGTGCTCCATGCCGAGGCCTTTCGTGGCCGACACTTCCAGCACTTCCGTCTCACCACCCCATTCCACCGGCATGAGGTCATGCCCTTGGAGCTGTTGTTTGACCCGCATGACGTTTGCGCCAGGGAGGTCGACCTTGTTGATAGCCACCAGGATGGTGACTTTCGCGGCCTTGGCATGATTCATGGCCTCGATGGTCTGCGGCATGAAGCCGTCATCGGCGGCGATCACCAGCACCACGATGTCCGTGACGTTCGCGCCACGAGCCCGCATTTCGGAGAAAGCGGCGTGACCTGGGGTGTCGATGAACGTGATGGGGCGGTCGTTAAAGGTAACGCTGTAAGCACCGACGTGCTGAGTGATGCCACCGGCTTCACCCGTGGTGACACTGGTCTTGCGCACGGCGTCGAGCAGGGAGGTTTTGCCGTGGTCAACGTGACCCATGAAAGTGATGATAGGAGCCCGAAGCTCCAGCACTTCCTTCTCCTCAACCGTTTCCGGCTTCGGCGGTGGCGGCGGCTCTTCGATCTTCTCCTCGACCTTGTGGATGCCAGCGCCTTTTTCACGCTTCTCTCTTTCGAAAACGAAGCCGTGTTTCTCGCAGACCTTGGAAGCGATTTCCGCGTCGATCACGGTATCCGGGCCCTTGGAGAAGATCTTCAACTCCAGGAGGTCCTTGTTGATCTGGAAGAGGCGCAAGCCCATGCCTTCGGCCAAGTCCTTGACCAGGATGGGGGGCTTCAGGTGGATGATCTTGCTGTCGCCAGCATCTTCGGCGGGAGCCGCTTCGTCAGTCGTTTCGGCGGGCTTCGGTGGGGCCGGGGGAGGAGGCGGTGGCGCAGCCGGTTCGTTCAGCAAAGAAATCGGCGGGAGAATATTCCCCGTGTGAACCGGGAGTGGTTCGCTAGAAGGGCCTGCCTCACGGCGAACCCTGCGGGCTTCGGCTTTCTTCTCTTGGTCGTCGAAAATATTAAGCGCCTCTGCTTTCTCCTGGTCGAGCGTCCTTTTGGGCGGCTCCGTGGAGACAGCAGGCTTGGCGACAGGGGCGGCGGGTTTCGATCCGAGGGGAGCGAATGCTGAACTCGTCTTTCCTGCCGGGGAGCGACGCTTCTTTTTGACGCCGTCGTCGTCTTCGATCAGCGAAAGTGCCTGCGGTTTCACACCAGTCTTTTTCGCAACCGCAGCGGCATCTGCTCCCTCAGGCGTGGAGGATGTGCTGCGTTTGTGGGGGGTGGACGACGAAGACTTGGTGGCCATGCAGGAGGGTATACTTCTAAACAAAAAAGGTGTGTTAGGGACTAACGAACAGGTGAGTTGCCGGATTAGAGAGGAGTTTGGGAAAGGGAAAGGCGAGGGGAGTAGCTTACGAAGCCACGGCGGCCTGTTTCGCAGCCACCTTTTCCACGATATCGCGGGCCAGCGCTTCATCGCCGTCCAGCATCGGGCTCAGGTCCTCTGCCGTCACATCCGCAAAGAGGGTGGCATCGGTAAGGCCGCCGTCGACCAGCTTCCGCGCCACTTCGGCGGAAAGCCCGAAAGCAGCGGCGATCTGATGAACCGCACCGCCCAAGTGGCCTTCGAAGACCTTGGCGGCGTGTTCGTCCTTCTCGATCATCAAATCGTAACCGATGAGACGGGAAGTCAGACGGGCATTCTGGCCCTTGCGGCCGATGGCCTTGGAAAGGTCCTCTTCACTCACGGTCAGGTGAATGCGGCGATTCTCCTCGTCCACATTGATGGAGAGGATCTTGATGGGCTTCAGAGCCTCCTTGGTGAACTCGACAATGTCCTTGCCCCAGCGGATGATATCCACCTTCTCATTGTTCAGTTCGCGGACGATGTTCTTCACGCGCGCTCCACGCAGGCCCACACAGGCACCCACGGGATCGAGCTTTTCGTCCACGCTATTCACCGCGACTTTGGTCCGGTAGCCGGCTTCACGAGCAATGCTCACGATCTCGACCGTGCGGTCGGCGATCTCGCTGACTTCGAACTCAAACAAACGGCGCACGAAATTGGGGTGGCTGCGGGAAAGAATAATCTCCGGTCCACGGGATGTACTCTTTTCCACGGCCTTCACGTAGAAGCGCATCCGGTCTCCGGAAGTATAGTCTTCGGTGGGCACACGTTCTCTGGACGTCATGATGCCTTCGAATTTGCCGAGATCGACGATCACATCGGATTTGTCAAAGCGGCGGATGGTGCCGCTGACGACATCACCCGTGCGGTCCTTAAACTCTTCGTAAAGATTGGATTTTTCCGCCTCACGCAGGCGCTGCATCCAGGTCTGCTTCGCCGTTTGCGCGGCGATACGACCGAAGTCCTTTGGCGTGACTTCGATGTCAACTTCGTCACCGATCTGGGCTTCGGGCTTCAGTTTACGCGCGTGTTTGACAGAAAGCTGCTCGAAAGGGTTTTCGACCTTCTCAGTCACCAGCAGGCGAGCCCATGCCTTGATGCTTCCCTTTTCAGGGTCGATCTCGATGCGCAATTCACGAGCCGGGCCGATGCTCCGTTTGGAAGCTGCCAACAAAGCACTTTGGAGCGCGTCGACCATCTTGGCACGGTCGATGCCTTTCTCCTTCTCGTAATATTCAAAGAGGGCTTTGAGTTCGCTGATCATAAAAACTTTAGAGGCTGAACCCTCTCAGGACGAAAAAGAGCGGGACTAGTCCCACTCTTGCGTCAGGAGATTCGCTCTCAAGTCTTCGTCCGGTGAAGGAACGTGTAAAGTATGCGAATGTGAGTATGCCGCAAGTCTTTTCTCCCCGGTGTCTCCCTTTATCCGGCAATCCCAGGAAAAACTCAAAGGAACCCGTCCAGGCAGGAGGGCAGATGCGATTTGCCGGAGGCGGCAAACCCTTCTGTGGCAATGGATTGCACGGTTGTGGTCGAAGCTCCCAGTGCCAGTAGATTCGTCCTGCCATTCGCTCTTCAGGCTTCACACTTGAAACCTGACCCTTCAAACTTCCTCCCATGCCCCTTCCTCAAGCCATCTTCCTGGATGCCGCCGGCACCCTGCTGCATCTCCGTGAACCCTTGGGCCACACCTATGCCCACTATGCGGTGCGCCATGGACTGACGGCTGAGCCGGGTAAATTCGAGGCTGGTTTCCGCGCCGCCTGGAAGTCCCTGCCGCCGCCCGTCCACCCCGAAGGCAAGGTTTCCGAAGATGACGACCGCAGTTGGTGGCACTCACTCGTGCAGGCCACCGCCCGTCATGCCGTCCGGGAGAACCTGACCCAGGAAGAAGTGGAGCCGCTTTTCGACGACCTTTATCTGCACTACGCGGACCCGGACGCCTGGCTCCTTTATCCTGATACCGTCCCGACGCTGGAGGTGCTGAGCCAGTTTGCCAAGCTGTATGTCCTGTCGAACTTCGACCGTCGTCTGCGCGGGGTGCTGCTGGGCCTGGGCGTTTCGAAGTATTTTGAGGACTTCATCATTTCCAGCGAGGTTGGCGCCAGCAAGCCGCATCCGCGCATCTTTGCCCGGGCGCTGGAATTGGCTGGCGCTCCGCCAGGGCAATGCGTCCATATCGGCGATGACCCACGCGCCGATGGGGAAGGGGCTGCGGCCGCAGGGATCCAGGGTATAGTGCTGAACCGCCCGGAATTCGATCTCGCGGCTGCCGGTGAAAAAATCCAGCAAGGATAGATTCCTGCTTGCAAGGAGGGGGAACCCGGATAAATAAACTCCCCCTCCCGATCAACGGGAGCGGAAACCAAACCGAGTAACGCGCGGGTAGCTCAGCGGTAGAGCAGTTGGCTTTTAACCAATTGGTCCTGGGTTCGATCCCCAGCCCGCGTACCACGTTCAAAATGAACGATATTTGCGCAAGATGTAGTTGGGTGTAGGTACAGAGCAGGGGATGACTGGAGGTTCTGAGGCGAACGCCGGCAAAACAGTTTGGAAGGCGAGTGCTAAAGCAAGGCGAACCATCTAAATAGTAAAAGCACGACATGGACTCATCGCCATCCTGGTTTGTGCCTCGAATGACTTCTAGCTGAGCAAAGTGGGTAAGCGCTAAGCATCTCTCCTTATGCGGCCTCCGTTCTGATATGGATCATCACGTCCGACCAAGAGCATTGAAACGCATTGTTAAATGTTGGTCAGGGAGGTGATGTTACCCTGAGACGCACAAAGCGGCGGCTCCCGCCGCCAATCGGGATTGCCGCGTTGACCTCTTCAACCGTGCTATTAATCGGAGAAACTTCTTCTGTCACTCCTGCTCTGCTCTAGGAGATCCCCGGCAGCGCATCTCTCCACTCCACAGATGTAGGAGACGCCGGCGTTTACCGCTGCAAGAGAGCGTGTATAGCGATACTCAAAGGTTGCGCCACTAGCAGAAGCAACAGCCGACAACGCAATCGCCTGCGTGGGATTGGGCTCCAGTGCCCACTCCATTAAGTTTGCGATCCCATCCTTTTCAAAATCGTTGGTATCTGCTCTCGACTCGGAACAGAAATGTTCAGGATCGCCGCAATATCTCAAAGCGTTCCACGATATGCCAAACTTCTCTTTCTCGCGGGTATGTCCACTTCTATCTGCCGTTGAATCGAGGGGCAGCCGAAGCTCTTGCTACGAACCCGAGGTCTGTCGCCAGGCATTCTTTCTTCCCCTTCATTTCCCTAGCTCTCGGTTGGTGGCGTGTTATTTCTGCGCTCCAGTTCCTGACGGGCGAGGTGGTGGATGGTGGAGCAAGAAACGGGCTTTTCTGCTTCCCTGCGGCTGTCGTGCTCGGAGTGAGGGAAGGGTTGCTCCGTCAAGCCGTTCAGTGCGAGGATTGCGTGCAGATCGGCCTCTGAGGCGTGAGTGGCGTCTCGGCTGAGGATCTTTGCGATGGCATCTACCGCGTTGCTGCATTCGCCGGTGCAGATCAACTTGCCATAACTGTAGAAAGTCCCGGCTTCGCCGCCTGAGGTCTGACGGGCGAGGTCGATGAGATATAGCACTGCACTTGCATCGCCAAAGCGGCTGAGCAGCGCGATCTGAAGCGAGGTTTGTGGAGCATGAGGTTGCGAGGAGGAAATGGGATTGCGACTAAGTAGCACTTTTGCCAACGGAGCGGCCCAACGGTTGTCTATATTTTCCTCGATGTACTGCACCAGACACTTCGCTACACCTACTTCCTGGCCGCTGAGCGCTTCTACCAAGAGGGCATGATCGTGACTGCTGGAGGCTCGACCCGCGAGCGCCCGCAGTGCAGCCCTGCGCAGCTCTACTTTGCCATTGCCGGTGACCAGCGCGACGAGCCGTTCCAAAGCCGGGCGGCCATCTGTGGTGCTGAGGCGCTCGACTTCAGCGAGAGCCGTGGCGTCGGCAGCGCGCTCCTCTGCGGCTTCACGGGCTTTTTGGTTTGCCTGATGTCTGCCAACGAGATTCAGGAAGAGCATGGCTGCGGCCCAAAGGATGATGCCGCCAAGAAGGAGGTGGATGGGTTCCATAAGGTGAGATTTGCGCGAGAGTTCACCCAATCGCCCGCAACTTCGGAACTGCAACGATATTTCTCCAGTCGCCTGTAGAGCGCGGGCAGCCATGCATTTCGTTGCTTCCCTACCTCTCCTGCTCTAGGCAAAGGCGATGTCGTATTGCAACGATAATCACCCGGTGCGTTTGTTAACCTGACTCTGCCTGTCTGCGTCGTTCAGCAAACTCACCTTTCATAGTTACAAACCCTTAACCCTCTCTTTGGCGGCATCTGCTGCGCGATTGTCCGTGATGATTAGCATACTTTGACTACCAACTGTAAAGATCACTGCCTCATATGATTTCGACAGCCAGTGATCTCCAGCCGTACCCTTAGGTTCCCAAGATTCGGAGCCACCATTTGATGCGAGAAGCCCTTTGATCACGTCAATTTCAAATTTGCCATCTTGCACGTAGCTTATGCTCCAGCACATGCTCTCTCGAAAGCCGCACTGAATTTGGAATTGGTTCTTCTCAAAGTATATAGTGTCTTTCTTGGCACGTGCCGGGGGCGATACGGGGGCACCGTATCGCTTGATACATTCTTCTTCGGTTTCACCGATGCGCGCAGAAGCGGCAGAAGTAAGAGTGATAGCGACGAATAGGGCGAATAGCGTTTTCATAGGGTGTGTGTTAATAATGGCAGTATTTGAGTTAAGGCAATAATAGGCATATTTAGTCCGAATAGTTGGCTGTAAGCGTGTGCCAACAGAACGACGCTGAAAGGTCCAGGTGAAAGGCGCACCGTTCATCGTCAGATCCTAGGTCGCAAATGAAATGCGCCCTACCGGTGAAGTCCATGAGGCGCTTGGCGATAGTCTTCGCTTCATCCGGCTCCTCCCATTCGAAGTCCAGCTTGCCCGTCATCCAGCCATCCGAGGCCACCATCCGAAGGGGCAGGGGGCGATGTCTCGGGTGGTAAGGATTCCACGTGATTATGATACCTGCTTTGTCCACTGTCAAAGTATGAGAGGCAAGGTTGTCCGGACGCAAGCTAAATGGCGTGCGTATGGTGGTAATGGGCTCTGGTCAAAAGGTAGACTGGAACCCCTAACCGGACCCCCAGTATTATCATTGAGCGGCTCAATTGGTCGTCAGGTGGTCGAACTGGCTGACCGGTTCAAGCTTCCAGTCGTGGCGTCTAATGATCCTTGCAACGCTGGGGAAGGGGAACGTGCGTTACTCAACGGATGCTCGTAACTTGCGGCGCGACCAATGCCAGTGAAGGCTGAAGAATTAGACAGTAAAACCATCCCGAAAACTAAATATCAATCAAGTATCCTAGTGATCACGATCTTTTTGACTTCATCACGCAATAGCTTTTCGGTCGGCGTGCCTGCGTAGACCTTCACAACTTGACCAACTTGAGGGTCAGGACCAGAAGTATGGTGCAAAACGGTATTACCCCATTTGAGCCGAGCGCCATCCGCATCGAAAAATTCAACAAGCCATTTGTTTGGGTTGTTAGCTTTTTTCATTTTGCCGATAATATACAGATCTCTTGTGGCAAAAACGTATTCGTAACGGATGATGTCGAAATATTTCTCAAATTCAGAAAAATCAGGCTTCACAAAGCCGTTGTCGTCTTTCTCGGTATCAGCCTCACTCTTCACTTCAGTCAGGCTGTCATTTATTTCCGGTTTGCCTGATGTCATTTTGGCGCGGGGTGGCTTAACATCGGGGAAATAATTTTCAAGTTTGTCGTCTGAGTCCACCATGTAACACGACCAATCGCCTAAAGTCGTCCTATAACAGAAGCCTTTAGCATTTGGGTGTTCGATGCGGTTGCTATTACGCCCTGGGATTGCAATGTAATCGGTCTGAGGGTCCTTACATTGATATTTCGTAAAACTGCCGCGAATCGGATAAATAGGGAATCTAACATCTATTTCAGGGACATTAATATCCATATTCGGATTGTAAGGTCGCCCAACGCCAACCTCTACCTTGACATTTTCAACGAGATATAAATACTGACCATAGATGCCTTCGGCTTTGCACGTAAAATATTTGGCCGCCAAATCTGCCGTGATAGGACCCTTCTCTGGAGCTTTCATATCCGTGCAAGTTTGCGGCTCGCGCGTGCCGTAGCGTTTGCCAGGCGATTTGTCATCTTGGGCTAAGACAGCGTTAAAGGTGCTAAACGCCAAAACGATAGCTGTCAAAGCCAGGTAAGGTGAATGCCCGGATGGCCTCATTTGCTTTTTCATTTTTGGGTTTTCCAATCTATCAGATTTCTGCAATTTAAGATCTGTTACGCTCTTGGCTGTAAAGTCGGAATATGGCTCGGAAACTTCGGCGCAATTTCATTTTACCAATGATCCGGGACAGCACAGTGACTCGATTCAATTCCAAGACTGAGATGCCGGATCATAAATTTGACTGAAATCTCGTCAAGGAGAAACTGAAGTTTATGGGTTCCCTCAGTCGCACGCCATCTGCTTTGCATTGTTGGCTTACGACAGTGCCTGGTTCCGTACTCACCGTGCTGACGGATCGTCCGTCGTTTCGGTGCTCTCATACGACGTCTAAAGCAAGGTGGCACAGGGACCTTAGTCAATCACTCTAGCCAGACATTGGATGCCTCTACCAAGCTCGATGGCGTAGATCTGATGCCCTACTTTAAGGGCGAAAACACAGAGCGACCCCATGAAACTCTCTTCTGGATTGGCGTGGTGGCGGGCCTCCGGCACGCCTCATTGGGGGCTGGTGTCGAAGGGGAAGGCGGAATCCGGGGTTGTGCGAAAGTGAGGCCCTGCGGGACGCCCGGCACCACGGCTCCGCGCCGACTGTCGAAAGCGCGATGAGGTGCGACCGTGTCACATCCCCTTTCAGTGCTGTAAGTGACGGGACATATTGAGAGCTTGATATCAGTCCACCCATCGGTTGGCCGCGTCACACAACTTTTCCTGCTTTCTCGTCACCCTGGATCGCTATTTTCCTGCAACCGGTGCGGAATAGGCTTGCATCTTGAGGCGATGAAAAAGATCATCGTTGCGGAAACCAGAATGAAGCCTGCGAGGATATAAAGGCTGGTGTGGAAAGACCCGGTGGATTTTTCCAGGTAGCCGGTAATGGCAGGACCGGTAAATCCTCCCAGATTGCCAATGGAGTTAATCAGCCCGATGCTGCCAGCAGCGGCGGCATTAACCAGAAACAGGTTAAGTCGAGGCCAGAGAGCAACACGGTGAGGGAAGCTGTCGGGAAGCAGTCCTGCCCGTCTTTGAGAGTTTCGATCAGGTCGTTGAGGATGGAGGTGGTTGAACTCATGGGACACTTGGCGGTGGCAACCTAGGTTGCATCATTTTCAGGAAGCGCTTTGACTTCCGGATACTGCGATCGCAGCTCGAAGTTTGTGCTTTGAGGCACCGCCTCGATCATCTCGGAGGCTCTTTCAAACCCCAGGGAAAGATTGTTTTCATTGAGAAAGATTGTTCTCTTGAGATAAGCGCGGAGCGGGTTTCAGACGCGAAGAACACCATTATAGGCATCCTCTTCGCATCGAAGCCGGTGTAGTGGGCACCTCGTTCTTTTCAACGATTCCTCCAACTATAAATCCAAACATCAACCTTGTGACTAAATCACCTATGAAAACTAAAAACACCTCTACCATCGTCAAGCTTCTGCTCACTATGGCCGCCGCTGTATCTTTCTCCTCCTGTGACTCAAGGCAGGAAAATGCCCGCGAAAACGCCGTGGAGAAAAAGGCGGATAACTTGGAAAACAAAGCGGATGCTGTCCGCAATCAATCCGAGACCAAAGCCGATTCACTCGAAGCTCAGAAGTCGGTGAATCAGTCCGGTGCGACTAACAGCCAGCTCGAAAAATCCGCTGATGAGCAACGGCGCGCTGGGGAGGCGACTGCGGACAATCTCGAGAAAAAAGCAGATGCCGACCGCGAGCAAAAGTAAACCCTTAGACTGAAGAGCGGAGCTTACTCCCGCGGGGCCTCCACCGCCGACAATTGCGCATCAGAAGGTTAGCGCCATCCTCTCCTCGTTGAGGATGGTCCACAACAGGTTGGCCTCCTCTTCAACCCCAGTTGGCGGACGATCAGCCTTAGATCTTAATGGCCAGTCCGCCGCCATTGAATATCGCCTTTTAAGGCTCTGGATATTGAACAGGTCTCTTGCAGGCTTCGTGGTTTAAGCTTAACCATGCTTGCAACGGACCACTCTACGCCGATGGGAAGGCGTAGACACTGAGAGCCCCCGTTGGCGGGTAAACTTTAAACAGGCCAACCTAGCCCACCAGCAAGATCCCTTCAATTTTAGTAGGCAGGTCGAGGCTGAATCCTAGTGGCTTAATGGATGTGGCAGCTGATAAAAGATCAATTGATAAGGACGGCTAACGATCTGTCTATCAGGCTTCAGAAAATGTTGAATGATCACTTGGCAGAAGGATCTGAGCGAGACCGAGACATCGGCTTAAGCTCACCCAACTCACAGTGCTGAAGCTTTACAAAAAGACGTACAGGAATTTTTTGGGAAGTGCAAAACGGTAGGGCCGTCGTCTTTGTAGCGCCGGGCTGAGGTTGCCAGCTTGCATTTGTTAATCCTTGGCCCGCCATAAAGAAGAAGCCACGGGAGGCAAAATACCGCAACCCCGTGGCTTCAAAGAGTTAGTCTCTCCTCGACTGGTCGATCAAGGACGGCGAGCCGGCCCTGGGCGATCATCTTCGTCCTCATGACGTAGAGGACCACCAGGGCGTCTCTTACCGCCGGGTCCAGGGCGCACAGGTTCAGGTTGCACGATCACACGTGGCTTGACGATCCTAGGCACGACGATGTTAGGAACCACGATCACAGTGCCGCCACTAGGCCTATTCGTGATACGACCGGAGCTTTCAGGGACATAATCAGGCCTCGTCTTGCCTTTACTCTTACCGCTGGTAGAACTCGTGGCGCCACCGGAGCTTGGAGGCGTCTTGGTGCTTGTGCCCCCACCCGAGGTGGGAGGCGTCTTGGTGCCAGTACCGCCACCGGAGGTGGGAGGCGTCTTGGTGCCAGTGCCGCCACCCGAGGTAGGAGGCGTCTTAGTGCCCGAGCCTGCGCCTGTTCCCGTGCTGCCACCTGGGGAGGGAGGGGTCTTTGTCCCGGTGCCAGTGCCGCTGCCTTGAGAAGGAGGCGTCTTGGTGCCCGTTCCACCTGTTGGCGGCGTTTGCGCGCCGGTTCCTGTGCCGGCACCCTGTTGAGGAGGGGTCAGGGTGCCGTCCTGGTTCTTCGGCGGCTTCTTGGTGGTTCCGTCTCCTTGGCTAAAGGCTAAAGGGGTGTAAAGGAGGCCACTCAGCACAAGGCATGAGAGCATAAATTTCAATTTCATAAATTCGATTTGATTGGATGTGTCAGGCGGGCGTTTTTATTCTGTTGAAAACGTCCTAACCGATCAGACTCGGACCATTCACGTTTATTCAACTGTTATTGAATGGAAGTGAGTCCAGCGCCTCGGACCCTTCCTACGCGTGAGCCTTAACTCCTCTAAGTGTCCGTTTCCGGCAACCCATTTGCCTTCGAGGTGCAATTGATGTGAGAATCCCGGATCCCCGCTATGAGAACCACCCCTAATCAGACAAAACATTGGTCGCTCATCCTTATCGTTCTAGGCGTGGTTCTCAATGTCGGGATCGTTGAGGCACGGACTCCGTGGTCACACGTGAAAAGAATTTTTTCTCGCGTGGAAAGTGAAGTGAAGTCGACGGTTCGTGTCGCAGTCCTGTAGATACAGCGGCTTTTTTTCTGCCTTCCCGTCACCCTTCACCGCTATTTTCCGGCGACCGGTGCGGAATAGGCTTTGCATCTTGAGGCGATGAAAAAGATCATCGTTGCGGAAACCAGAATGAAGCCTGCCAGGATATAAAGGCTGGTGTGGAAAGACCCGGTGGATTTTTCCAGGTAGCCGGTAATGGCGGGACCGGTAAATCCTCCCAGATTGCCGATGGAATTGATCAGCCCGATGCTGCCAGCAGCGGCGGCATTCACTAGAAACAGGTTGGGAAGAGCCCAGAAGGCCGGCATGTAGGCCTTGGTGCCCGCAAGCACGATCATGAGCAAGATGACGGTGGCAGTAAGATTTCCCTGAGACCATGGAAGTAGGGACATGCAGGTCGCTGCGATGAGCAGAGGAATGACGGCATGCCAGCGGCGCTCGTTACAGCGGTCCGAACTCCACGCATTCAATGGCTGAGCGATCATGGCGAGGGCTGGCGGAAGGATGATGAGCCAGGTAAGTTTCTTGATGTCCATGCCATACCAGTCCCGGAGAATCGAGGGCATGAAAAATTCTATGGAATAAGTTGCGGTGACCACGCAGAACATGGCGGCGGCCAAAATCCAGACTCTGGGATTGAGCAGACCGCTGAGAGCCCGGTGATTCAGATTGCCAGCGCCCGCGGTGGCCAGCCGCTCATTTGCAAGCGCTGCTTCCAAAGCATCCCGCTCGCCTTGAGTCAGCCATTTGGCTTGGCGGGGTTTGTCTGTCAGGCAAAAAAAGATGACCACCGCCATCACGAGGGCGGGAATACCCCACAGGATGTAAATCCATTGCCAGCCGGTCAGCCCCAAAATGGCCGGGATTGGGGTAGTCCCTGCCATATTCAGGGCGGCAAGGTTCTCCGGACTGACTCCAATCGGCAGCAGCCATTGGTTGATCAGTGGACTGACAATCTGGGCCAGCGGGCTGGCCACAAAGAAAATGGCGAGGGCCTTGGCCCGGTCGCGCGTGGTGAACCAATGACTCAGATAAACGATCACCCCAGGAAAAAACCCCGCTTCCGCCAGCCCTAGCAGAAAGCGCACGGTATAAAATTCCATGGGAGTGCGCACTGCAGCCGTGAGGGCCGCCATCAGGCCCCAGGTGATCATGATGCGGGTAATCCATTTCCGGGCACTCCACTTTTCCACGATCAGGGTGCCGGGCACTTCCAGCAAAAAGTATCCCCAAAAAAAGACGCCCGCGCCGAACCCGATCACCTTGTTATCGAAGAGGGGAAGGTCCTGCACCATGGTCAGCTTGGCGACGGCCACATTCTGCCGGTCCACGTAGGCCACCAAATAGCTGACAAACAGCATGGGCATCAGCCTCCAATAGGCTTTCGTGCGAGCAGTTTCGAAGGAACTGGCATCTACCGGTTGCGGGCCCGGATGCGGAACCTCGGGGAGATCAGAAGAGGAAGAGAAGGACTTCATGCGGTTCGCGGTCATGCCATAATTCCCGCTCGCAAGCTATTCATTTATGAGGGTTTGCTGCCAGGTTCCTAAAAAGTGAGGGGAAGGGGCTGGAAAAACGAAGGCGGGTCCAGCCTGCGGTATGAAGATTGAAAGGATGCCAGAGTGTGGGGAGCCGGGGATGAGGAATTGGCGGAGCAGCACGACGGGGGCCGCGACCTTGGCTGCATCCACATGCCACGCAGCAGCGTCCAGTGTTGAAACCAGCGCCAGCATGCCGACCAGAGTGCAGCGGCACATCTTGGACCGTGTCGCCGCATGTGGAGGTATTGATGCCGGAGATCATGAAGCTCTTCGGGGAACGAAATGTCCCATTTTGATGCATGATTGATAGGCGCTCATCGTTCAAAGGCGCATGCTCAATCGTGTCCTGATGAAAAGATACCTTCCGCTTCTCGCAGCGCTTCTCGTGCTGAACTCCGTGTGTGGCGCATGGGCTGCGGATTCGCCAAATGCAGCCGCGAAGCCTAACGTTCTCATCTTCCTCATGGATGACACAGGGTGGGGGGAGTGCGGGTTCCAGGGGGCAGCGGACATTCCTACGCCTAATATGGATTCCATTGCGAAGAACGGCATTCGGTTCACCAATGGTTATGTGAGCGGGCCGTATTGCAGCCCGACGCGGGCGGGATTGATGACGGGGCGGTACCAGACCCGTTTTGGTCATGAGTTCAACTCGGCGGCGAATAAGACTAACGGCCTTTCCTTGGCCGAGACGACGCTGGCGCAGCGATTTAAGGACATCGGTTACAAGACCTGCGCCGTGGGGAAGTGGCACCTCGGGGCAGCACCGGAATTTCGCCCGGTGAAGCGGGGCTTTGATGAATTCTACGGCACGCTGGCGAACACACCCTTCTTCAAGCCCACGCAGTTCATGGACAGCCGGGTTTCGGACGATGTGATCCCCGCGCCTGCCGGTGACTTTTACACGACGGATGCCTACGCCGATCGTGCGGTGGATTGGCTGGAGAAGAGCAAGGATAGTCCCTGGCTGCTCTATGTGCCGTTCAACGCGCAGCATGCGCCGCTGCAGGCGCCGGAGAAATATCTCGCTCGGTTTCCAGATGTGGCCGATTCGAAACGCCGCATCTTTTCCGCGATGATGTCTGCCATGGACGACGCGGTGGGACGCATCATGGGGAAAGTTCGTGATCTGGGGCAGGAGGAGAACACGCTTGTCTGGTTCCTCGCCGACAATGGTGGCCCCACGGCCAGCACGACTTCTCGCAACGGTCCGCTGCGGGGTTTCAAAGCTACGACTTGGGAAGGCGGCGTGCGGGTGCCTTTTTGCATGCAGTGGAAAGGCAAGTTGCCTGCTGGTAAGACCTACGAACTGCCTGTCATCCAGCTCGACATCCTGCCCACCAGTCTGGCGGCAGCCGGGGCAAAAGTGGATGCCTCCGCGAAGCTCGATGGCGTGGATCTGATGCCCTACCTTACTGGCGCAAACTCTGCGCGTCCGCATGAGACACTCTTCTGGCGATTCGGAGACCAGATGGCCGTCCGCCATGGCGACCTGAAACTGGTGAAAGGCAACGGCGGTGGCACGACCCCTGAGCTCTATGATCTGAGCAGCGACATCGGCGAATCCAAAAACCTGGCCGCCAGTTCAGCAGATAAAGCTTCGGAATTGAAAGCGATTTGGGACAAATGGAATGCCGAGCAGGCTCCGCCCGTAGCTGGAAGAGAAGACGGCAAAGGCGCGAAAAAGGGTAAGAAGAAAAAGATGAAGCTATAGAATGGCTTTGGGAAGAATGCAGGCTTTCAACCAACTGCCGCTCGCATCCCTTGCGACGCCTTGCAGAGTGACCCATCATCAGAGCATGTCCCTCATCATGCCCTGCCGTCAGACCTCGCACCAACGCCCAAAATTCGCACACATATCGCGCGAAGTATGACTATATAGTCATACAAAGAGCTCCTTACAACATGCTCAACCTGCAGTTGGAACCAACATCCCAACAAACACTTGCGCCACCGCACTTCGCACCCTGCTTGAGAAGTCCGTCCTCATGAATCGTTTCCCCGCCTTGAACCTGGGGTTCACTTCACCCAGATCAGCACCGGAATTGTCCCTGCCTGCACAGTCTTGTCACCTTCCTGCGCCTTGGCGGGTGAGGCATCACCGGCGGTGAGTGGCATGCGTTCGGTTAGGGTAACCGTAGAGCCGTCGAGATTCAGGGTGACATCATCCCGCGTGGCATGCCATGCAGCGAGGATGTTCGGGGATCCGGGTTTCTCTGGAGTGAATTCGTACAGATAACCGTCGTGCTCTGATTTGCGTATGGCGCGGGAGAAGCGGTAATCAGCGAGGTGCTTCAGCATCCAGGCGATGGCGTGGTAGGAAGGCTTCGGCTGAAAGTTGCGGGTGATCCCGGAGCAGGCATGGAAAGAGGGCTTGTCCTCGTCGTTGAAGAAATAAAGAAACGCTTTTTCGACGCCCATCTCAGCGAAGAGGAAGTAACTGCGTACCAGCCACATGGCCTGCTCTTCATCGGTGCAGGTGATGAACTTTGCCATCTCTCCTTTGGGATCCGGCTTTTGCGTGCTGCAGTCCCAGCCGAATTCGCTCACCCACATCTCGCGCCCGACGGCGTGCTGGTCGCGCCAGTCTAACATGTCCTGGATTCTGCTTAGGAACGGCACGCTGGCGTCCTCGGGATAGCTGCGCCTCCAGGTGGGCCAGCCATCCTTGATGGCGTAGCGGTGAATGCGTAGCACATCGATCATGGGCAGGTGTGCCTTGAAGATGTCCGCCCCTTTCCAGTAGCGGTCACTTTTTCCTGCCTCGATGTTACAGGTGGCGATCTTGAGATTGGGGTCGCCCTCCTTCAGCCCGGCCGCCATGGCGGTAAAAATACGCAAATAGGTCGCGTCGTCGATGTGGCCAGGCTCGTTGCCGATTTCCACGCATTCCACAAAGGGGTATTTTCCTCCAGGCCCGAAGTTCTCCGCAAAGCCCTTGGCATAGGCTCGGGCATCGCGCTCGATGTCCTTCCAGTCGTCACCCTTCATGTCGTCGAAGATGAAGCAGACACTGATGCGCAGGCCCTTCTCATGCCAGGACTTGTAGACCTTTTCCCAAGAGACGCGATTCTTCGCAAAGGGCCACTCCGGCATCACACTCGTATCAGTGCCGAGATCCCATTTCACCGGGTGATAATCCCGCACTACGCGGCACACCGGCTGGTAGAGATCGGGCTTGAACTGCACCGTGTGCCCGCACAGGCCAACAAAATCCCGGAACAAAGGCCGCTCCGCGGCTTGTGAATCAACGGGAAGAGTGAAACCGAAGACCAGTAAGAATGCAAAGAGGATGGCGCGAGCAGAGACCATGGTGGCGAGAGTGGTTTAGGAGGCGAATTTCCGGTCTTGCCCGTTGTACCATGTCTTTGGCACAGTGGAAAGAAGCCTCCGCACTTCTTCGTTTTTCTGGAATGAGGCTCTATGGTGGTGCAATCATAAGGGGTTTGGTCCTACCCGTGGCGATACTAGCATCCATGGCGCATGCGCTGGCAGCTGATCTGGCGCACGCTGAAGCTGCTAAGATCGATGCCATCCTCACCAAGACTTGGAAAGAGAAGAAGGTGAGTCCAAACCCGCCAGCTTCTGATGAGATATTCCTGCGTCGCATATACCTGGACATCGTGGGACGGATTCCGACGCTGCATGAAGCGCGGCAGTTTCACGACAATCCCAACACGGGTAAGCGGGCGGTATTGATAGAACACCTGCTCGGCACTGAGGCGCATGCAAAACACATGTTCAGTTTCTGGGCAGACATTCTCCGGGTGCACTCACGCGCCAACGGTGGGCAGGGGGAGATGACTTCCCAGCCATACGTCGAACACATCAAAAAGAGGCTCCGGGAGAACCAGCCCTATGACAAATTCGTTCATGAGTTGCTCACAGCCCAAGGGAAGGTGTGGGAGAATCCTGCCATCGGCTACTACATGCGAGATCTCGGTATGCCCCTGGACAATCTCGCGAATACCATGCGCGTTTTCCTCGGCACCCGCATCGAGTGTGCGCAGTGTCATAACCATCCTTTCGACAAGTGGACGCAGATGCAGTTTTATCAGATGGCGGCCTTCACCTACCCGCTGGAGACGAACTTCACTGGCATTGCCGCGCAGGATGCAACGCTCCCTCTGAAAAGGCGCGCAGAGAAGTCGCCCGATCTTGCTCCTCAGGCACGGTGGCTGGGTTCCATCTTCGAGAATCTGGGCGACTTCGTCCGTTACAGCAAAGTTCAGGCATTGCCTGTTCGCCAACTCCGGCTGCCGCATGATTATCAATACACCGATGCAAAGCCCAAGGATACGGTGAGGCCGTCAACCATCATGGGCACCAAGGTGGAATGTAACGCCGGTCAGGAGTCGGTGCGGGCCTTTGCGGACTGGATGGTATCGCCTAAAAATCCGCGCTTCACAAAGACGATTGCCAATCGCCTGTGGAAGATTGTTTTTGGTCTTGGCTTGATCGAGCCAGTAGATGAAATCGCAGACAGCACGGAAGCCGTTAACCCCGAGCTGATGAGGCATCTGGAAGAGCTGATGCTTCGCTGCAAGTATGACACGCGAGCGTTTTTGAAGGTGCTGTATAACACCCAGGCCTACCAACGCGCAACGTCTCGAAGAGAATTACTACCTGGAGATACCTATCACTTCACTGGACCATTATTGCGGCGCATGACGGCCGAGCAGATTTGGGATGCGTTCATCACACTTATCCATCCGACGCCAGACCTGCCACGCCGACATGGCATTGATGAAGAGGTGAAGTCAAAATTCGCCTACAAAGGGAAGCTGAGCGATGCACTCGATCTGCTGAGTGCTGAAGAGATTTTTAATGGTACGATGAAAGCAGCCGAGGCTTACGAAGCAGGCGCGGTGCGTTCGAAGATTCTGAAGGATGAGTATGCTGCGGCCAGCAAAGCCAAAGACAAGGCCTTGATGGAAAAGTTGAACGTAGACATCCGCAGCCTCAATTTCACCGCGCGTACGGGAATCCACGACCACGTTGTCGTCCCTGCCGTCGCCAGACTTTACCAACAGAGGACGGGGAGTGCAGCACCGCCGCCACTGCCAACGAGAAAACCAACCTATGCAGAACTGCAAAACGGCCGTTTTCAGCGAGAGTATATTGCCGTGCCTGGTTATGAGGTGGATGATGCTATAACCCGCGACGAAGCGGCGGCCTTGAAGGGCAGGGAGGCTATCTATCTATCCGATGCGGAGCGCTATGCGGTTCCTGCCGCTGATCTCCCACGGTTCCTGACGGCGCGACGGGCTCAGGCGGGGGAGTGGATGAGGGCGGCGGACATTGAATCCCCGGCGCCGCGTGGCCACTATCTACGTGAATTTGGTCAAAGCGACCGCGAAAATATCGAAAATGCCAACCAGGAAGCTTCCATCGCGCAGGCCCTCGTGCTCATGAATGGATCTCTCTTCGACGCGATCAATCAACCCTTTACCCAATTGCGCCTTAATGTGGCAAGTGCAGGAGCGCCCGAAGACCAGATGAAGGCAGTCTACCAGACGCTATTGACGAGACTTCCGACTGCGGCCGAAAAAGCGGCATGGGAAGCCGCTTACAGAAGGGGTCTGGATAAAGCCGAAGATTTGATCTTCGCGCTGCTCAATACGCAGGAGTTCATTTTTGTGCAGTAGCAAAACGCAGAGATATTTTAATCGGTGCTCCCCTTTGCCGAGGGGATGGTGCGTTTCACGGGTTGCCAGTTAGTAGGTAACCGTCCGTGGCGTGGATATTATTGCGTCCGCGTCGAGCATTTTGGCGGCTCAAGATGTGCGCCAGGTGCCGGTGGTGGTGGTATTGGATCTTGCGTAAATGACGGTGGCGACCTAAATCGAGCCGCAAACTGGTGCAGTCAGCGCGTTGTCGAGTGCGGGGAACCGCTTCACAAAAGCATTCTTCTAGAACAATCCCGGTTTGTTGCCGAGCTAATAAAGGGCGCTCCGCCGACGGCGCAGTGCCATAGCGGCCAGCCCCATGAGGCCAAGCATGCCTGTCATAGGCTCCGGCACAGCAAGGGCATCGAAAGTCAGGCCGCCAATCGCGTTGACGTTCTGCTGGCCGCTTCCGGCATAAGCATTTGTGCCGGAAATCGTGAAGACGTCGCCCGCCTGCGCGTTTACAATATCGAAGAAATACCAGTCGCTGTCGTGGTTCACCTCGAGGTAGGAATTGATGAAGCCACTGTTCGCCGTCCCACCAGTAGTCTGGAAAACACGGAGGGTGGATGGCGTAAAGTCGAGGTAATCGCCGTTATCTACAAGCACACCTACTCGAAAGCTGCTTGCCGCGGTCATGGTGATTGTAGCGAGAGTGTCTTCGGTGTTTTCCGCACTAACCTTATACCAGATGCCGGTCGTGACGGTGCCAGCACCTGCGGGGTTATCGACGCTGGTGTAGCCAGGGTTGCCCCCGTAGGTGGCAGTCAGCGGGGTTGTGGCCACCGTAGCATAACTGGGGTTTGCCTGAACGGCAGTTGAACTGACGATGAAATAGCCTTGGGTGCCGTAGATGTTGTTACCATCCGAGTCGAGAGGCTTGATTACGGACGAGGTGCGCCAAGCGCCGCTGGTCGTGGTATCCGCTCCAGCATAGATGATGGTTGCAGCCTGAGCGGAACTGCAAAGGAGGGCGGCGGCCGAGAGGATGGCAAGAGCGGTGAGAGGCTTCATCGAAAATTTGGGAGGAAAGTATTAGTGGGAGAGGTGATGCGGAATCAGATGGAGAGAACTTCATTGCTGGCTTGAAGAGAGCGGTGCCGACGAAGTGCAATCCCGGCCAGACCCATTAGCCCCAACATGCCAATGGTTGGCTCAGGGACGGCATCGAAAGTGAGGCCGCCGATGCCGTTGCTGGGCTGCACGGGACTGCTGAAATAGGCATTGGTGCCGGAGACCATAAAGGTGTCGCCCACTTGGGCGTTGGTGATATCAAAAAAATACCAGTCAGTGTCGCGATTAGGCTCCAGGTAGGCATTGATGAGACCGCTGCTGGCGCTACCGCCACTGACCTGACGGACTTGCAGCGAGGTGGGAGAGATATCCGCGTAGTCGGCGTTGTCCGTCAGCACACCCAAGCGGAAGCTGGCTGCGGCGGTGACGGTGATCAGGGCGAAGTCGTCATTGGAATTGTTGCCGGTCGAACTGTACCAAACGCCCGTCTGCACGGCTGCGCCACCGGTGGGATTGTCCACTAAGGTGTAGCCGCTAATGCCACCAAAGGTGCTCGTAGAGGCACGGGTGATCGTCGCGTAGCTGGGATTGACTAACCGGTCTGTGCTGGTGGTCAGCAGGTAACCATCTGTGCCGTAAATGTTGTTCCCATCACCATCCAGAGTCTTCGTGACCGAAGAGGTCCGCCAGGCACCGCCCGTGGTCGTATCGCTGCCCGCGTAAATAATGGTGGCGGCTTGGGTTGAGCCGAAGAGTAGAGAGGCAAAGAGAGTGGCGAGGGTGAATGGCAACTTCATGGCTCTCATCATGGGGGCGTCCGAAAGCGGATGGGGTCGGACGGAGGCTGTGTTTTTAGCGCGGAGGGAGTCGTTTGTCCAGCGCGTCAACGCATCATATTGAGGGCATTCCCCTACGAAACCCTCAGGGTGTCACTGCTTGGTGACGCATTGGCAAAGAAGATTTATCGAGGTGCCAGAATCTCCTCGTTGCTTATACTTGGGCCAAAGCCTGGAGTTTGGAGAAGCGATCTATCAACTGGCACCAGGGATTGATGGCTTGTCCGCTTCTCTCAAGCGATGCTCGCCCTGGATGGGGGAGACGATGCGCTTATCCTGGTCAAAGACATAGGCGCGCAGCGTGATGGGGCCAGGCGGAAGGGTGGCTTCGGAAAGCGTGTGCTTCCATCCGAGGTAATACTCTGGATTGTAGCGCACTTCCTTCTGCCGCTCGAAGAAGTTTCGTGGCATCAAGGTGGCCGTCAGTCCGACGATTTCTTCCGGCGTATTGGCGCCTTGGGCTGTGATAAGAATGAGATCGGCGACGTTATCGATCGCAAGTCCACCCATGCCTGATAGGAGCCAGCGTCCCTTTCCAATCTCCTGGGGCGCGTCGAATCGTGTCCATTTCGCCACCGCATTCTTACCCTTTTTGAATTGATCCAGGCTGCGGCTTTCCGCGAACGTCACATCCTTCAGCAGGCCGCGATCGGCCAGAAAAACTGACAAGGTGAAAGAGGACTTACGGGTGATGCGGGGCAGCATCCATTCCGGATTCTCCAGCGGCATGACTTTCGCGAAGGCGAGCAGCGCGCGCTCCTGCTCCATGCGGGTGTGTTTCAGGCGTAACAAATCGAGTCCAAAGCCCCAGTTGATGAGGAGGGCGAATGCGAAGACGGCGAAGACCGGAATTGCTGCACGGCGCATGAGTGGGTACCACGCCGAAGAACCGGACGCTGCCATTTTCCGAAGAACGGTGAAGGCGAGCAGGAGTGTGCCAAAAGAAAAGAAAACGGTGAAGGTGCCGAAGCGCTCCTCCAAGGCGTTGTCGAGAGATTGCTGCATGCGTCCGATGCTGATGAGTCCCGCGGAACCCAGACCATAGAGGGCGAAGAGAAGCCACGGCAGTGCGGTGTCCCACAGGGCACGGTCATTTTTGTGACGCCACACGTAGAACGCGGAAGCGAGGAAGATCAGCAGCAAGGTGCCTCCAAATATCGCACAGAGAGTTTCAGGCTCATACACTGTGCCTTTGCCAAGGATGTTCCCGAGGAGGATGCAGAGGAAGTGAAGCCGCATGAAGGGCCGGTCGATGAGCGTGCCCATGCCGACATCCTGACCTTTATCGGAGCCGCCGGGCGCGGTGAGAGCATGAATTGCGATCGCACCATGGATGGCGAGCCATATTGCACTGAAGACTAGCTTGTAGGATGTGCTCTTGTCTCGCAAGCCCTGCCAGATGGGGATGACGAGAAGGGTAGGGACAAGGAAGCCGGTGGCAAAGGAATGGGTGGAGAGGACGCAAAGCACTGCCGCCAGGACGAGTTTCCAGGTTGAGAAACTGCCGGTGAGCAGCATCCACAAAGTGATCCCCAAAAAAGTACCGGGAATGAAATTCTGAAACACAAAATCCCAGAGCCAAGTTTCGCCTTGAGCGGCTGTAAAGATGATGGAGGTGGCAGTGAAAAGGACTACCGCTGTCAGCCATTTACCTTCTGCCCAGAGCGGCCGAGCGAGACGATACACCGATAGAGCAATGATGGTGGAGAACAGCCAACTCATGATGGGCAGCACCAATCCCACGTTGCCACCGAAGAAGTGAAGCACGGCGAAGTATATGCTTTTACCAGTAGCGGAGGGGTGCGCGTAATTTGGCGCGAAGAACGCTTCCCAACTGTACCTGTCTTCGATGATTTCCCGGTATTGCTGCACGAAGGACCAGGCATCCCAGTTAGGAAGGGCGACCAAGAGTGGCGCCATCTGAAAGAGAAGGAAGATAGCCGGGGAGAAGATGAGAGGCCAGATCCACCAAGGGCGGGTGGTTTGAGGGGAAGAAAGGGTTGCAAGTGGCATGCGGGAGACAGGAGGACGTTGGGGACGCAAAGCTTAGGAGTCCGGCAGTCACTGGAGTATATCGGACATCGCCTATAGGCTCTCCTGCTTTTATCGCAAGTTAGGGATTCGTCTGTTGCGGAATCCGTGAGCGGCCAGCGGCTGTCTTCAACACCGATGGGCACAGTGATGCATTCAATTTGCGCTGGCCCAGATGTGATGCCAATCTCCTAGCCATGAGGTTGATCGTTGTTGCTGCATTGATGCTTTTCGCCATGGCTTCCCATCTGACCGCGGGCGACGCCTTCGGAGTTGGATGGCGGGAAGACGGCACCAGCACAACGTCGAAGGTTTTTTCATCCCAAAAGTATTATGTGGATGCGGAAACGGCCTCCATGAAGGTGGCCAGCACGCTGGTGAAAGCGAAATGCACGAAGATCTATTTGGTCACTTCGTCCGATAAGACTGGACTCGCTACCATCGTTTTCGGTTTACCTGCTTCTGGCAACAATCCTGAATACGCAGCGGGCTATGGCGCAACCAAGGAGGAGGCTGACCAGCAGGCTTTTCAGAAGGCGAAAGAGAAAGGGATCGTGCGCAATGTGAAGATCCTGACGCAATACGTCTCTCAAGGCAGCCTGTGGGATCACCTCAATGGTGGGAAAAAGAAGGCTGCCCGGTAGATTTACCCAAAGCATTATCCCCTGCGTGCATCAGGCCCGCAGCATGGGTGAGTCATTGGGACTGCCCTCGATCATTGTCACTCAGGCCCTCGTAAAAGCCGAAAGATGAGGCCGATATCGCGATGACCTGCGATCCATCGGTGAACATGTCGCCGCCACGACGCGGCTGTTTTCTGAAGCATGTTGGGCGCTATCCCGCTGTCCGACCACTTTCACTTCTCAAATTCACGAGTCCTTACCCATACGAATATGTCCGATCCACGTAACGCCGCCCACGACAAGAAAGTCAGCCACGACAAAGAGAAAGAAAAGAAGCAGCACGACGCTGCTGACGCGGCGACCGCCACATTAGAGGCGCCAGCGCCAGAGGAAACGCCGCTTCCCGCCCATCACGAGGCACCAGCAGCTTTGGAGGGTTCTGTCGCCGTTCTTTCCCAATTGAAGGAGATGGATTTCCACTCGCGCGCCAATCTGGAGCGTCTTGCTGAACTTATGCTCACGGTGGACGACCAACTTAAGCAAAAAGAATTCGCCAAACAGGTCGGTGATCTCTTTTCGGCTCAAGACGCTTTTCAGACGAAGCTGACAGAGCTGATTCAGCCGTACCAAGGTGAGATCACTCGTATGCAGGGTGAGGCGGCATAGGCGGGCTTCGGGTTGATCAGCTCACACAATCCATATCTTGAGCGTTTGCCAGTATCATAGCAGGGTAGCTTGTGAATGGTGACTTTGCATGCAAACGCGCTTTTGCCCGGTATTGCAGCGTAAGCTGTTTTGTAATTGTTACAAAACATGTCCTTAATCGCGCAGGAGATGCCTTGGGCAGGAAGCGATAAGTCGCAAACTTCCTCCGTGCGGGCGAGGCAGGGCATTATTTGCGATTGACTTCAAAAGGAGGAAATTGCTATTCTGGCGGGGTCACCTTGTAAGTTCAAGCGGTCCTCGGGCAAACTGCCGTCCAAAGGATGCCGATCAGGTCAAAGACATAAGCACCCTTCCTGCGTATGCGGCCCCTCATCAGCCCTGTTCACATCGTACTGTCCATCTTCATTGCCACATGCGCGCCGAGTTTCGCGGCCACGGACTTTTTCAGCGCCGGACCAGGGCTGGGTGCTGCGGATGAACTCGATGATGTCTGGCAATCCGTGTTCAACGGCTGGGGTCTGAACAAGGACGGTGACGAAGATAACGACGGCAACTCCAACCTGATCGAATCCATCGCGGGAACCGATCCTCGACTGGCGGGAGACTGCCATCGGGTGGGTAATATGATCATTTCCGGCGGAGCCGTGGTTTTTACGTTCAATGCCGAGGTGGGGAAGCGCTATCGGGTGCTCAGTGATACTTCACCGACGGGAGAGTTCACTACGGTGGAGAATCTGGTCACGCCACTAGTTGGCGATGCCTTTGTGGCGTCGTCGAACAACGTTTCACAGGCAATCAGCGTCAGCAAGACTGCCAGCGACAGCAAGTTCTATCGTCTGGAAGTGTCTGATGTGGACAGCGATGGCGATGGCGTGAGTGACTGGGCGGAGAGCATGGCGGGCTTGAATGCGCAGTCAGCGGATACAAATGGAGATGGCGTCTCAGATTTCGATCAACTCACTTCGGACCTGTCCGTGGCGGACGAAGTGTCCATTGCCGCCTCGCAGTCCCTTGCTTCAGAGGACGGGCCTCAAAGCGGAACGTTTGTAGTCAGCCGGTGTAACGGGATCGGCACTTGCACCGTGTCGTATGCCTTGAGCGGTACAGCCACGCAGGGAAGCGACTACTCAGTGAACCCCGGCTTCGCTTTGGATTTCATCGCTGGTGAGAAGAGCAAGGTCATCCATGTGAACCCCAACACTGATGCGGCTGTAGAAGGGAGCGAGTCGGTGACAGCGACGCTGACCGGCACTTCCTCCGGAGACATGGCGGCACCACCAGACGTGGGAGTTGCGAATCAGGCTACGGTCATTATCTACAACTCCACGGCAGCTACAGGCACGGGGCTTTTAGCCCAGTTTTACGATCACTCCATGAGCGGCACTTATGAGCATGCGGCGAACTTCGGCAGTGAGAGCACTTACATCTACACCCGGACGGGCACGGGATCGCCAAACACGGGATTGATTGTCATTCCATGGACTTACAACGGGACGCCAGCACTAGAGGTTGGCCATCAGGTGCGGCTGACGTTTGTGGCAGGTAACCTGAATGCGACGGCGTATAACAACCTGAACTACACGGTCACAGCCGTGACGCCGGGTGTCAATTTTTCCGTGAGCATCACGGGCTCGACTCTGCCAAACAGTAGCTCCGGTGGCTGCTATTTCAGTGTGCAGTCCTTCACGCATCCGCCGGTGGTGGAACGGGTCGATGAGAAGGTGGATTTTGACTGGATCTATGGGACGCCCAATTTTGGTACGATCACGGTCGGTAGCGTGCAGACCAACCAGCCGGACAATCTGTCTTCCGTCTGGGAGACGTATCTGGCGCCATCCACGGCGGGCGCCTATCGCTTCCAACTGGATGCGGATGATAAAGCGCGGGTAATGATTGATTTGAACCGGAATGGCACCTTTGACCTGCCCAGCGAGCAGGTGATCGAGCATGGCTGGGACACGCCTGCGACAGTGGGCACCTTCAAGCAGAGCGGGAACTACACGCTCGCCGTTCCGGCCAACGCGGGGGAACGCTACAAGACTCGTGTCGAGCACGTGGAAGGCACGGGGGATGCGCGCTGCCGTCTACAATGGTTGACGCCGGGGGCAACGAGTTACGCCAATATTCCCCAAGCAAACGCATTTATGCACGCGTCATCCGTGACTTACAATTTTACGAGGACGGGGACGGGCTCGCCGAATACGGGAACCATCGTAGTCACCCTGAATGGTCACGGTTACACCGTCGGCCAGACGGTGAACCTGTCTTTCTATACCGCAAACCTCTTCACGCCGGCAAATGGCAACTTCCATGGGAACTACACCATCACAGCTGTGACAACAAACAACTTCACGGTGCCGATTTCGGCGGCCAGTCTGCCTGCATCAGGCTCGGGCTTGGCGTTCGTGCTGAACCGGCCAACTTCCACTACCACCAGTTGGCATAATTTGATCTATCCGAATGTGGACTTCGCAGGCCCCCCAGGCCGGGTGGCGACCGATAACGGCGGGGTGACCACACAAAACAATGGCATCTGGGGCTCGGGCACTCCTGCGCCTGGGCTGATTAATCCCGAGAACTTCACCGTTCGCTGGACAGGCCAGGTGCAACCGCAGTTTAGCGAGGAGTATACCTTTAGCGTCATTGCGGACGATGGATGCGCTCTGTGGATTAATGGCCAGCTTTTGGATATGAAGAATGTCGCTTCCAATAGTCGGAGCGGCGCTACTTATACTTATGATTCTACCACTGGCAATGTGGTGGTGAACTATGGCGGTGTCGTCATTGATACAGGTAATTTCGTCGTTGGTGAAAGGGTCCGGACCGAACCAACTTCGGGATCGCTGAATCACGCAACGGGGAGCACATATAGCTACGACAGGACCACCGGGATCATGACGGTAAACTATGCCAATCTCACCACCGTCACGCCCGGGGGGCTTCAAAATGACAGTGTGATCGAGTTGGATCCGACGGATGGCATGCTCGGTTCACTCAGCACGCTGCCCTACACGATTACAAACGCCACGACCACGACCTTTGAGGTGAATATCGGGGCCGGTCTCTATGAATCCGGATCAGGCAACATCAATATTCTGGACACCAACAACTGGACCGTGACAGCTGTCGGCGCCAACACGTTCACGTATAACATCGGGGCTGGCAGACACGCGAATACCACTGGCAACATCAACATTGAGATCGCGAACAAAGTGCTGAAAGATTGGGCCGCATATCAGTCGGAGCGTTATGCGCGCATTACATTGATTGGCGGAGTGCGGTACGACATCCGACTCGACTTCTATGAGAACACTGGTGGTGCGAGCTGCCGCCTTTACTGGTATAGCGCCAGTCAGACGAAGCAGATCATTCCTTCGTCACGGCTGTATCCTACGAGTGTACCTCAGGCGCCGGCGTCACACATTAGCAATACCAATGCAGTGGCCATCGTCGGCGGGAGCTTTTCGCACAACGTGGTGGGGAGCAATAACGCCACGGTCACCGTGAGCGGGCTGCCCGAATGGGCCACTTACGCAAACGGCATGATCTCTGGCACCCCCCCTTCGGGAGCCGGTGGGAACCACCAGATACTCGTCACACTTACGGGACCGAATGGCACCAGCACATCGATTCTTAATCTTCGTGTGGATGAGACGGATGGTGGCGCGCTTCGTGAGTACTGGACTGGTATCACAGGCAGCGGACTCGCTTCCATTCCCACCGGTTCGACGCCCACTGGGTCCGCTACCGTTTCCTCCCTGCAGGGACCCACAGACTTCGGTGACAACTATGGCAGCCGTATGCGCGGTTATATCACGGCCCCGCAGACGGGAAACTATTACTTCTGGCTCGCTGCGCATGGGCAGGCTGAACTGTGGATTTCCAACAATGCGGAAACGGTGAATCTGTTCAAGCGAGCCAGCGTCACCACGGGAAGTGCCACGCCTTTGAATTGGAATGCGGAAGCCAGTCAGAAGACTCCCTGGCTCGCCCTTGTGGAAGGGCAACGGTATTACTTCGAGGTTCTCTACAAGGCTGGTGCCGGGGTAGGGGATAATGTCGCCGTGGGTTGGTCCAAACCGGGAGAGAGCAGCAATGCGCCTTCGGAAGTCGTACCTGGCTACGTGCTTGATAACTACGAAGCGCCGGCACCAGGAGCCACGGGCGGCACGCTGTATGTCGCTACGATGCTGTCTCAGAATGGGGCGGTCACCAATGGTGTGGGCACCTCAACCATGCGTCTGAGTGAGGACGAAACCGTCGCTTATGTGCGTTTTGCTTATGGCAATCTCACGGGTGAACTAACCGACTGGCACGTGCATGCCGACGCATTCCTGAGTCATCCGTCGGCAATCATTTATGACGGGGTCGAGCCGCCAGCCGGGGACGGCCCACAGCCCGATGGCAGTCACAAATGGACTCTGGCGCCGGCCGGCACCTTTTCTGTAGCGGAGATCAGGGAACTGATCAAACAGGGCAAGGCCTATATCAACCTTCACACGGCCATGTATCCCGCCGGGGAAATCCGCGGGAACTATACGCTTGCGGCTGGCTCCCGTATCTTCACGCCTCCGCCCAATCCGCCTGTGTGGACGGACGATCATACTACAACCTCTGGCGCGGTTCGTTTCCTGACTCAGGCGACTTTCGGGGGAAGTATCAGCGATATCAACGGCCTCAAGTCCATGCAATCCTACGAGGCATGGATTGACGATCAGTTCGCAAAGCCGGTGGGTCAGCATCTTCCGGAAGTCATGCGCACTGAAAGTTCCGACCCTGGAAACACCTTCAACGAGAGCCTAACCTTCAATACCTGGTGGTGGCGCGCCATCGCCGGGGAAGATCAGTTGCGCCAACGAATTGCTTTCGCGCTCAGTGAGATTCTGGTCGTGTCCGCGGATGGTGTTCTCGACAACAACGCACGGGCATTGTCATACTTCTATGATCGCCTGCTGGATCATTCGTTTGGAAATTTCCGGGACGTTCTGGAGTCCGTCACGCTTACTCCAGCGATGGGGCGCTATCTGGACATGCTGCGAAATGACAAGCCTGACCAGAGTTTGGGACGAATCCCGAACGAAAACTACGCGCGTGAAATCAAGCAGCTTTTTTCCGTGGGCCTCTTTCGGATGTGGCCGGACGGCACGCTGGTGCTGGATTCCACGGAATCGCCCATCGATGTCTACACGCAGGATGAGATCATTGGGTTTGCCCATGTTTTCACCGGCTGGGACTACGGCTATGATGGAAGCTACCGCACCTCCATCGGCGCAGGGACCAATTGGACTCGCAACATGCGCGAAGTCCCCGCCCGGCATTTTACGGGCACCAAGCGTCTGCTGAACAATGAAGTTCTTCCCGGCCTGCTTTCCATCGATCCGTATGCGACACATACGGCCGCTCAATACTTTAATGCCTCTTATCAGGCCCTGCCAGCGCAGGAACTGGAGATAGCCCATGATCAACTCTTCAATCACCCCAACGTAGGGCCTTTCATCTGCCGTCAGTTGATCCAGCGCCTGGTCACGTCCAACCCTTCTCGTGACTACCTCTACCGGGTAGTGCAGAAGTTCAATGACAATGGCTCCGGTGTGCGGGGTGACATGAAAGCGGTGATCAAGGCCATTCTACTGGACTACGAAGCCCGGAGCACTGCCATGCTGAGTGAGCGTTCGTTCGGGAAACAGCGTGAGCCTCTGCTGCGTGTGTCTGGAGTTGCGCGGGCCTTCCGTCCATCTGGCTGGTCAGGCACCTATGTGCAGAATGGGGATCGCACGATCACGGTCACCACGACCACGCCGCACAACCTGGCTTCGGGTAGCGTCTTTCTTGAGTTTACCTCGGGCAATTCCGCGCCATGGAGCGGAACTTATTCGGTGTCGGTTTTGAATGCTACACAGTTCACTGCCACGGATTACGCATGGGGGCAGGGAACGTATTCCATCCCCGCGAACTCCACCGTTTGCACGGTGACTGTCAGTAACCATTGGCTACAAGTCGGGCAGAGGATTTACGCTGATTTCACCACTGGCGCTGCCAACGGAGTAGCAGGTCTGGACAATCAAATCTATCAGTTGGCGACTGCCACGGCTGAAACGGGCAATGGCAATTTCACTTTCAATATTACGACTGGCGCCATTGGCAGCGCCCGCTCTGGGACGGTCATTTACCCGCGCTCGAGTCCTGGGGGCTATTCTGTCGGTGGCTCTGGTCTCGCCCTCCCGACAGACCGTCGCATCACGATCAACACGAACCATCATCATGAACTCGCGGTGGGCGATCAGGTGCAGCTAAACTTTTATGGTGGCAGTCCCATCCCCGTAGATTTGGTCGCCACCGTGGACACCATTGTGGATAGCAACACATGGACCTTCCTAGCTTCTTCAACGGGAACCAATTTCAGTACCATTCAAACCAGCACCAACGTGTATCAGTTTCCCCTGAAAGCACTGCCCCTGGCACGGAGTGGAAACATTGGCTCTCGTCCTGGCACCTTCCAGGTGAACAACACCAATACGGATCTGGCACAAACGCCATTGAACGCGCCCACGGTATTCAACTACTTCCTTCCAGATTACAAGTTCCCAGGCTCACTCGCCTCCCAGGGCATCACGACTCCAGAATTCCAGTTAACTGCCGAGACCAACATGGTGCGCCAGACCAACTATCTTTATAATGGGGTGTTCGGCCTCAATGTGACGAACGGTCTGAGTAGTTTCAACAATGGCAGTAATGCACTCGTGATGGATCTAACGCCATGGATGTCCGCGGCGGCGGCCAACGTCGGTCTCGGTGATCCGGTCAATAACACTGTGCCCTGGACCAGCAATCAGAACCTGCCCACGCTCATTGACCACTTTGGTGTGCTGCTCACCGCCGGCCAAATGCCGGCATCGGCTAAAACCATCATTAGAAACTTCATGGCCATGCCGATCTCTGCGATCGCGCTGGGGACCAACTGCCAGGTGACCACGGCGGTCAACCATACGTTGAATACCGGAGATTCCGTGCTAATCAGCGGCGTCACTGATGGCTCCTTCTCATCCGCACTGAATAGCAATACAACGGCTCGCAGTATCATTGTCACCGCCCCAAATAAGTTCACTATCACCGGCGTGAACTGCACCGTCATTCCGACAGCAGCAGGGCTGACTAACGCGCATGTTTCCGCGGTAGCCTACAATCAAGGCAATCCAAGCGATACCTATAAGCGTGATCGCCTTCGCACGTTGCTGCACCTGATGTTGACCAGTCCGGATTATTCGATCCAAAGGTAGCGATGGGGGGCGCCCGGCGGGCAATGATGCCTTATGCAAACCGCCCGCACTGGTTGAAGCCAGGCGGGCGGTTGAAGCTTAAATCGTCAAGCGGGGTAGGGGTAGCTTTGTTAGAGAATCCCCAACGAACTTAGCAACGCATTGTTGATTTCACCGGAAGGCGCCAAGCCATTGTCAGCCTGGTAATTGGCAATGGCACTACGGGAGGCTGGACCAATGTCGCCATCGATGGCGCCGTAGTAATAGCCGAGGCGGGCAAGTTCACGCTGAACTGCTGCGTCGTAGCTATAGGAACTTGAATTGTAGTATCCCCATGGAGCGGCTTCCCGCGTGGGATAGAAGCGGACCTCAGGGCGTTGGTAGTAGGAGGGGAGCCTGCTGGGGCGGTCATAATGCCCGCGATCCGAAGGGCGGCGGTCATTGCCTCTGTCATCACGACGCACTATTTGACGGCTGTTATTATCACGGGAAGGGCCTGAAGTGCTGCGACTAGTTTGAGGAGATTGAGGCTTTGAGCGTGAGGGCGCTTGCGTGCGCTGCCCCGACGAGCGCTGTGGCGGCATGCTGGCTAGCATCGCACTGCTTTTAGAACGAGATCCTGATTTCGAGCGCGAGTTAGACGGGCCTTGCTTGGATCGGGATTGGCTTGAAGGGCCTTTCGAACGACTGGATTTACCAGCGGATGACGCGAAGCGCCTGTCATTACTGGAGCCGCGGCTACTTTGACTTTTGCCTTTGGCCTGTCCGGACTTTTTGCCTCTTTCACTTTGCCCGCCTTTTTTGCCGTCTTTGCCTTTAGGTTTCGCCTCAGCTGAGGTAGGAAGCGCGGTTGAAATAACACTGGCCGCGAGGATCGCCGCCAACAGGCGTGCTCCGACTGAAGAGTAAATTTTCATGGGAATTTGGGGTTTGATTGGAATCATAGTGAAACCCGTGAATGGGTCCTGCCCTTAATTGACGAAGAGGGGACGATTTCTATTCAAGGGTTGAAAAGAAAACAGCCCGGCACTTGGTGCCGAGCTGTGGAATGTTTGGGGTTAATTAAGGTATTAGTTGATCCCCAACGATTGCAAAAGTTGAGCGTTGATCTCGCCCGTTGCACGTAGTCCATTGTTACTCTGATAATTTTGAATGGCTCGGCTGGACACAGGACCGATTTCGCCGTCAATAACGCCGCTGTAATATCCGAGACGGGTAAGAGCACGCTGCACGGCTAGGCCTTCCACATTGCTGTAGTCGGTGCCCGAACTGCTATAGGACTCGTTCGCATAATACTCACGGGGCGCGGATTCGCGTGTGGAGTAGTAGCGAACGTCAGGGCGTTCGTAAAAGTAGGTAGTATTCGGTGGGCCGTAATAGTAGCCGCGACCTGCGTAGCCATTTCCAAGCGACAGCGTGAAGCCTGAGCGAGGATGGGACTGATAAACCGATCTTGACCGATCATGGCTACGGTCGTCTGGGCGTCGGACGATTTCTGTTCTAACCTGTGGTTGGGACCGGGTCTGGACTTGGATCTGAGGACGCGAAGGTTGCGAGGAACGCGTGGGCGACCCTGACGGTCTCGAAGGAGCCTGAGGAGCCTGTGACGTCATTTGCATTCTCGATGAAGGACCGCTTTGAGTCCGGGCCTGCGGATTGCCTTTCGACTTGGATTGAGAGGAGCCTTTCGACTCCTCGCTTGAGCGGCCTTTCTTGTCGTCTTTGTCTTTATCCTTTGCGCTCGCAGTGATAGGAACTGAGGAGAAAGACACGGCTGCAATCAAAGCAGCAGCCAATGCAGGATTCCGAAATGGTAGAAATAATTTCATGTTCTTGGTTTGGGGGTTTTTATCTGAATCGTATGGCATCACCCTCTTGCGGGTAATGATGACCCCTCTTCCCCTAGGCGAGCCCTAGTGTGTGGGACTTATCTGGCGATAACAGTCAGCCCCTAACGTGTGACTAATGGCCTATCCAGAGAAGCCTCGTAACGGCTTGATCTCGACGGTTTTTCGCTCCCTCGCGGTCGCACTCAAACACTTTTGGCGGGCTAACGGTGCCGTCTTCCAAACAATACCAATATCGCGACTGCGGCATAAATGAATCCCGCAGGCTCGGGCACGGGAATGAACCCGCGTGCGGTAGCGATGATTACATCCTGCGCAGTGGAAGATGAGCCGCCAATCAGATCCCAATTCTTTGCCTCATAGGTGCTCAGTACATTCGCAGCGGCGATCTCATCCAACCACGTTTGTGCCAGGGAAAGGGTGTTGCTGCGCGTCGTGCTCGTGTTGTTGGTAGGGTCAATCCAGAGTTCACCCGTGGAAAGATCAAGATCGGAGTCATGGGTGATTTCCCATTGGGCGATCTGAAAAGCCAGCGTGTCGGGGAGAGTGCTGGTTCGGGTCCAATCCGATGTCGTCAGACCGGCATAGTAGTTATCGTAGAGATAAGAAACTCGCGCAGCCGCCAGTTGCCCAATACCACCAGATGGCATGCCTGAGGAAGCGCTTCCAGAGTCACCAGCCGTGGCAGCAGCAAGCTGCGAAAGAGGAACCACATCCATGGTGTAGGTCTGCCCAGGTGCGATCGGTTGAGCTATCTCGCTGCAGAATCCCATCACCGAGGCCACCGCCGACATGTGATTGTACGCTGTGATATCGAAGAGAATGCCGACAACATATTCGTCGGTGGCAGCCTGATCACCTGAATGGAGATCGCGGATCGTGGTAGCGAAGCTATCGGCACGCACGCTGAACGTGATCGTATCCGCCCCCCGGGCAGAGCCCAAAAGCAATCCTAGAAGTAAGAGGATGTGGGAGATACGCACACGCCAATTTTCGCATATTATTTATTGTTAGCAATGATTAATATTGTAATTATGGTAATTTTTTTGGATGTACGTCCGTGGAACTGGGTATTGGCCGCACGTTTTTGACTCCAGGGAGGATCGTTTTCGGAGGGTTGCGCTAGAAATCGGGCTGAGAGAGACATCCGCGTCACGAGACGACTGCGATGATCAAGCATGATGGGCATGTTTACCCGGCTCGACCCTGCAAAGGGTAGACTACGTGCGCTCGCAAGATTCGTCATCTGCGGCCTCGTTTTCTGTGTTACCGTGCCAATGGCGGGTGCCGCCGGGGAGCAAAGTTCAGAGCGTATCCGCAATCTGCCGGAGTTTCAGGCGCATGCAAAAAACCACGAGTGCCTAGTCCAAGAGGGCGTAGGGCTGAATGACGTAACGCAAGGGCTGACACGCGATCGTACTGTGACCAATTCCATTTTTGAAGTGCATACCTTGGTTCCAGACGGTCCTGCAAAGCGCATGACGCTTTGGAATCGATTTGTCGTCTCGTCTGCAGGCGATATCATGGTTTGGGACCGGTGGAGCCGGACTTTCATCACGCTTGCTCAGTGGCGGTCCCAAGGGCAGTGGTGAGGTATTTGGCAGTTTTCGCACCCCTACAAGAGTGCCGAGAGGATGTCCGAAGCAAAAATCTGCGATTTTCTTGGACAAGAAGTCGTATTCGCATTAATTGAATTTACACTAGATTAGTGTGCTTTGCGCTTCTTGCGCACGGTGGCTTATCCGAACGACGGAAGGCTGTAAACGTGAAACAGTCAATCGCACTGATCCCCAGCAGAGGGAAGGCCGCGCATCAACTAGCGGCGGAGTGCTTGATCGCTCGGCTGCATTCTTCAAACAACCATGTGTCCTCCCATCTGCACCCAACCTTGCCTCCACCTTTTGGAGTAATCCAACCGCGTTTCCGCCGGTTGGCGGGGCTGGGCTCCTCTCGACACCACGATTCCATCGGTCGCTGAAGGTCGCCAGCCCAACTCCCAATCTCTAATCAAGCCTTCTCCCAAGCCCCCTCTCGGGTGGCGATGGGTGACCTATGCCTTTGCCCAGCGTTCATGCTCACAGCTTATTCAGTTAATAGATACCCACGGCGCGCCATTTTGGCGGGCCTCGCCTTCTTCTCATTCGCTCTGTCTCCCGCGTTTGCGGCGGATCTCTATTGGGATCTAAACGGCGTCACTCCTGGTTCCTTTGATTTGCCAGCCACAACGCCGCAAGGAGTGTGGGATCTTACTTCGTCCACATGGAACAGCGCTGCTGCCGGAGATGGCACAGGAGTGCTGAACGCATGGGGGAACACTGGGGTTGATGTCGCCATCTTCGCGGCAGGAGCGGACGCGATAGGCTCTTATGCAGTCACCGTGGATGGTGTCGGTGGAGTCACTCGGCTTACTGGCATCACGTTACAGGAAGGCGTCCTTACACTAGGCGCAATCAATGGTGGTTCGCTCGATTTCGGGGCAGCAGTGGCAGCGATCAATGTAGCGGATGGTTCGATCCTTACCTTAAATGTGGCAGCAAACGGAACTGCGGGACTTACCAAGACGGGCGGTGGAACGCTGGCCCTGACGAATGCTGCCACACCTACAGGTGCCTATACCGTGAGCAGCGGTGTGGTCACGGTAGCGGATGGTCTCACGCTCAATGTTACCACTTTGGCCATGGGCGGTGGGGGTGCAGGAACTTCATCACGGCTCACGCTTGGCGCGACGACAGTGGTCAATCTGGGAGGCAATCTCTCTTTTGCCAACGCGGGCAATCCACTCGCGGGAATCATTGAAGGCGGCGTCATCAATCTGAATGGAAATCGCACGATCACCGTGCCGAATTCCACCGCTCAGGATGCTGATCTGGAAGTGCGTTCCGTGATCGCCGATGGCAGCGTGAACTCCAATCTTACCAAAGGCGCCAACGGCGGTAACCTGCTCCTGACAGCCGCGAACACTTATACCGGTGCGACGATCTTGAATGGTGGCAGCGGCACCACCTATGTCCAGGGCAGTGTTGGTTCCATCGCCACGAGTAGTTCCATCACAATCAACGGCACGTCTACTTTGAGCCTGGGGGCGCTGGCTGACACGGCGGTTGTGGATCGGCTCGGTGACACGGCTGCGCTCAATCTCGTTGGAGGGACGGGCAATGGCACAGCGAATGTAAACTACCAAGGTGCTAACCTTGCTGCACAGGCCGTCAACGAAGAGCGAGTTGGCGCAGTGACGTTCTCCGGAGTGGCGCGCAGCATCATCACGCTTACACCCGGCACCGGCGACGAGTTGGAGTGGACAGCTTCGTCACTCACACAAGATGGAACAGGGGTGGGCTTGATCCGAGGCACCGCTCTGGGCTCTGCCGAAGGCACAGCGGACTCAGTGCGCTTCTACATTGCCGATGGCCTCGCCTCCAGCACCTTTGGCGGAGCTGCCGGCAGCGGGCTGACCACTGCAGGCATGCTTCCATGGTTGTTGGGGGACACCTCTGCGGCAGGCATTGGAACTGGGTTTGTCACTTATGATGCCACCGTGGGTCTTCGCCTATTGACGGCATCGGAATATGTGAGCGCGACTGCTGTGGCTTCCGGAGCGAATGTGAACAAGACCACAACCGGTAATGCCACGGTCTCTACGAGCGCACGAGTGAACTCGTGGACCAACTCCGCCACGGGCACCGTCGTTTTAGGTTCAGGAGTAACGCTCGGCGTTGGTAGTGGCGGCGTCCTTTTTGTGGCGAATGGAACGGTCGGAAACGCCGTAAATAACGGCACGCTTGAACTGGCAAAGTACACTCAGGGCATCGTGCATCTCAACGCGAACGCCGCACTCAATGTGACCATCAACAGCCAGATCACTGGTGACTCGGGTTTCGTCTTAAGTGCTGCTGGCACCGGTAATAAAACCCTCACTCTTGCGGGGACCAACACGTTCACTGGCGGTGTCACGGTTCTCAACGGCATCCTGCAACTGAACAGCGCCAGCGCTCTGAATGCCGACGGGTCCAATGCCCTCAACATCGCGGGAGGCACGCTTCGGCTCAACGGGAACTCCATTTCGACAACGGCCTTGGATGGAGAGGGCACGATTCAGAACAACCACGCGAGTATAGCCAGCACACTGAGGGTTAATGGAGGAGGCACCTTTAGCGGCAGCATCAATGACGCCGCAACTTCTGGCGCTTCTCTCAGTCTCATCAAGTCCGGCTCCACTGCGTTGATCCTAGGTGGAACAAATGGGTATACTGGCACGACCATCGTCGAGCAAGGCACACTGCACGTGAGCCAGTCGGGGGCTAACTCCGGCACGAACGGACGACTTACCGGCACATCCAGCATCCTCATCAAGCAGGGAGCTACGCTACAAATTAACAACGGCAATACGAACAACACTAACACCGACCGCATCAACAACGCGGCGACCATCACGCTGGCTGGAGGCACCTTGAACTACAACCATTCTGCGACAGCGGGAGTAATCTATGGCGAGCAGTTTGGTAGCATTGCTCTTCAGGCTGGCACCAGTCAGATCAGCACAACGCAAGCCTCCACAACGGGCACCTCCATCCTGAACTTTACGGGCCTGACATCGCGTGCGACCGGCGGCACACTTAATTTCGGCGGTGGCGGGTTGGGCGGCAGCACTCGGAACCAGCTTTTCATCGGCGGAGTGGCGGATGGATTCATCGGCGGATGGGCCACGGTAGGCAATGAGTTTGCGGTGTACAGTTCGACCACGGGTGTCACGGCATTGGCCGCGTATGAAGTGGGGGCGAATTCGGCGTGGACCAGTGCCACCCATGCCAAACCAACGTCCGATCAACTCCTTATCCCGACCCGCGATGTCAACTCTCTGAATCTGGCGACGGGCGTTGATGTCACCCAGACCGCGGGCACGATTTTGAACATCTACAGCGGTGGCATCATCAAGCAGGGTGGGGCCGTCAACAACGCGGGTGCCGCGAATGTGAGCAGTATCTCCGGTGGCAATATCACGGCAGGTGGAACGGCAGCCGCCGCGGAGTTGTTCGTGAGAGTGACGGGAGCCAATCTCACCATCTCGTCTGTCATCGCTGACAATGCGGGAGACGGGGTCACGCCGGGAAAGGTGTCTCTGGTAAAATCCGGGGCAGGCAAGCTGATCCTCAACAACACCAACACCTATACGGGCGACACGTATTTCAATGAAGGCACACTCCAGGCGAATGCGCTCAATCGTTTCGGTGCCAACGCCAGCAAGCAGTTGATCTTCAATGGCGGAATTCTGCAATTCAGCGGCGCTTTTGACGTTTCAGCAGCCACTACCGTGTTTAATGGACTCGCCACCTTCGATCTACAGGGGAACAACATTTTGCTCGCCCAATCCATTGGCGGAGGCGGCAGTGGCAGCTTTGTAAAATCTGGAACCGGCACTCTCTCCGTGCAGGCGACCACAAACGGACTGAACTATACAGGCAGCACTACTCTGACATCCGGCACCCTGGCCTTTACGGCCACGGCAGCGACCCATACTGTACAAGCGCTGAATTTCAGCGGAGCACTGGCCACAGATGCCGTGAGCGTGAACATCGGCACGGGCAATGTCCTGAATCTCGGTGGCAATGTTTCTTATAGCGCTGCCAACTCTCCACTCGGATCCGCCATCCAAAACGGCACTTTAAATCTTAACGGGACCCGCACTTTTCAGGTCGGCGATTCCACCAATGCCGCTGTGGATCTGTCAGTGAGTTCGGTCATTGCGGACGGTTCAGTTGCGACATCAGGCATGGTGAAGAGTGATGCAGGTACCCTCACGTTGTCAGGTGCCAACACCTTTACAGGAAAGGTGGAAGTGCAGGACGGCACCTTGCGCTTCGACTGCGTGTCCCCGCTGGGTGGCGGAGCGAGTTCTCTCGGAGCTGCCACGGATGCATCCGCTGGCTCGATCCTGCTTGGGAAGGCGGCTACAACCGGGACTCTGGAATACACAGGTACGGGTCATACTACGAACCGGAACTTCGAACTCAATGGTGAAACCGGTGGGGGCGCAATCCTGTCAAACGGCACTGGCGCGCTTTCTCTTGCTGGTTCAGTCAGTATCACACAGGAAGGGACAAAGACTTTCACATTGGGAGGCACGGCATCGTCCAACATTGTGAACGGCCTGAGTGGCGTTATCTCGGATGACGCATCGGTGCGCGCTCAAGTAAACCTGGTGAAGCAAGGCTCGAGCACCTGGCAACTCAATGGGAATAATACTTATCAAGGGACGACCACAGTGAATGGTGGCGTGCTCGCGATAGGGCAGGGGGGCACCGGAGTCAGTGCGGCGCAGGCAGCCACGGTGGGTAGCACGGGCACGGGGCTTACAAGTGTGGCCAGTGGTGCTGCGCTCAGTGGCACGGGTCTTGTCAAAGGTGGACTGGTGCTTTCCGGTGTTCTCAGCCCCGGCGATACCACCTCGAGCTACGGTGATCAACTCGGCACATTGTTTGTGCAAGGCAATGTCACTATTGAAACGGGTAGTATTCTGCAACTGCAGGTCAGGACTGCCAGCTTCAATGTGGCGGATCTGGCGGGCGACACGACAGCATCCACCTTCACTGATGCCTTGGCAGCGCTCACCTTGCTGCATGCCTCCGATCTGGCGTTGGCCGTCGGAACAGGGCAGCATGATCACCTGGATATCAGTGGTAATCTCGACTGGGGCTTGGGCACCAGCTTGAATGTCAATGTAGCTTTGGCCGCTGGTTATCAGATTTCTGCAGGCGATGTTTTCAACCTCATTGATTGGGCATCCGTGAGCAATACGCCGGACTTCAATATTCCGACAGAGTTGAACGTCCAGGATCTCGGTCTGGGACTTGTTTGGGATACGCGCCTCTTCGCCTCGGACGGTATCATCATCGCTGTTCAGGCAGTGCCGGAACCCAGTCGCGCCCTCTTCTTGTTAGTCGGGATCTTCGTTGTGGCATTCCGCCGTTGCAGGATCCGCTGACCTTCAAATTTCAGTTCAGTAACGCACCATCCAGCATCTATGAAACTAAGCTACCTCTACGCCATTCTGTTCATCGGATTGGCGGCATCGCCGGGACATGCAGCCCCGGAAAACAAGCGGCCCAATGTCCTGGTCATCCTCGCCGACGACCTGGGTTATGGAGAACTCAGCATCCAGGGAAATCCGCAGATACCCACGCCGAATATCGACAGCATCGGCAAGAACGGTGTGCGCTTCACCAATGGGTATGTGAGCGGCCCCTATTGCAGCCCCACGCGAGCCGGCCTTTTCACTGGAAGATATCAACAGCGTTTCGGCCACGAGTTCAACCCAGGGCCTCAGCCAGGGTCGGGCTTCGGCCTTTCCTTGAATGAGACGACTATCGGAGATCGCTTCAAAGCCGCAGGTTATACTACTGGCTGGTTCGGCAAGTCGCACCTTGGCAATGAGCCGCAGTTCCATCCCCTGAAGCGCGGCTTCGACCAGTTTTATGGCTTCCTGGGAGGGGCGCATGATTACTTCGATACCCTTCCGAACAGCGACAACCCCATCCTGAACGGCACCGAGAAGGTGGAGAAAATCGAGTACACCACGGAGTCTTTTGCGGAAGAGGCGGTGAAGTTCGTGGAGGCGAAAAAGGATAATCCCTGGTTCGTTTATCTTCCCTTCAACGCAGTGCACGGGCCACTTCAGGCGACGGAAAAATACCTCAGTCGTTTCAGTGGCATTCAAGATGAGAAGCGCCGCACCTTTGCCGCTCAGCTTTCAGCATTGGATGACGCTGTCGGAACCGTGCTAACGAAGATCCGTGAGTTGGGACAGGAAGAGAATACATTGATCTTCTTCTTCGCTGATAACGGTGGTCCGACCAAACAAATCACCTCGAGCAACGGCCCTCTCCGTGGCTATAAGGCGCAGACTTGGGAAGGTGGCATTCGTGTGGCATGGCTTGCGCAGTGGAAGGGGCATATCCCTGCCGGCCAGACCGATGCGCGCCCGGTCATTCAGTTGGATATCCTTCCGACCGCCCTGGCTGCTGCAGGTGTGGAAGCGAAGCCCGAGTGGAAGCTCGACGGGGTAAATCTGTTGCCCTACATCACGGGCAAAAATGCAGGCGACCCGCATGAAGCACTCTACTGGCGCTTTGGTCAACAGATTGCCATCCGCAAGGGCGCATGGAAGCTGGTCAAAGGTACCGATCCAGAGCAACCGCTGCCAAGACCAACGGAAGGTGCTAAAGCCACCACAGAGGGTGCCGAACTTTACAACCTGGATAGCGACATTGGCGAAACCAAAAATCTCGCTCAGGAGCAGCCTGAGAAGGTCAAGGAACTCGCCGCTCTCTGGGATAAGTGGAACGCCGAACTGATAGCTCCTGCGTGGCTGCCTAAAGGCCAAGGCAAAGGTCAGGGGCAAGGCCAGGGGAAAAACAAAAAGGCGGTAAAGACCGCCTCCAATCAGTAATTGTGTTGTTGAGATAACTGGTGACGAGAAATGTCGATTACCGCGTCACCGGCAGACCAGAACCCGCGAAGAGTTCTGGTCTGTAAAGAGGCGTGGAACCAAGCCTCAGAGCTTTCCAATCATGTCACGAACTTCTTCCTTGGACTTTCCGAGTTTGGATTGAAGGCGGCCGAAGAGTTCGTCCTCTTTGCCCTCCTCGAAGAGAAGATCGTTATCGGTCAGGTCGGCATACTGCTGTTTCAGTTTGCCTTTCATGACGTTCCAATTGCCTTTCAAGTTGAGTTCAGTCATGCCCGTACTTCGGGCGAAATCTTGAGACCGGATGCCTGTGAGACAAAGTCCAAATATTGAAATTTCAGCTTCCCTGCGCGAGGGCTTGGCGCAGCGCCTGCCAGGGGAGAGTGGCGCATTTCACACGCATGGGAAATTTGCGGACGCCTTGCAGCACCATGAGGTCCCCTAGTTTTTCATCAGGTTCCTCCGGCGCGGGATTTGCCGTAAGCAGTTCGTGAAAGCTGTCCCACAGGGCCTGGGCCTCAGCTTTACTACGACGCTTGATCTTCAGCGTCATGAGTGAGGCTGAGGCCATGCAGAGTGAGCAGCCGCTGCCGGTAAAGCCCACGTCGCTGATGGTGTCGCCTTCGCCGAACTTCACTTGCAGGGTGATCTCGTCACCGCAACTGGGATTATCTCCGTGCACAGAGCAGTCGGCATCGGCAATTTGGCCGAAATTACGAGGGCGGCGGGAGTGGTCGAGGACCACGTCTTTGTAGAGTTCGTCAAGATCCACGGCTGAAGAAGGCTTGTATTTCCCGAAGGATGTCGATCATGAGATCGACTTCATCCTTGGTATTGTAAAAGTAAAAACTCGCACGGGCAGTGGAGGGCACTCCCAACTTCCGCATTAGGGGCTGAGTGCAATGATGACCACCGCGCAGGGCCAGGCCTCGATGATCGGCCAAAGTCACGACATCATGGGCGTGCACTTCAGGAAGGACGAAGCTGACCAGACCGGAGCGGCCTTTAGCCGGACCGAAGCGGCGCAGGTTGGGTATTTCACCGAGCCGGTCAAAAGCATAACCGGCCAGTTCCTGGTCATGCTGGAGGATGCGATCGCGGCCGATGGCATCCAGGTAATCCATCGCAGCCGCCATCCCGATAGGGCCGGAAATGTCCGGAGTGCCGGCCTCGAATTTATGAGGTAGCTCGTTCCACTTGGACTCGAAAAAATCCACACGGGAGATCATGTCCCCGCCACCCTGCCACGGAGGCATGGCTTCCAACAAATCTTCGCGGCCATAAAGCACGCCAATGCCGGTGGGACCGCACATCTTATGCGCGGAGAAAGCCAGGAAGTCGCAGCCGATCTCCTGCACATCCACGGGGGCGTGGCCGATGCTCTGTGCGGCATCCAGCATGGTCGTGACGCCACGGGCCCGTGCCTTGGCGCAGAGCTCCTGAACGGGATTAATGGTGCCCAGCGTGTTCGAAATGTGCGTGAAGGCGAACAGTTTGACCTCCGGTGTGATCAGGCTGTCCAACTGGCTGAGGTCAAGAAGGCCATCATCACCCGTCACCGGGATGTACCGCAGCTTCGCGCCAGTCCGTTTGGCTACCATCTGCCAGGGGACGATGTTGCTATGGTGCTCCATCTCTGTGAGCAGGATGACATCGCCTTCCTTCAGATTGGCGACGCCCCAGGTATTGGCGACAAGGTTGATGCCCTCCGTCGTGCCGCGCGTGTAGATGATCTGCCGGGACTTCGGTGCGTTGATGAACTTCGCCACCCGCTCGCGGGCGTCCTCATAGGCCGTGGTGGCACGGTTACTCAGTTCGTGAATGCCCCGGTGGACATTGGCATTGTCCTTCTCGTAGTAATGCGAAAGCGCTTGGAGCACGGAAACCGGTTTCTGACTGGTGGCGGCATTGTCAAAATAGATCAGATCCCGCCCATGGACCTGCTGGTCTAGGATGGGGAAGTCCGCACGGTAAGCGGCCCAGTCAATGGCATTTTGTTGCGGGTCGCGTTCCATGGTTTTTTTGGCGGGTCGGACTAACGACATCGCCTAGAATGTGCATGTTCGCAAGTAGGGCGGGTGTGACAGCGCGCCAAACTCTGGCGCTACGGGTTTCTCATACCAGCAATTTGCGTATAAACGTGAAATTCCAGGGATTCGTGAGAGAGTCGGCGGCAAATCTGTCCCGCTAGACCCATGCTTTCAGCCAGCCGTTATCAGAATGCCTCATGAGACTTTCTTTCTTCATTCCATTTCAGCTCAATAAATGTCGTTTTCTGAACTTGATGGCACTGGCTTTTGCCCTGACAGTCATGATCAAGCCCGTATCTGCGCAAAGCATCTGGACTGGGACCACCGGTGACTGGTTCAACGGATTGAATTGGTCAAGCGGTGTGCCCATTGCGAATGTCAATTTCGAAATCAATAACGGCGGCACGGCCCAGATCACGGGGGGAGCAGCTGCATTTGGCTCTGGCTATCTGGGCACGACGGCCATAGATAGTGGCACCATTGAGATTAGTGGCGGCACGTTCAAAGGCACGGTAGCTTTTTTTGGTGAGTATGGTTCCGGACTTGTTGATGTTTCCGGGGGCGCAGTGACTGTAAACTTAGGCTCCTATTTTGGCTATCAAGCGGGTTCAAGTGGGACACTTGAAGTGAGTGCAGGCTCCTACGTGGACAATACAGGTATGGCCTTTGGCTCCTTTTCAGGCACCGGTGAGCTAAATGTGACCGGCGGAACGGTGACCACGGCCCGGACCTTTCTCGGATACGGCGGTACCGCCACAGGCACCGCTACCGTCACAGGAGGAACCTGGACATCAACTACGGAACTCATCATTGGCTACGCAGGGAGTGGGAATTCATCGGTGACTGTGGATGCCGAAGGTAAGGTTGTGGCCGCTTATGTTGTCATTGGCAGGAATGAAGAGGGGATCGGCACGCTCAACATCGACAAGACTATTGGTGCTGGTGGCGTTGTGGAAACGGGTTACATCGAGGAAAGACTTGGGTCAGGGAAGATCAACTTCGATGGAGGACTGCTGCGAGCCACAGGCAATCAGACGGATTTCATCAAAGGATTCGAAGCAGGAGATGTGGATATCCTCGACGGGGGCGCTTTCATCAGCACGAACGGCTTCAATCTTACCATTGCAGCTCCATTCAGTGGCGAAGGTGCTTTAACGAAAGAGGCATTGGGAACTCTGGCGCTATCCGGTGTGAGCACCTACCTCGGCGGCACGACCATCAATGCGGGAGTGCTCTCAGTTTCTGCCGATGCCAATCTGGGCGATGCTGATGGAAGTTTGACCTTTGCGGGTGGCAACTTGCTGGTCACGGATACATTCGCCATGAGCCGTGCGACGACGATCAGTGCGCTCTCGGCAACGATCAACGTCGTTTCGGGCAAGACCCTCACCCAGGATGGAGTGATCTCGGGCAGTGGTGCCCTGGTGAAGGATGGTCTAGGGACGCTGGGCCTCGCAGGCATGAATACCTTCGGCGGTGCTGTCCAGATCAAACTAGGTTCACTGTCCGTCACAACTGATGCTCAGTTGGGTGAGTCGATTCAGGTGCAGTTTACTGGATTATTCGCCGGGGTCAGCAATGTGCCCCCAGCTTCCACCAATTTTACCTCAGCTATCCAGACGTATGCTTCCGATCCCACGTCAGCAAATCTGGCGGCCATGCAGACTGCGCAGACTGGATATGACGCAGCCATCACTGCCGCTGCTGCGGATGGCAGTTTGCCCGTCCTGGCAATCACAGGCCAAGCAACGTTCGATGGCAATGGCCCAGCGGATAACGGTGAAGACGCGGCCACGCGGATTTCAGTGGCCGCTGGCAATGCTGGCGCTATTCACCTGCAGGGAAATGCGGCGGCTCTTGTCTGGCAGGATTTTACCTTTGGATACAGCGCTCTGACGATCAACAGTGGATCCTTTTTTGATTTGCGGGGCGTGGTAGACGCCAACAGTATAGCTGGGCTCCAGTTCGCCGATAACCAGGCACCTTATGGTGGCTCCATTGCCAATCTCGCTGGCACTTTAAATGTCAGTGACGCTTCCTTTTCCGATAGTGCGGCCGTTTTGGGTGGCGCGATTTATTCTGAAAACGGTACGCTAAGTCTTCACCATGTTTCTTTCGCTCAAAGCGAATCCAGCTCTGGCGGTGCGATTCATAACACTTTTGGCACCTTGCATATAGCAGACTCAACATTCACTAACAACGAGTCCACCAACTCTGGGGGTGCTATCTATACTGAGTACGGGTTTGCGAACATAGAAAACACAACCTTTTCTGGCAGTGGATCGGGTTACGGAGGCGCCATTGCAAATTACATTAGTGACGCGAACATTACTGGAGGCGCCTTTAGTGGTAACACAGCGACATCAAGCGGTGGGGGCGTGATCAGCTATCATGGCTCACTAAGTATTCGCGACACCATTTTCGACGGAAACTCCGCTGGATCCGGCGGCGGTGCGATTGCAGTTCAGTCTGGATCCCTAGTTCTCAGCAATGGGACTTTCACCGGCAACTCGGCTTCAAATGGCGGGGCGATCGATTTAGGAACGGTGGTCACCAGTATTAGCGGAAGCGTTTTTATCGGAAACATGGCCACCGATTCCGGCGGCGCCATCAACAGCTACTCTGGCACAACAACACTGAGTGATGTCACTTTTGCCGGCAACTCAGCCGCAAATTATGGCGGCGCTATAGTAAATGAAGGCGGTGTCATGACGCTCGCCGCTACGAGTGGCCACACTAGCCTACTGACTGGGAACTCCACGAATGGCGTGCCCAATTCCATTACGCTGAGCACAGCGGGCGGCTGGCCCTCTTTGAATGTGGACACCAATAGTAACGGTTTAGTCGATATGCGTGACCCGATAGGAGTTGAGTTAAACTCTGGAACTATGACTGTGACGAAAACCGGGGAGGGTGTTTGGGCGCTGGGAGGCCACAGCAATTTTACTGCTGTGGGCGCAGGTAAAACAGGTTTCGCAGTAGATGGAGGTTTACTCTACCTTTATGGTGAAGGCCAGGTGGAGAATGATATACCGTCCACTGCCTCCGTAACCGAGTTGGTAGCTGCTGGCACCATCAAACTGGCTGGTGTAAATTCCTCTTTCAGTGTGGCAAATGGCGCATCCGTGGTTGCCGGAGGAGACAATAGTATTGTCACCGATGGAACAATGACCTTGTTTGGAGGTAGTACGTTGCGTGGGGGTAGCAGCGGCGTATCGCTAGGCGGGGCCAATTCAACAAAAACTGAGTTCGGGGGGGCAACCTCATTGACACTCACGGCGGCAGGCGGAATCACACTGGGAGGCATGGCAAACTTGGTGGCCCTTGATACTGCGGATACCTTTACGCTCCGCGCGAGTCTAGGTGGGGGTGGCGGTCTGGAGAAGACCGGGCCCGGCAACGTTGTCCTGACCCAACCGAGCACCTATGTCGGAGGCACCACGATTTCCAACGGAACGCTCGTGGTAAACAACACTTCTGGTAGTGCAACCGGGCCGGGGGATGTAGTGCTAGCTGGCGGAGCTTTAGGGGGTGATGGTTTTGTGAGTGGTATCGTGCGCTTCATCGGACCAGCGGCTATCAGTCCCGGAAACAGCCCTGGCACACTCACTGTGGGTGGACTCGTCATGCGGCCAGATTCAGCGCTGAACATGGAACTCAATACTCCTGGCGTGGTGGGAGCTGGAATTAATGACCTTATTGAAGTAACCGGGAATCTCACACTCGATGGCAGGCTGAATATCATTAATAACGGAGTGTTGAGCCAAGGGACTTATCGCTTGATCAACTATGGTGGCACGTTGACCAATAGCGGACTTGATGTGGGTAGTCTACCCACGGGAGTTAACCCTGGAAACTTGCTCCTGGACACAGCGAGTGCCGGGCAGGTGAATCTAATCTACGCGCTGACAACTTCTTTAAATGTTACGGTAGTCGATGGTGCGGTGATCAATACGACCACCGGCGCAGTGGTAGCCACGAATTTCGTGGTGAACCAGCAATATTGGGACGGTAGCAATAATAGCGCGGATGGCGTCATCAGCGGTGGCAGTGGCATCTGGACCATGAGCGACACGAACTGGACGAACGTCCAAGGTCTCATCAATGGCGCGTGGGCGGGGCAGACGGCGGTATTCACGGCCATGCCGGGCACGGTGACGCTGGGGAGCAACATCCCGTTCCAGAAGTTAATCTTCGAGGTGGGTGGCTATCGAATCGTAGGGGGGAGCTATCAACTCTACTCCACAGATGATGCGGAAATTGAGACGTTAAGCGGGACAACCACGTTGAATGCTACGACGGTCATCAACGGCCGTTTCACGAAGAGCGGCGCCGGCAAACTCGATCTGCAGAGTCCGCTCACGGCGAGCGGCGGCACGGTCATCTCACAGGGTGCCCTGGCGGTAAACAGCGTGCTGACTTCGCCTTCCGTGTTGGTAAACCACGACGCAACGCTCATGGGTGCTGGCCTGATCATCGGTAATGTGACGAACAGCGGCACGGTAGCGCCGGGGAATAGCATCGGAACGCTGAGCATCGATGGGAACTACACGCAGCGTTCGAACGGGACACTTCAGATTGAATTAACAAGTCCGAGCAATCACGATTTGCTGGTGGTGACTGGAACGGCGAAACTTTCCGGAACCCTTGAAATCGTTTCGCTGGGCTATGATGCGGAGTATGGAGATCAGATCCCATTCCTGCTGGCGAAGAAGATCACGGGTAAGTTTGGCCAGATCGAGATGCCCCAGTCCGATCTCTATCGTGGACGTTTCCTGAGTGAGGATGGCGTTGGGGTCTTGTTGGTCGCGCCTGCGAGTTATACGTTGGTGGCAAGTACGCCTAATGAGCATAGCCTGGCTTTGGCGCTGGATGAATGGATCGGGATTGAAACCGGGGAAATTGGTGAAGTGACCTTGGCGCTCGACTTGCTTCGGGAAGAACAATATGCGCAGGCGTTCAATGCCATCATGCCGGGATATTACGAATCGGCACTGATCACCGGCATTGAACTAAGCCAGAGCCACGCGCAGATCCTGCATCAACAACTTTATGCACGCCGCATCGCCCAACGCTTCACCTCACCTCAGCCACTGCTGAGCGCTGAAGCCAGTGGAAAGAATCCGAAGGACGTGAAGTCAACGAGCCCTGTACTAGCGCCTATGGAAGACTATCGTTGGAATGCATGGACGATGGGTAGCGGTCTCTTCAGTGAAGGGGGGCTGAGTCTGCAACCCGGTGAAGACTTTGAAAGCGGCACGTATCTTGCCGGGGCAGATTATGCTTTCAGCGAGCACTTCGCTTTGGGTCTATTCGCCAGCTATCAGGAAGGCTGGGGCGACTATGATGATGCCGGCGACATTGATCTGGAATCCACGCGATTCGGTGGCTATGCGACCTTCGACTACGCAGGCTTCTACGCGAATGCAGTGGTCGGTGGCGGCCAGACCGGCTTTGATGTGAAGCGTCCGATTCAGTGGGCTTATTTGGATCGCAATGCCACAAGTGAACCAGACGGTTATGAGTTCTTCGCCAGCCTCGGCACGGGTTATGATATCAAAGCCGGAAACTGGACTTTTGGTCCGCAAGTCACCGTGCAGTATAGCGACCTGCAACTGGGTGAATTTACTGAAGTAGGCGCTGGTAGTCTCAACCTTCGCGTGAAGGAAGCGGAGATGGAAAGCCTGCGCAGCTATCTCGGTGGACGTGTCGCCTACACGATTCAGGTCAACGAGAACTTCGCGATTATCCCTGAGTTCCGCGCCTTCTGGCAACACGAGTATCTGGATGGGGGCGCTATCCATGCGGTGCTGGATAGCGGGTTCGGTGGAGGCTTTGACTATCAGACAGAACAACCTGACAAGGATGCGGTATATCTAGGTCTTGGCTTAGGGTTCCAGATTGGTCCCCGCATGTATGCGAACGTCTATTACAACGCGGACTTCGGCCGCAATGATGATGCGAATCACACCATCAGTGTGAGTGCCACGTTTAAGTTTTAGTGGTTGCTCAGCGCGTAGCTAGCAGAGGACTGGCGATGCGTGCCGAAGGTTTGTTCTACTCAAGACTTTTTCATCCCCTGATACACGCCGAAGTCCTGGTAGAAAAACTTCTTGGCGAGCCAATACATCCAGTGTTTTTCCGGAATGGATTCATCCGGAGTCCACTGGCTGGTCCGCGGTGTCATGCTATCCAGTTCAGCGATGGCGGTCTGACGGACAGTCGTGTCTTTGGCGCCGTGCTTTTGAGCGAGTTCTTTGACCAGGTCGGGGCGCTCCAGGACGATGCAGCCGCGGGTATGCTGCGCAGCCGTGGCACGGAAATCGGCGAGGAACGCGCTTTTCGTGAAGGTCTCGTACACACCGCGCGGATCGTCGAGATTCTCCGTGGCGAACTGGATGATCGGGCAGGGCTCGATGTGGCCGGTGGGACTGACGTGATGGCTGATGCCCGTGGCCATCGGGCAAAGGGCCTCTCCCGCGTGGTCATAATACGCATCGACGATGGCGATCGGCTTGCGCGCTCGCATGCCGACGACAAAACGCCGCACTTGTTTGATTTGCTCAGGAGTGAGAGCGAGATCGGCATTAATCTTCGGACCGACGGGCCGGTAGGTGTGATACCAGGTGTAGTGCACGCCCAAGTCGATGAGCTTATCCAGCCAGGATTCGGTGAGCAGGTCGTCGATATTCGTCTGGCATAGACTGGTGGCCACGCCGGTGAGGATCTTTTCGTTAAGGCAGTTCTGTAATCCGCGCAGGGTGCGGTTTAGCACTTCCTTTTTGCCCCGGCGTTCGTCGCTGACCGTCGAGTTCCCCTCGATACTGACGAGCGGGGTAACATTGGCGAGTTGGCGAAGGGATTTGGCCGTCTTCTCCGTGATGAACTGACCGTTCGTAAAGACTTGGAAATAACAGTCCGGGTGCTGCGCCAGAAGATCCAGCAGCTCTGGGTGCATGAAGGGTTCACCGCCCAGGATACCGAAAAACGCGTTTCCATGCTCGCGCGCATCATTGATGGTGCGGTTCAACGTGTCGAGATCGATGGCATTGCGCGGAGCCTCCACATCGACCCAGCAGCCCTGGCAGCGCAGGTTGCATGAGTTCAGAATGCTTATGTAAAGAAAGGGAGGGAAATAGACGCCGCGCTTCATCCGCTGGCGGAAAAGCATGATGGATCGCGCGCCCTTGAACCCGAAGTTCCACGCGATTTTCGCGAGGCACTGCGGATCCACCGTGCTGAGCATACGGCTGGTGAGGGAAACAATCATGCGGGGGAGGGGGGGACGGCTATGGACTAGCCGGGTGGGGATGAAGAGGATACGCGCCGCGCGGGAGAGTCACGCACGGACTTGCATTCTCAAGGTCAATCTTCCCCATATCCAGCTTCCTGCATCTTTTGAATCGTCTGTTCGAGCAGTGCAATGTAGCCGTGCACATCCAGATGGCCTTCCTCCGGTTCACCGCGAGCGGCGTAGAGCCAGCCGGTAATGTAGGGGTCACTCTTCACGATGCAGGCATCCGCCTGGATGGCGGCATTGGTCCCGGCGAACTTGCCGTCCATGACGCAATAGACATCACTGGCGGCCTTAAATCCTTCCACGCTGCCGATAGCCTGGCCTGTCTCGATGGGGTCTCCCTCTTGCACGGTAAACTGGCTATCCACCAGTTCCCCCAGCATGCGCGTGGCGAATTTGGTGAACCCAACGTGCCAGAGTCCCTCTTCGCCCTCGACTGGCGCCATCCAGTAGTGGCTCGGTGAATACCGATAGCCCTCTGGAAAACGAGCGGAGAAACGGGCGTGTTTAAAACGGATGAGATTCATGCGAAGATGGGCGCAGGGGAGGGGGAATCAAAAATGGGGCGAGGGGAGAGGGGCGCTTGACGGAGGGGAATGATGAGCTTTGACTGCGCATCATGCAAATCGTCACTGCTCCTAATGCTCCTGCCGCCATTGGCCCTTATTCCCACGCTGTGCGCACGGGAAATCTGCTTTTCTGCTCCGGTCAGATTCCTATCAATCCTGCCTCCGGCAAGATCGAAGCCGAGGACGTGGAAGGTCAGGCCAAGCAGGTGATCGAAAACGTCAAGGCGGTACTTAGTGGCGCCGGCCTGACGATTCACAATGTGGTGAAGTCCACAATGTTCCTGCAAAGCATGGGCGACTTCCCCAAGGTGAACCCGATTTATGAAATCGGTTATGAAGGCCACAAGCCTGCTCGTTCCACGATCGAAGTGGCCAAACTGCCATTGGGTTCGCTAGTGGAGATCGAGGTGATTGCTGAGTTTCCGGCGTAAGCAGCAAAGATTTCAAAACAGGCGTTAAAGCACCAGCCCGTAAATCTGGACTTTGACGCCTGGCGAACCGCATATGTGATCAGGCGGACGCCCCGGATTGGTAAAGCCGTTCGCTTCCAGTATTCTCGGATCCCAGTTGGTGACCTCGGCCTGAGCGACGGGGTAAGGGGTGTGATACACGCGTCCGACGTACATGCCTCGAGCCGTATTGGCAAAGAGCAGGTAGCGTTCAACCAGGAAAAATTCGAGGGATCCCGGCTCGGGATGCGTCGTCTCTGTAGAGAGTTTGTAGCGGAAACTGGAACCTTCTTTCAAGCCACGACGGTGGCAGGCGTAGTTCACAAAACCATCGGCGCCAATGCGCGAACGCATGCGGGCGTGCTGATACGGCAGATGGAAAAAGGTGCGAGCCGTCCAGACGGCCAAAGGTTGATTGCAATCCAGCGAATAAAACCATACCCCGGGGCGCCCCTGCGCATCGCGGACATACGTGCGAACGTTTAGTTCCAGAAAATTGCTGATCCACGGTACCCATGGCAGGCGGCGCGGGCGAATGTAGCGCATATAGAACGGCACAAGTCCGAGCCAGGCATCGCCATCAAATGTCTCCACCGTAAGGCCTTTGGGCAGCGTGGCTTGTATCTCATCGGCATTCCAGCGCCAGTGGAGAAAGAGAAGATGGTTCCAAGTTTGGAACATCGCCGGGACTGTGCCGGGATCCTTACGATAAGACAGATGATGAGCCCAGGGGGCAGCAGACTCTAACGGGAGCGCAGCATCTGGTGTGATGCGTGGCGAGCCATCAGGGGTTTCCATAGTAGGATATTCGCCCGAGAGACTCTGACTAGCGTTCGCTGACGAGCCTTACTTACTCAACTCCAGCATCCGAAGGATCGGCTTCTCCGCACGCTTCCGCACCCCTTCATCCATGATCACTTGAGGCCGGAGGTTCAGCAGGCAGTCGTGCAACTTCTCCAGCGTATTCATCTTCATGTAACGGCAGTCGGCGCAACGGCAGTGTCCGGTAGGGCCGGGGATGAATTTCTTATCCGGCACCTCGCGCTCAAGGCGGTGCAGCATGCCACTCTCCGTGACGATGATGAAAGTGTCCTTCGGGCTGTTGCGGCAGTAGTGCACCATCTTCTCCGTGCTGCAAACTTCATCCGCCAGCATGCGGACGGCATAGGTGCATTCAGGATGAGCAACCACGGCCGCATCGGGATACTCCACCTTGATCTCGTTGATGCTGTCGCGTGTGAACTCGACATGCACGTAACAGGCACCCTGCCAGAGGTCCATCTTTCGGCCCGTCTGGCTCATAACCCATGAGCCGAGATTTTGATCAGGCACAAAGAGAATCGGCCGATCTGGGGGGGCCGCTTCCACGATTTTTATCGCATTGCCGCTGGTGCAAATACAGTCGCTGAGGGCCTTCACGCCAGCGCTGCAATTAATGTAGGCAATCACGTAATAGTTCTTGTCAGCGTGGACCTGTAAAAACTTTTCAAGCTGGGGAGCGGGGCAACTCTGTTCCAGCGAGCAGCCAGCGTTGGCGTCCGGCAGCACCACGATCTTGCTGGGGTTCACAATCTTGGCCGTTTCCGCCATGAAGTGCACACCGCAGAAGACGATGACTTCCGCGTCGGTTTCTTTCGCTTTATAAGCGAGGCCAAGAGAGTCGCCTACAAAGTCGGCGAGTTCCTGGATTTCGCGGGACTGGTAGTTGTGAGCAAGGATGACAGCTTTGCGCTCTTCCTTGAGCCGCAAAATGTCGTCGGTAATGCTCGGGGCTGCGATCTTGACCATGACTAATATTGATACGTCACGATTTCGACGCAAGCAGTCAATTTGCGTCCGTCCGGCCGGATTGCTGGAAAATGATCCCTCTATTTTGAGCTGGGATTCATCCCGCCACCGAGATTTGGCCCCGGCTTCGGCGTGGGCACGGCACGGATAATATTCATGGCGCCATCCAACTGGCCACCGGGTTCGATGCTCACGGCACGGGCGGAGACATCGCCGTGGACCCAGCCGGTTGAGGCGATGAAAACAGGCCCGTTGCATCGGATGTTCCCGGTGACGCGTGCGTGAATCTCTACTTCATCCGCGAGGATAGTATTCACGAAACTGATGTCGCTGCCTTTCTCCACGATGATGCGGTGGCAGCGAATCTCCCCGACGATGGAGCCGGAGGTGCGCATGATAAGGTCCCCCGTGCACTCGATCGCGGCATTGACCATGCCATACATGCGAAGGTCGCGGCACTTGATCTCGGTGGTATTTACATTTCCCGTCTTGCGGATCTGGACGTCCCCGCGCGTGCGAATCGGAGCGGAGGATGCTTGATTGATGTCCAGATCCTCCAGGGAAATTTGCGCGCCACAGGTGGGACATTGAGTCGACTTGGCAGAGCGGCCTACCTTAAACTTGTGGTGGCAGTCAAAGCACTCCGCTTCCTTGAAGTACTGCTGATTGAAGCCCTGCTGCCGCATCTTCTGGAAGGTGCTGGACGACGAAGCGGTGGGTGGGGCCGGAGCAACTGGCGGCGGCTCCGGCGGGAAAGTTTTTTTAGCGGGAGTCGCGATTGGCTCCTGGGCCGTTTCCGGCTCAACCGCCGCTGTTGGCGGCATAGGCGTAGGCGGTGCCGAAGGCGTAGGCGATGCCGCGATTTTGCTCAGCGGAGAGATTCTCCGTATGCCAGCCTGACCGGGTAGAGCAGTGGAACCGGATTTCTTGGACTCATCCTCCGATTCCTTGAAGCCCATCATGTTGCCGAGACCCAGAGCGGGGGGCAACTCTTCTACCGGTCCTGCCGCTTTCGGAAGCAGAGCGCTGAAATCTGCTTGAGACTCGGAAGGCACAGGAGCCGCAGCCGGAGGAGTTGTGGGCGTTGGTGCCGGAGCGGGAGTCGGTTCAGAATCCGCCTTTGATTTTGGCGGAGTAGCGGAAGGTCCTCCGGAAGCGGGATAGACCGCGCTGGGAACCGGATTAATATGCGCAGACGCAATCGCCTTCAGCTTTTCAATGCGGAGATGCTCCCCGCATTTCTTGCAGAAGGTTGTTACCACTAACCGAGGCTCGATCTGCGCCGCGCCGCACACGGGGCAGATCACCTCGATCTGATGTTTGGGTAACGAGGGTTTCGAATCCTTCTTGAGGAATCTTCCAAGCACGTGCGGTGCGTTCTTTAACTAGAGGGTTAGTTAGGGGCGAGGACCCGAGCCGGTACCGGCAGCGGGAGCTGTAGGCTTGGCGCCAGCGCCAGCACCTTTGCCCACTTGGGAACGGCCCAGGAAAGTGGCGCCTTCTTCGATGGACAGAGTGCCAGCGGCGACGTCGCCCACGAGGACAGCGTTGGACTTGAGCTCGCAACGCTCCTGCACGGTGATGTTGCCTTCGACCTTGCCGAAGAGAGTCACTGCGCGGGTCTTGATTTCACCTTTGATCAACGCATTCTCACCAACAGTAAGGCTACCATCGGAGGACACTTCGCCCTCGATTTTGCCGTCGATAATCAAGTCATGGGAGAACTTGATGGAACCTTTGATTTCGACATCGTTGGCGAGCACGTTTTTACTGGAGGTCATGTTCTGAATGGGGCGTTGTGATGGAGCGGAAGGGGAGGAAGAAGATCCAAAGGAAGGGGGAGACTGAACGGCGGGCTCTGGGCGCCGGTCGTCTTTATGGCTGTCAGCGGGCTGACCGATAATTTGTTTCAGCATTGGGGGAGAATAAGCGGGTGCGATTATTGCTGTCAATGAAACTATGCCAAGATTTTGGAAGAGTGACGTGACGCGATTTCATGATGGTATTTCAGCTGCCAAATCTTCCGCAGGATATGTCCAAATCTCGCTGAGGGTCGGGTGATAATGCGGAGCTGCTGCAAGGTCAGCAACAGTCGCACCAAGGTGCATCGCAATCGCGATCTCATGGATGATTTCGGTGCCTTCTGGACCCACGACACTTCCGCCCAGGATTGTGCCAGTCACTGGATCTGCCAGCAACTTGACGAAGCCGTCCAGCTCACCCATCACCTGTGATTTGCCATGATCATCAAATGGGTAGCTGGCCTTGATGAAAGCAATGCCTTTTTCCTCCGCTTCCGTCTCATTCAGTCCCACTGAGGCTGCCTGCGGCTCCGTGAAAACGCCGAAAAGTTTGCAGCGGTAATCCATGTGGTGTTTCAGGGTTTCGCCTTTGAGCAAAGCAGCTGCATTCTTGGCGGCGATTTCTGCCTGCTGGATGGCCATGTGAACCACCTCCAACGGCCCACAGACATCGCCTGCAGCGAAGATGCGGGGATTCGTGCTCTGCTGACTGGAGTTGATTTTGATGCGCCCGTTGTCCTGGCATTTAACCGAGACAGCTTCCAAATTCAGCCCCTTTATCGCAGGGGTTCGGCCCAGAGCCATGAGGATTTCGTCCGCTTCCACATGGGTCGTTTCTTCGTTCCCCTTGTGAGAGAAGGTGACCCGCTTCCCAGCAGCGGTCTTTTCCACCCGGACGAGTTTGGTGTCGGTGTAGACGGACATACCCCGGCGGACGAATGCCTTTTCGATCACCTCGGCAGCATCGGCATCCATCTCTTTCAGCACACGAGCACTCCGTTGGATGACCGTCGTTTTCCGCCCGATTCCGTCGAGATAATGAGCCATTTCCAGCGCAATGGCGCCCCCGCCCAGAACGATCACTGACTCGGGAATTTCCGCTGTCTCCAGGATGGTGTCACTGGTGAGAAATCCCGTATGTTTCAAGCCGGGAATATCCGGAGTATGAATGACAGAGCCGGTGGCGATGAGAACGCTGGCGGCCTCGATTCTGCGGGACTTACCTTCACCCTCATGGAGTTCCAGTGTGATGCTCTCGTCCGTGGTGGAAACAAAGCTGGCGCGGGCACGCAGCAGATCGAAGCGCCCATCCGCCAGTTGCCCTTGGCGATAGCTGGCAAATTCGTCGATAAGCGCGCGTTTCCGGTCGCGAATGAAACGCGTATCTGCCGGTCCAGGAGTGGCCTTGAGACCGAAGTCTGAGGCGTGTCTGATGACCAGATTCCGGTTGGCGGATTCGATGAGCGTTTTGCTCGGCATGCACCCGCGGAGAATGCAGAGTCCCCCGAGTTCCTCGGCGTTATCGGCCACGGCGGTTTTTAGCTTCAGAGAGGCCGCGGTCCGGGCGGCGGCGTAGCCCGCGCTACCCCCGCCGATGACGAGAAAATCATACTTTAAAGTGGGCTCCATGGGGCCATTTAGCCGAAGTCGCGGGAACTCACCACCCCAAAGGCCATCCGAGGGCATATTTCACCGCCGGAATGCTTAAAAATACTAGCGCGCAGGAGTGGGCTTGCTACTATTTTTAACTCCCCTCAGAGCGCCGCTCCAGAGGCCGGCGGCCCTTGAAAACTATGGCCTCGGTCGGGCCGGGCAAAGGGGTGGATTTTTCCTTGAGCCAGCAAAACATGTCCGAAGAACACGAGAACCTCCCGACCCACCAAACCGGTGTCGCTGAAAATCAGCAGTACGGCGCGGAACAGATCGACAAACTTGAAGGCCTGGAGGCGGTGCGGAAACGCCCCGGCATGTACATCGGCGATCCTCTGGATCCCGAAGAGCGCGGCCTGCACCACTGCATTTTTGAGGTGCTGGACAACTCCATCGATGAGCATCTGGCGGGCTATTGCACCCGCATTGACGTTGTCATCCATACGGATGGCTCTTGCTCCATCCGGGACAACGGACGTGGCATTCCGGTCGGTATTCACCCCAAGTGGGGGATTCCGGCCATCGAGCTTGTGCTGACGAATCTGCACGCAGGCGGGAAATTCGGACAGGGTGCCTACAAGTATTCCGGTGGTCTCCACGGCGTGGGCGCAAAGTGCGTCAATGCGCTTTCAGAGTGGTTCAAGGCTGAAGTCTGGCGTGAAGGGCAGGTTCATTACATGGACTTCGCCAAGGGCAAAACCACGACAAAGCTGAAGGTTATCGGTGACTTGGAGGACCCCAACAAGACGGGCACTCTTATCACTTTCATGCCGGATGCGGAGATCTTCACCGTCACGACGGAATTCAAGTTCGACAAGCTCACCAACCGTTTGCGCCAGCTGGCATTCCTGAACCCGGGACTGACTATTGCGCTGACAGATGAGCGCCCCCAACCGGAGCGTCGCGAGGTCTTCTTTTACAAGGACGGAGTCGCGCAATTTGTACGGGAAATCGGCGCCACTAAGGAACTGATTCACGAAAAGCCCATCATCGTCTCACGTCAGAAGGATGAGACAATTGTTGATATCGTTTTTCAGTATAACAACTCCTACTCTGACCAGATCCTTTGCTTCGCCAATGCGATCTACAACGATGAAGGCGGCACGCACTTGTCAGGTTTCCGCTCGGCGCTGACCCGGTCGATCAACCAATATGGCAAGACTAACAACCTTCTGAAGGAGAAGGATGCGTCCATCACTGGTGAAGATTTGAAGGAGGGCCTGGTATCGGTCATCAGCGTAAAGCTGCCAAATCCCAGCTTTGACTCCCAGCCAAAGCACAAGCTCATCAATGCGGAGGTCGAAGGCATCGTCAGTTCCGTCGTCTATGAAGGCGTGATGACCTACTTTGATGAGAACCCCGTGATTGCGCGGCGCATCATCGATAAGGCACTCGGCGCCGCTCGCGCTCGTGAAGCCGCTCGCAAGGCTCGTGAAACGGTTCGTAAAAGCGCTCTCAGCGGCGGCGGACTTCCTGGAAAGCTGGCTGACTGCACCGAGCGCGATCCCACCAAATGTGAGATCTACATCGTCGAAGGTGATTCTGCCGGTGGCTCCGCCAAAGTGGGCCGTGACCGCCGTGTGCAGGCCATCCTGCCCATCCGTGGTAAGCTGATCAACGTCGAAAAAGCCCGTCTGGATAAGGTCCTGCAAAACAAGGAAATCCAGACCATGATCACCGCCATTGGCACGGGGATCGGCGATGGTGAAGGGGAGGGCAGTTTCGTTCTGCAAAAGGCGCGTTATCACAAGATCGTCATCATGACCGATGCCGATGTGGACGGCTCCCACATTCGCACGCTGTTGCTCACCTTCTTCGTGCGGCACATGCCGGAGTTGGTGAAGCGCGGTTACATTTACATCGCGCAGCCGCCTCTTTATTTGGTGAAGCGCCGCAAGCGCGAGGAGTATGTGCAGGACGATGCCGCGCTGAACAGCATCCTCATCGATCTGGGAGCTGAAGACGTGAAGCTGCGGAATGTGGCTGACGGCTCGCTCATCGCGAATGAGAAGCTGAAGCAGATTCTCGAGCTCCTTTCCCCACTGTCCAAATTCAGTGATGTCATCCGCCGCAACGGTGGAGATTTCGAAAAATACCTCCAGAGTCGTGACCCGGCGACGGGGGCATTGCCAGCCTACTTGGTGAGAATCCGTCACGGCAATGAAGAGTCCGTGGAGTATTTCGTCAGCGATGAAGATCTGGCGAAATTTGGACATGCCAACGCCGATCTGCACCTCTTCGGTGAGGCTGATGTCGTTGCGCCGGTGAATGGTGAAGTAGTGCAGAATCGCCGGGCTCGTTTGGTGGAAATTCACGAAGCAAATTCCATTCGTAAACTGCTGGGGCAACTCGCGGAACTCGGATTGCACCTGGATCACTTTAGCAGCCAGGACAAGCCGTTGTTTGAACTCACGGAAGGCGATGGCGATAATGCCAAAGTCACTCCGATCTTCAATGTGCCGGGCATCCTCGATGGCATCATGAACATCGGACGCCGGGGCCTCGAGATCAAACGATTCAAAGGTCTGGGAGAAATGAATGCCAAGGAACTTTTTGGCACCACCATGGATCCTGCCACGCGAAAATTGTTACGCGTAAAACTGAACGACGAAAACGCTGTGGAGGCTGACCGCATCTTCACCATCCTCATGGGTGACGTGGTCGAACCACGCCGGCAGTTTATCGAAGAAAACGCACTCAACGTGCGGAACCTTGATGTGTAACCGCCTTCCGCTCGCCTTTCGTTAACGTGATTGTTTTGTCAGGGATTTTGTTCCCGCCGTCTGTTCCTCCATTGCCGCTACCGTGTCCGAAGAAAATATTAAATTAATCGCAGTAGAAGAGGAAGTGAAGTCTTCCTTCCTCGACTACTCCATGTCCGTCATCATCTCCCGCGCATTGCCCGATGTGCGCGATGGATTGAAGCCTTCTCAAAGGCGGCTGCTTTTCGCCATGAGCGAACTAGGGGTGCTGCCCAACCGCAAGCATCTCAAATGCGCCAAAATCGTTGGTGAAACGATGGGTAACTATCACCCCCACGGTGACCAGGCCATCTACCCCACATTGGTGAATATGGCGCAGCCTTGGGGCATCCGGGAGCAGCTCGTGGACGGTCAGGGAAACTTCGGTTCCGTGGAAGGCGACCCACCTGCGGCCATGCGTTATACGGAGGCGCGCCTCACGCACCTCGGCAACGCCATCATGACCGACCTGGACATGGATACGGTCGATTGGATCCCGAACTATGACGAGACCCGGGTCGAGCCTGTGGTGTTGCCTGCGGCTTTCCCGAACCTGCTGGTCAACGGCGGCACGGGCATTGCGGTCGGCATGGCTACCAACATGCCGCCGCACAATCTCGGCGAAGTGGTGGATGGCATTTGCGCGCAGATCGACAATCCCGCGATCACGAATGAAGAATTGATGCAGTACATCAAGGGGCCGGACTTCCCCACGGGTTGTACCATTCACGGCACGGCCGGCATCCGCGAGTACATGCAGACCGGGCACGGTTCCGTGCGCATCCGCGGTCACGCGGAAATCCATGACACGGGCAGTCGCGAGCAAATCATCATCACCGCCATACCTTATGGAGTGAACCGCGCGGTACTGTGCGAGCGCATCGGTGAACTGGCCACAGAGAAGATCATTCCAGAAATCTCCGGCGTTCGCGACGAGTCCGACGAGAACACGCGCGTTGTCATCGAACTGAAGCGCGATGCCCGCGCACAGGTTGTGCTGAATAATCTGTACAAGCACACCTCGCTGGCGACTTCGTTCTCCATCCACATGCTGGCGATTGATAATCGCAGGCCGCGTCTGCTTTCCGTGCGTGATGCGATTGCTTGTTACATCGAGCACCGTCGCGAAGTGATCATTCGCCGCACGCGCTTTTTGCTGCGCAAGGCTGAACATGAAGCCGAGCGTCTTGAAGCATTGCTGCTGGCGGTGGGCAATCTGGATGAGTTCATCAAGCTCATTCGCGATTCCAGTTCGCGTGACAATGCCCGCGAGCGGCTGAAAGCTTATACCTTTACGCTGGAAGCGGCCGAAGCACTCGGTGTCATCATCCGCAGTCAGGCCTCCGTGAAGGATGGCCGTTATGTCTTCACCGACAAGCAGGTGGACCACATTCTCGAACTCCGTCTCTATCAGTTGACCGCCCTGGAGCGGGACAAGGTCAAGAATGAGTACGATGAAGTTCTGGCCGACATCAACGACCTCCTGGACATCCTTGCCAAAGAGAGCCGCGTCCTGACCATCATCAAGCAGGAGCTTACACTCATCAAAACGAAGTATGCGGGTCCGCGTCTCACGCTGATCGAGAATGCGTATGGTGACATGGCCATTGAGGACCTCATCGCCAATGATGCGAACATCGTCACCATCACGCATCGCGGCTTCATTAAGCGTACGCTGACCACTGAATACCGCACCCAGGCTCGAGGCGGCAAAGGCCTCAAGGGCATGGAAACCCGCGAATCCGCCGAAGGCGATGCGTCGGACTTCGTCGAGCATCTCTTCGCTGCGAGCGCCCACGATTACCTCATGTTCTTCACGAACACAGGTCGTGTCTATACCGAGCGTGTGTACGTGGTGCCAGAAATGCCGCGCACGGGCAAAGGGCGCAGCATCAAGAATCTTCTGAACCTTCGCGCCGAAGAAAAAGTCGCAGCCGTGCTGCGCCTCGAGTGTGATCGCGAAGCGGAAGAAGGTGTCTGGCGCACGGATCGTTACGTTCTGTTTGCGACCAAGGATGGCACGGTGAAAAAGACCGCTCTGGCTGACTTCAAGAACATCCGCAAGGACGGCATCATTGCCGTCAACATTGAGGAAGGAAATGACCTCATTGATGTTATCCTCACTGACGGCAGCAGCCAGATCTGTCTGGTGACTCGCGAGGGCATGTGCGTCCGCTGCGAGGAAACGGATATCCGCGCCATGGGTCGTTCTGCGACTGGGGTCATGGGCATCCGCCCAAGCGAAGGCGACTATGTTGTCTCCCTCACCGCGGTGGATCACTCGGCTCAGTTGCTCGTGGTTTCCGAGAAAGGCCTCGGCAAACGCACACAGTTCGTGGAATATCGCGAGACGAAGCGTGGCGCCAAAGGCGTGACCACCATGAATATCACGGAAAAGACCGGGAATGTCGTGGCGGCGCTGGCGGTGCATCCTACGGATGAATTGATGCTTATGACCAGCAAAGGTCAAAGCGTCCGCATTCGCGTGGAAACCATTCGCGAAACAGGCCGTAACGCCCAAGGCGTGAAACTCATGAACCTCGCTTCTACTGAGACCATTCAGGATGTAGCCAGCGTCATTCCAGAAGATGAAGAACCCAAGCCACCGGGCGACGACAGCGTGACGGCTGTGGCTAGCGGCGACGACACCCTTTCCGACGAAGTATCTTCGGACGAGACATCTAGTGACGGTATTGGCGACAGTTCTCCCACGGATAATGCTGATACAGATACCGATGGGGATGCGGAATCCGAAGAGAATCCATAAGCGATTCGCTCGGTAGCGAGCGTAGACTGAACGAGCAAATCCGCTCGTTCAGTTGGCATCTGACGAATGCGAGGTCGTGCGGCTCTAGCTTTGGGCAGCGACCTGTGGAACTATCGCCATCGCGTGGATTTCCTTTGCTTTCCGGGTGATTATCAGGGATTCCAATAGGGAGAGAAACCCAGGTAAATTAACCATGCCGACGAACGTCCTTGGAACTGAACTACAGTGCTGCTGCAAGAAGCCGATGACGGGCTTTTACCGCGACGGTTTTTGCCGCACAGGCGCGGATGACATAGGAATGCACACCGTGTGTGTGGTCATGACCGAAGGATTTTTGCGCTTCTCCAAGTCCCGTGGAAATGATCTAAGCACGCCCGTGCCGGAGTATGGATTTCCCGGTCTGAAACCCGGAGACAAATGGTGCCTGTGTGTGCAGCGGTGGCATGAAGCCCTCGAGGCTGGCTGCGCACCGGATGTCATCCTGGAAAGCTGCCACTGCTCCGCAGTTGAATGGGTGACCCTGGAAGAATTGAAAGCGCACGCTTATTCTGCCAGTTGAGCAGAAACCACCCCACTTTACGGAGCAGGCGTGATGACACTCTGCAGCGGGATAGGGGAGTCCGCCGGATTGAGCCCTGCCCGATCCATCTTTTGAATGGGGCTTGGGCTTTGGCTGCTGGTGTCGGAGCCAACAACGGGCTGTAAAAAGCGTTCTTCCTCTGGAAGCATAATTGTGCCTTTTGGGATCTGTTGGGCAATGTCACCGGCCTGCCGCATGTAGCCGGCAGACTGCATAATGCCGCACATCACCGCTGCCTGTCCCGGTTTGAGTTCGCTCAGATTGACACGATCGAGGTGCTTTGCGGCGGCCTTCGGATCAAGTTGCCGCATCAAAGCCAGAGCCATGATCAGCTTCCTCTGGGTGTCCTTTGGTCGGTCTTCAAGCATGGAGGTTGCTTTGGCAAAAGAAGTTTCCATTTCGATACCTGCCAGCAGACTGGCATACATCGCCTGTTCAAGGTATCCCGAATTATCCGGCCATCGGCGGCTGACCTCGGTCGCAGCCGCCACGAAGCCTTTGGAATTGCCATTTCGGTAAGACAGCCTCAGCATGCCTTCATAGGCGATCTTTTCGATCATCGGCATCGTAGTGCCTGCCTCATAAGCCTGCTCCGCGACCAGCAGGTGGCCACGTTCTTCAGCATAGTTGGCCAGTTGCAGGATGAGCTTCGGCTTGGCTGCTCCGCGAGCAGCGGCAAGGGCGTCCACCATCAGGGAATTCACTTCTTCCCAATCTTTATTTGTCACGTAGGCAAGATGCACCTTGTGGTAGCTTCGGTCCGCGGTGGTGAGACGGGTGCGGGGATCGTTGATGACGCGAGCAAGCGAGTCGTATTGCTTCAGAATGGTCAGGGCATTTAGGTAGTTCCCCAGGAGAGGCTCATATTCGATGGCCGCTTCTTCGCGGATGAATGTGAGCAGTTTCTCAGCGTAGATGGGTTCTTTCACCGCTTCCAGAACCAGCCAGCGCGACAGGGGAACCTTGTCTTCTCGTTTCGCGTTAATACGTTCCTTGATCGCCTGGTCAACGATCTCCATCTTCCGACCCGGTTCCAGCGAAGCCAGTTGCTGCAATGCGGCAATGCGGTGTTCTTCTTTCGCCAGCGGGTGCTTCTGAAGAAGATCGATGAGGCGCTCTTTATCCTCCTTGTTTTCGAGCTTTAGAGCAGTGAGGAAGTCAATGGCTTCCAATCCAATCTTGTCGTTGAGCTGCGCCAGTTCCCACAACGTGACCAGCCCTTCGAACTTGTCGACGCCGAGATTGAACTGAATCTGGCGGGTGGCCAGGAGAAGCTGGATTTCATGATCTTCTGGATGCTGCTCCAGATAGGATTTGAGAATTTCCAGGAGCTTTCCGCGGCGATTCAGACTGTGCATGACCCGATCGGCCTCTTCCACGATCGCGCGGGTTGGCTTCGTCTGACGCAGGATCTGCTCGATCTGCTCCGCAGCGGTCTCGTTTTGACGCTGACCTGACAGGGCGCGAATTTCCATGATGACGTCATCATCGGTCAAGGCTCCCAACTGCCGGAGCTTGTTCCACAGGTAGCGGGCCTCAGGGGCTCCCCCAATCGTAGCGATCTTGGCCAGGTGCCTGACAGCCTTGGGATTGTCTGGATCGAAGTTGTAGGCCAGGTTGGCCTGCGTGTGGGCTTCCAGAATCCTGCTCTCGGCTTCCAGTTTCTCGGACGAGTCGACAAGGTAGTTGGAGCGCAGGGTTTTGTAAAATTTATAAACTGTCTTCCCGTAGATCAGGCTGAGTGCGATCAGGCCCAGGAGAACGGTGATAATGACGGTGCCCGCCACGATCCGGGCTTTCGTGGACTGGCGGTCCCGATGCGCCACCGTGGGGGGGAACATCCAGTGCCAGAACGTGACAATGGGCCGCCAGAGGAAAAAGGTCTTTCCTGGTTGATTATTGGGGTCTTGAGTCGAGAGCATGCTAGCCGGCCGATGAGCAGAGAATCATCAGCATACTGATTGGTCACTTACGCCGCAAGGATGTTGAAGGATCGTTTGAACCTCTTTTTGACTTAAAAAAACGCTTGAATTGGCGCAAGGCGTTGTCCACAAGTTTTATGCGAGAGCAGTGAAGTTGAACACGGCCGCAACATTCCTGTCTTATAGGCGTAATTCTGCATCACCTCCATTCAAAAGGCATTTCCACAAGTATGATACAAGTTAAGGATCTGAAGAAAGCGTTCGGCAGCAAGGTGGCAGTAGATGGGGTCACTTTTAAGGTGGAAAAAGGCGAAGTGCTGGGATTCCTCGGCCCCAACGGGGCAGGAAAATCCACGACCATGCGTATGGTTACGGGTTATTTCGCCCCCACGGCTGGGTCCATTTCCATCGGCGGCGTGGACATGCTGGTTGAGCCTGAAAAAGCGAAGCGTAGCATCGGCTACCTGCCTGAAAACGCGCCGCTGTACTCCGACATGAGTGTGGTCGACTTCCTGGGCTTCTGTGCGGAATTGCGCGGCCTCCATGGCGGAGCCAAATCCAAGGCGATCGACCGGGCACTCGAAACCTGCTTCCTTGAGCCAGTACGGAATCAAAGTGTGGACACGCTCTCCAAGGGCTTCCGCCACCGCACCTGCTTCGCTCAGAGCATCATCCACGATCCCGAAATTCTGATCTTGGACGAGCCGACAGACGGCCTGGATCCAAATCAAAAGCATGAGGTGCGCAACCTGATCAAGCGCATGGGCCAAAATAAAGCCATCGTCTTTTCGACCCACATCCTGGAGGAAGTGGAAGCTGCCTGCTCCCGAGCGATCATCATTGACCATGGCCGGATCGTCGCGGACGGCACGCCGGATGAACTGAAGCGGCGTGCACCAGGCGCAGATCTGATCCGGGTGGGCATCTCCGGTGCCGACGGCAGCGGGATCCGCTCCGAATTGGAGAAGATCGCCGGCATCGAGAAAGTCGAACCGACCCGCACGGGTCCGGAAGGTTTCTTCGGCAATGTCATTCCCACCAAGAAGGCCAAAGCCGAAGAAGTGCTGCGGGCCATCAGTCTGATGACGGCGGCTAAGGCCTGGCAGATCCAGGAGCTGCATCGTGAAGAGGGCAAGTTGGACGAAATGTTCCGGAGTCTCACGCATTCCGACGTCTCCTAGCGCTCCTCTTTCTTACGGTTCATCAGGCGTTGGCTGCTATGCTGGCCGACTGGTGATGCATCTGAATCGATAGATCCCCGACTTCTCCATCAGTTTCCCCCTCATTACTCGACACGCTCCCATGAAAAACATTGCCGCTATCTTTAAGCGCGAATTCTTCGGCTACTTCAATTCGCCGGTGGCCTACGTGATCCTCGTCATCTTCCTATTGGCCGTCCAAGGCTTCACATTCTTCTTTGGCCGCTTTTTGGAATTGGATGACACATCTCTGGGCCGCTCCTTCTTCATGTGGCATCCGTGGATTTACATGGTGCTGGCCCCGGCGGTGGGCATGAAATTGTGGTCGGAAGAGCACCGGCTCGGCACGATGGAGTTGCTCATGACGATGCCAATCTCCCCCTGGCAGGCCATCCTGGGCAAGTTCTTCGCTGCCGCCCTCGTTTGGTTGATTGCATTGGCGTTGACCTTTCCCATTGTGTGGACGGTTTATTATTTGGGTGAGCCTGATCCCGGCCCGATTGCCAGCGCTTATGTCGGAAGTTATTTGTATGCACTTAGCTGTCTTGCCGTGACCTCCGCCGTGAGCGCTTTCACCCGCAGCCAGGTCATCTGCTTCATCATCTCCGTCGCAGTCTGCATCGTTTTGACCCTTTTTGGCATGCAGAACGTCGTGGATTTCATCGTAAAGATCCTGCCCTCCTCTGCAGAGAATCTGGTCCGATTTGCTGCTTATATCTGCTTCCTCACCCATTTCGAAGACATGTCCAAGGGCCTGCTGGTCTTCCGGGACATCCTCTATTTCCTCAGCGTCATCGCCGTCTGCCTCATGATCACGCACGTGGCCATTCAATCCCGCCGCGCCTAACCATTTGCCCCAGTTAAAGTTTCCGAATCTATCTCGTCGCCCGCTATGAAACAGAAATCTTCGACGGCTCTCAATCTGCTGATCCTGGCAGCGATCCTCGTCGTGGTGAATTACCTCGTCGGTGGTCTAGGCTTCCTTAATTTCCGTGCTGATTTGACGGAAAAGAAGCTCTTCACCCTGTCGGATGGCACCCGCAATGTGATCGACAAGCTCCCTGCCGGTGAGCCGGTCACACTCCGCTTCTATGCGTCTAAAGACAATCGCCTTATGCCGCAGGGATTCCAGGGATATGCCCGCACCGTGGAGGACGTGTTGCTGGAATTCGAAAAAGCCAGTGATGGCAAGATCACGTTGGAGAGAATCGATCCCCGGCCTGACACGGAAGACGAGGACAAGGCCGTGGCTGATGACATCCAGGGGCACGTCATGAATGCTGAGAACGAGAAGGTCTACCTCGGCCTCGCCATTCAATGCCTCCAACAAAAAGAAGTCCTTCCGCTGCTGCACCCTGCCAATGAGTCCTCATTGGAGTATCAAATCGCGCGGGCACTGGTGAAAGTGACCAGCACGGATCGCAAGACGATTGGTGTGCTGAGTACTATGCCGATCGCAGGACCAGCCATGAATTTCCCCATGATGCAGCAGCCGAACCGCCAGCAGCAGCCTTGGGTGATCATTCAACAACTTCGCCAGGACTACAATGTCGTCGACGTGCCTCTCAGTACGCAGAACATCAATGATGTGAAGGCGCCAGGGGACAAGAAGATCGACATCCTGCTAGTGATCCATCCTGCGGCCTTGCCTGCCAAGACTGAATACGCCATTGATCAATATCTTCTGGGTGGTGGCAAGGTCGTGGCCTTTGTGGATCCACAGTGCATGGTCAGCCAGGTGTACAACAACCAGGGCGGCAATCCCATGATGGGGATGCCGCCACCAGAAACCACGCCTCCTTCATCGGATCTGAAGAACCTCTTCAAAGCCTGGGGCGTTGGCTACGATTCCGGTATGATCGTGGCGGACATGAACTTGCGCACACAGTCTCAGGGCCGCGCGCAACCGACGTTCCTCACCATTCAAAAAGATGGAATCAATCGCGATGAACCGGTGACCTCCCAACTGGAACTGGTGCAGCTCTTCTCGGCGGGCGCCTTCACGGTCCAGCCGAAGGACGGGATCAAGGCTGTCACGTTGGTGGAGTCTTCCGAGAATTCCCAGTTGATCGACACTTCTACTGCCGAGAAGTCTCGCCGGGATGCTCTGACTACCTTCCAGGGCGAAGGCAAAAAGCGTATCCTAGCAGTGCGCCTGAGCGGCAAGTTTACAACAGCGTTCCCTGAAGGAGCACCTGCCAATGACGCGCCTCCCGCCACCCCTAAGCTTCCTGGTATGCCGGAAACTGGTGGCGAAGAAACCAAACCTGCCGGTGCTCCTACGGCCCCAGCAGCTGCCTCGGCACCGACACCAGCGCCTGCGCCTGCTGCTGCTCCAGCCCCGGCTCCTACACCAGCACCTGCTGCTCCCGTTGCGGTGACTCCGCCAGCAGCCCCGACCCCCGCTCCTGCAACAGAAAAGCCCACGCCTGCAGCACCCGCGTCTGATCCGAGTGCAGCACCGACACCAGCACCAGCAGTGACACCCCCAACTGCACCAACTCCAGCTCCAGCGCCAGCTCCGGCCGCGGAAACGCCAGCACCTGTAACCGCGCCATCGGCTCCCGCACCTGCTCCATCCTTGGCCGCGCCAGCCCCTGCTGCCGAACCCGCCAGCAATCAGCTCAAGCAATCTCAAAACGACCAGGGAGTGGTATTCCTCTTTAGCGATGTGGACATGGAATATGATATGTTCTGCTTCGAGAGCGATCCGTCCGGTCGGATCATGCCGATGTATCGTAACTCCAACATTCCGATGCTGCTCAATGCCATCGAAATGTTGAGTGGCGGCGCTGATCTTATCTCCGTCCGCAGTCGTGCTTCCACCACGCGGCCGTTTACGAAGATGGAACAACTGCGTGATCAAGTGGAAAGCGAATACCGTCCGAAGATCGAAGAAGGCAATGCGAAGCTTAACGGCATTGTGCAAAAGATCGCTGACCTCGGCGGCGTGAAGCAGGACAAGGGCATGGTCGTGCTCAACATCAACCAGGAACAGCGTCAGCAGCTTTTGGAAGAGCAGAAAGCCATTCAAAAGAGCATCCGCGATCTGCAGAAAGAACAGAACCGCAAGAAGGAGCGGGTGGAGACCATGATTACCCTGCTGAACTTCCTTCTGGTGCCTGCCTTCATCGTGGCCTTTGGCCTTGCCATCGCCGTGCGCCGCCGGTCCGTGCGCGCCGCGCGCTAACTTCGCCGTTCCAACCTTTCATCTTACTATTCTCGTTCGTCTCACATGAAAAAGCCGTTGCTTCTTCTCGTCGTATTGGCCGCACTCATCGGGTTCTCTGTTTTCTACAAGTCTAACCGGGAGAAGCGGGTCAACTCTGCCCGTGTCCATGGCGCGGCCATGAGGGAACAGCTTCTGCCCGGGTTGCCGACGGCGGACATCCGTCAGATTCGACTTCGCCATGGCGATTCTCAGATCAACCTCAAAGTCGTTGGTGATCGATGGGTGGTGCAGGAGAAAGACAATTACCCGGCAGCGGTGGACAAGATCACAGGTGCGGTGGCTTCTCTCAGTTCGCTCAAAGTGGTCGGCATGCACAAGCTGGAAAAAGCCAGTCTCGGTAAGCTGAAGCTTCTTGCTCCCGGCGAAGGGGATGCGGCCCAGACAGGCTTCCAGGTGGAACTGTTGAATGAGAAAGGCGACTTGCTCGGCAGCTTCATCACAGGGGATGCAACTCAAACGACTGGCGGAGCATCCAGTGCCAACAGCGGCGGTTTTATGGGAGGCCCGACCGAGCAACGTTTTGTGCGCATCCCCAAAGAGGAAAACACCGCCTGGCTTGTTGAAGATTCCTTCAGCGAATGGAATTCCAACCTTGGTGGAGACAAGAAGGAATTGGATCCTAAAGACTGGTTGGACAAAGGCTTCCTGACCACGTATGACCCGAAGTCCGTAGAGATCACATCTCCGGTGGCGTCTGATTCGTGGGCAGCGGAACGTCCTGACAAGAATGCGGCTTTCACCCTGAAAAATCCCAAGGCGGGAGAGGAACTGGACACTGCCAAAGCGAACGGCCTGCCGACATTGCTTGGGAATGCTTACTTCACCGATGTGCTGCCGAAGAAGACCGTCGCGAAGGACTTCATGACGGAACCGGTTAAAGCCAAAATCGTGGGCTCCGATGGTATCAGCTACGATGTGGAAGTGTCGAAGAAGCGGGAAACGCCGACCGCCGAAGACAAGTACTACATGACGGTCAAGGTTTCAGGAGACATTGCAAAAGAGCGCAAGCCCGCACCAGACGAAAAAGAAGAGGACAAGAAAAAGAAGGACGCTGACTTTGCTAAAGAAAAGAAAGCCATTGAAGAGAGGCTCGCCAAACAGAAAGCAGCCGAAGGCTGGATCTATGAAGTGCCAGGCTATGTGGTGACGACATTGTTCCAGAAGCGGTCCGAAATCCTCCGCGAGAAAGAGGCACCTGCTGCTTCTAATACGCCTCCAGCAACTCCAGCTCTTCCATCCGGCATTCCGGGCCTGCCGCCTTCGCCTGCTGGCAATCCTCCTCCTGGACCAGTCGTCACACCTCCGATGGCCGCTCCTCCGGCAGCGGTGACTCCACCTGTTGCGCCCACGCCCACACGTCCGCCTGAGCCTGCCAAACCAGCAACACCAACTCCAGCTCCGGAGAAGACTTCGGCTCCAGCACCAGCACCAGCCGCTCCTGCCCCGGAGAAAGCATCAGCCCCGGCGCCAACGCCTGCACCTCCAGTCACGCCAGCCCCAACTCCCGCTCCAGCCCAGACTGAATCCAAGCCTGCGCCGGAACCGGAGAAGAAGCCCGAGGCCGCGCCAGTACCCGGTACGCCTCCGAGTCCCTCTGGTTTGTAAGCGTAGTCGCCAACAGCCAGTTCACGCACTGAACTACTGCCACCGCTAGAGCGGTGGCTCCACAGCGAGGACGTCCTTCAGTTCCGCAGCCGCTTTGGCGTGATCACTAGCCACGAGACTTACGAGCGCGCAGCCTTCTTCACGGCGTATGATGTGCATGGAGCGGAGATCAAGGCCGGTGTTCTTGAGCCGAAGGGCGACTTTCGCCAATGCGCCCGGCTTATCCTCGAGGCGGATCAACAGTGCGTCTTGAGTCACCACCCGGTAGCCCATGGCATGTAACACGCGTAGCGCAACGTCATACTTGTCCACCGACAGGACCAGTATGCCGTGGTTCTCCAATCCTTCTACATCGAGTTCTTCGATGTTCACTTCCTGCTCGGCGAGCGCAGCGGTGATGTCCGCCACGACGCCCACACGATGAGGCACCAACACGGTGAGTTGTTTCATGACTTGGTGGCGAATTCCGCGAGAATGGGGGATTGAGGGTTCATGGCGCCGGCAATGTCTTCAACGAACTCGCGCAGGATCTCCTCCGTGATGTGCGGCAGGGTGATGATGTGTCCGATGCCTTTGCGCGGAGCGATGATCCATTTGTCCATAACCGCCTTTGGTGGTCGGGGAAAAATGACGGTGATAGAGTTCTTGTGTCGCCAGGCGGGAATACCGCGCTCGTTGAGCCACGTCACGGCCTGGGCCGCGCGCTGTAATGAAGTTTGGACAATGGACCTCAGGCCTTGTTGTCCCAAGGAGCGCATCCGATACCAGAGAAGCAGAGGCGTAAAGGCATTGCGGGAGCCGGAGATTGTCGTGTCCAGCGCTCCGACATACTCGACATTGCGGGCCACGCGATCCACATGGTGCTTCCGTGCTAAAGCGACGCCGCAGGGCAGTGGCGAGCCTAGCAGCTTGTGGCCGCTGATCGAGATGCTATCTGCGCCATCAGCAAAGTTCCAAGGTTGTGGATCATCCACATAGGGAAGGATCATGCCACTCAGTGCGGCATCTGCATGGATGTAAGCATCGCGGATCGCAAGATCATCCAGAATGGACCGGATGATGCCGATGTCATCGCAGGCGCCTTTCATGGTCGTGCCAATATTGGCGAAGATGATCGGCGGCACATCGCGATGCAGCCGCAGCGTTTCCCGAAGGTCCTGATAGTCCATCTGACCGTCAGGCTGGCTCTTCAGCATGATGTTCCTCGTGTGCTGCAGCCGAAGGATTTTCGCCACGCTGTAATGCGTGTCTTCTGAGAAATAACAAATGCTCTCAGGGAAGATTTCGCGGGCCACGTAGAGGCCGTACATGTTTCCCTCGGTACCGCCGTTGGTGACGTAGCCCCACCAGTCATCGGCGGGTGCTTTGGCCAGTTCCGCGAAATCATTGAGAACCTCACGCTCGAAGTCGTGGGTGTTCATGCGGAAGTTGGACCCCGTGAAAGGATCGCCCACATTGTTGATGCTCAGTTCCAGGAACCGGAAGAGCTCGCTGTAATCGAAATCCTGATTGCAGGGGTATCCGACGTTGGTGCGCCGCATGCCGTCCAGCTTCGCCCAGAGCGAATCGAGGCGCTTTTGGTCCGCCGTATTGAGTGAGGGAGGGGAAGGTTTTCTCACGGGACTGGCGGTATCATGGGGGGTTAACAGGAGATTGGCAATCCTTCGTTGCGGGGGAGGCTATGGTCGTGGGAACCGTTTGTGCGGGGGGGGATCGGCTGCTAAAGCTGGCCTATGAATGATACGATTGCCGCAGTGAGCACGGCTCTGGGAGAAGCTGCCATCAGCGTGCTGAGGGTGTCTGGTCCGGATGCCACAGCGCTGCTGAGCCGCGTCTTCCGCCCGGCCTCGCCGATGAGCCATTTTCCGTCGCGGCGGGCCATTTACGGGAGCATCGTGGATGCGCAGGGTGCGGTGGTGGACACGGTTCTGGTGACCTGTTTCGAGGCACCCGCCAGTTACACTGGGGAAGATGTTGCGGAGATCTCCTGCCACGGAGGATTGCTTGTAACGCGGCGGGTGTTTGATCTCCTCCTGGCTCAGGGCGCTCGCGCGGCCGAACCAGGCGAGTTTACGCAGCGTGCTTTCCTCAATGGGAAGATGGATCTGACGCAAGCCGAGGCCGTCATGGATTTGATTCACGCGCGCAGCGAACTCGCTTTGCAGGCGGCGCATGAACAACTTTCCGGACGGCTGGGTCGACATACGGAAATCATGCGGGAAGATTTGATCGGTCTGACAGCGCACATCGAGGCCTACATCGATTTTCCAGAAGAGGACATCGATCCAGACACCGGGGCGGCCATGCAGGGGCGCATCGAAAAGTTGAGGGGGCAGTTGCGTGATCTGCTAGCTACCGCGGAGCAGGGGCGCATCCTTCGGGCCGGAGCTCGCACGGTGATCTGTGGGGAACCGAATGCGGGGAAGTCGTCTTTGCTCAACACGCTGGCGGGTTTTGATCGGGCGATCGTCAGTGCCAAGGCGGGCACGACGCGAGACACCATCGAAGAAGTCCTGCACATCCACGGCTTACCGTTTGTCATGGTGGACACTGCGGGGCTGCGGGAGAATTCCACGGATGATATTGAAATGGAAGGCATGGAGCGAACAGGCCGTGAGATGGCTCATGCCGATGTGATCCTGGAGGTAGTGGATGCAAGTTTGCCGAGGGAGTCCGTACACCGCGTCGGGATTCCAGCAGGAAAACGCGGCCATCTGTTGGTGCTGAACAAACAGGATCAAGGCATTCACGAAAGCTGGCGAGGCATCGAGGACGGCATTCCGTTTTCAAGTCTAACAGGGGACGGCCTGGATGCTCTGCGTGCGGCCATGCGCGATGCGGTCTGGCAGGCTTCTGCTGGATACTCCAGCCAGCTTGTGGCCATCAATGCCCGGCATCAGGCGAGCTTTGCGAAAGCGGCAGCAGCGCTCGAGCGAGCCGGTGCAGCCATGGACAGGCGGGAAGCGCCGGAGCATGTGGCGCTGGACGTGAGGGAAGCGCTGCAAGCGGTGGGAGAAGTGACAGGGAGGGTGGATGTGGAAGAGATCCTCGGCGCCATCTTCTCACAGTTCTGCATCGGAAAGTGAGTTCTTGATCAGCGGGCGGGCTTTTCATAGGCTGGGGCGTATGAGCTTGCTGCGTCGTAAATTTTTATCGTGTTCGTTGTCGGTGGTGGGGTTGGCGAGTGTCTCGCCGTTAGTGGTAGCTCAATCACCTGAAGCAGTGGCACCGGGGAAGCCGCAGATTATTTTGTTGAAGCTGGATGACGTGGTTGCGAGGCGAGTTGGCAGCAGCCCTGTGTCAGCCCGGTGGCAGAAGATTGCCGACTATCTGAAGGCGAATCAGATCAAGGGATCGTTTGGCATCATCACGGAATCGCTGGAGGCCGATAACCCGGCGTACTTCAAGTGGATCAAGGACATCCGGAATGAGGGACTCATTGAGTTCTGGCTGCATGGGTATCATCTGAAAACGGCAAAGGAGCCGGGTGAGTTTGAGCAGGGAACTGCGGCGGAACAGCAGGCGATTTTGGAGAAGGGTGTGAAGTTGGGTAAGGAGAAACTGGGCATCACGCTGACAGCGTTTGGACCGCATTGGAGTGGCACCACGGATGCCACGGATGAAGCGATGCAGGCGGTGCCGGATATGAAGATCTGGCTCTATGGGCCGGCCAAGCCCAAGTTCTTCAAGCGGCTCAGTATCCCGCGTGTGCTTGCCTTGGAGAATCCGACGTTCGTGCCGGATGCGGCGAAGTTTAAGGCGGTCTATGAGAAGCAGGCGGTGGGGAAAGAGGTGCTGGTGCTACAGGGGCATCCGGATCAATGGGATGATACGAGGTGGGCGGGCTTCTTGGAGATCATTGAGTTCCTGCAATCGAAAAACGTGCTCTTTGCGACGCCGTCAGAGTATCTGGCCCAAGTGGAGAGACGGTAGGGGATTAAACCCCTAGCTAGTGCGGTTGGCCGATTAGAGTGGGCCAGAAAGGCGCGTACTGCCGATGATGAGTGACGCAATCCGCGATATTGCGTACTATGTAGTACGGTATCGCGGAAAAAGTGTGATTTCGGCTGGTGAATGAGGCCTCGGCCCGACCGTGGCGGGAGGATGGAATGTAAAGCAATCGCCATACCTTAAGGTGCCAGAGGCTTGAGTGGTGGCAATGAATCGAAGGTGCAGTTGGAGCGAACCATGGTTTCGCAAGGCATAAAAAAGCTGGGGCGTCTTGCGACGCCCCAGCAATGGATTGGTATGTTGATGAATTAACCTGAAGGGAATTAACCTTCGTAACCGGCTTCGCCGTGTTCTGGAAGATCGAGACCGGAGTCTTCTACTTCAACAGTTGGGCGGAGACCAACGGTCACCTTCACAATGATGGCGATGACCGCGGTGGCGACCACGCTCCAGACGATGGTGAGAATCACGGCCTTAATTTGATTCATGAGCAGGCCGGGCATGAGGTCCATGCCACCTGCGCCGGTGCCGAGCACGAAGTGCACATCCGGGCTGGCGAACACGCCGGTGAGGATGGCGCCCAAGGTGCCGCCCACGCCGTGCACACCGAAGGTGTCAAGAGCATCATCATAACCGATCATCTTCTTCATGACCGAGACTGCGAAGTAGCAGATGATGGCTGCAAGCACGCCCATGATCACGGAGGAGGTGGCGCTCACGAAGCCAGCACCAGGGGTGATGACAACCAGGCCAGCCACGATGCCGGAGCAGAAACCGAGCACGCTCGGCTTGCCACGGAGAATCCACTCAACAAGACCCCAGACAAAGCCTGCGACAGCGGCGCAGAGGGTGGTGGTCATGAAGGCATTGGAAGCGATAGCATCGGCGCCCAGCGCAGAACCCGCGTTGAAGCCGTACCAGCCGACCCAAAGCATGCCGGTGCCGACCATACAAAGAACCATGCTGTGCGGAGGCATTGGCTCTTTGCCGTAGCCTTTGCGCTTGCCCAGGATAATGCAGAGCACCAAGGCGCTCCAACCGGAGGACATGTGAACGACGGTGCCGCCCGCGAAGTCGATGGCCTTGATGCCAGCGTCCGCGTTAAGAGGACCGCACATGAAGCCGACTGTGCTCCATACCATGTGAGCAAATGGGAAGTAAACTGCGAACATCCAGAGGGTCACGAAGACCATGACGGAGATGAACTTCATACGCTCAGCAATCGCGCCCACGATAAGGGCGGGAGTGATGATGGCGAAGGTCAACTGGAACATGGCCCACATGGCATCGCTGATCCAAGCAAAGCCAGCGCCGGTGGCGCCAGGGCTGATGCCGTCGAGGAACTTGTTGCTCAAGTCACCGATGAAAGGACTCTTGGCGTCAACGCCGAAAGCAAGGCTGTAGCCGACTGCCCACCAGAGGATCGTCACCAGACCGGCGATACCCAAGCACTGGGCGAGCACAGAGAGGATGTTCTTCTTGCGAACCAAGCCACCGTAGAACAGGGCCAGGCCGGGGAGCGTCATGAACAACACCAGGGCGGTGCTCGTCATTTGCCAAGCATTGTGACCGGGGCCGGGGCCCACGATTTTCGAGTTGCCACTGGTAGGATCAATCACCCGGAGGGAGTTGGTCATGTACGCCTCGATATCGGCGACACGTTCTTCCAAGGTGGCGCCTGCGGCAGCGGGAGCAGCTTCAGCAGGAGCTGCGGGAGCAGCTGCCGGTGCTGGAGCCGGGGTCGGTGGTGGGGCAGTTTCCTGAGCTCCCAACCAGGACGTGCTGGTAAGCAGCGCGGCCGTGGCCAAGGCCAACAGGGAAGTATGTCGTTTCATCATTTTGGCGATCATGCGGGTTGGTTGTGCAGTAGATGTCGTATGGGTTGCCTTTCTTGTTCCTGCGGTGGCGTGATTGCCGGTTCGCAAGGTGCGGAAAGTGCTTCCCGGTAAAGCACCCCATGTGCCAACTTCCTGAGATTCTTTTCCGCAGAATCTCCGTCTAAAGAATCTGACTAGGGATTAACGGCAGCCCGCAACTACCTCATCACCATTACTTTTGGTAGATGGGAAGGAAGTGATGATGAACGGACAGGCTAAGCAGGGCAAGGGACGTCGCGTACACGGGCCCGTAGTTTTTTTCGTTACCGTTGCGGGGTTGCCAGGAGCCGTTGGGCAACTGCATTTCGAGCAGCATCTTTTCCGTTTTCTGCCGGGCCACGGATGCCTGCTCTCCTCCGCGCTGGTACATGCCCTGTGCGTAATAATACGTGCCGTAGAAAAACCAAGGCTCATTGGGAGCCGGGGGATTCTTGATGAGGTAATTCGAGCCGCCAACCACTTCCGGCGCGTCATATTCGGCACAGACCTGTAGAGAAAGGATGCCTGCTGCCGTAGTGGAGAAGGTCTGCCTTCCGCCGTAGGGCTCATAGCTGAAGGCTGCTGCAATGTCTTTGGGTAAGCCGGCGGCATCGCGTTCAGAGCGGTAGCTGCGCTTGATGTAGGCGACGGCTTTATCGATGGCTTCCTTTGGCACTTCCACGCCCGCGTTCTTGGCTGCGCGCAGAGACATGACTTGCCATACGCTGACGGAGATATCCGAGTCGCTGGAAGTCGGTTCGTAACGCCAACCGCCTCGATTCGCCTCGCTCTTAACTACATCTTGCGAACGCATGATAAGATCCACCGCATTCTGGAGACGGCGGCGAAGTTTTTTGTCGATCTCTTCCTCCTGCGTCTGGCCGACCATCTCCGCATACATCAACGTCATGATGCCGTGGCCATACATGCGGGAACGATCACTCTGACCAAGGTAACCATCTTCATTCGGCACGATGGAATCCGTCATGAACTTCAGTCCCTTGGCGACGGCGCGGCCTTCCGGGGTGGGGTCGGTGGGCATGTGGCCGACGCTGCTCAATCCCATAATGGCGAGTGCGGTCATGGCGCCGCTATGCTGGGGGACGGGGTCTTTCTTGTCTTGATCGAGGAAGCAACCCTGGGCGCGCAGTTGGGTGAGGAGGAAGGCTGAGGCTTTGTCTACTGACTGTTTGACCGCAGGGGAGATGGCGGGGGCGTCTTGGGCGAAGAGAGGGGTGGGGTTGAGGGAGAGGAGAAGAGATACGGTTAGGGCGAGAGCGGCGGTGATGGATTTGTTGGGGGCGAGGAAGCGTTGGGAGTAGGATGAGTGGCTCCGCACTTGCGGCTGTGCCGCCTTCCGAAAGCGGTGTCGCACTTCGTTTGCCACCGCAGTCCAAAAGAACGAGTGGGCAGCGCTGGGAGTTTTTTTCTGAGTCGTGGGTTGTTCGAGAGTGACCGCCCGTCGGAGCAAGCTCCTCCAACCGAGCGGTAGCAAGCTACCGCACTCCAGACTGTCCAGGGCTTTAGCTGTATTCAAAGTGGGGGGGATGCCTCTGACGTGATTCACAGTGAAAAATTTGATAGCGGAGAGATGGCGGGCGTCAGGTTCATTTCTTCGACTTCTCGGCGATGGCTTTGTAGTAGCTGTCGATGGCGGCGCGGTATTCGGGGGCGGGTTCCTGGCGCACGGCTTCGTTGAGGTCTTTGGCCATTTTGCTGGGGAGGTGACCCCAATCGCCGCCGTTTGTCACGGTCAGGACGGGCACCACGCCATTCATGGTGGTCATTGTCGCGGGTTGACCATTCGCGCTGGTGGCGGGGGAGTCGGAACCCTGGCTGGGTTTTGCTTTGCCCTGTGCCATGGAGTTGGCGGGTTGCGTGCCTTTCTGGCCGGGTGTCATGCCTTGGGCGCGGTTTTGGGCCATGCTTTGAGCCTGGGCTTGGGCGGCCTCTGCGAGACTCTGCTTCGCCTGCTGCTGAGATGACTGCGCGTTGTTGCCTTGCTGCTGTTGTTGGGGGGAGGGTTGACCTTGTTGTTGCTGCTGCTGTTGCTGGCCTGTCGCCGAGGCTTGGCGTGGATGGAGGGTTTGATCAAGCTGATCCAAGGCCTGCGCCATCATAGCGGACTTGGCGGTAGCGAGGAAAGAAGGGGAGGGAGGTGTCTTGGCTGCCTGCGCGCGCGCTCCTTCAGCGGCGGCGGTTTGTGCTTCCTGAGCTGCTTTCGTTGCGCTCTCGGCGGCTTGCGGTGTTTGAGATGGATTGGATTGTGCCGCTTGAGTGGATTTCTTCAGGTTATCACTCGCGGCGGCGACTTTTTGTTTGGTTTGCTCCTGTCCCAAACGTTCGGCATGGCGGGCAACGCGTTCCAGGGTATGGGCGCCTTGTTCGCCAGCTTCACCCAGCATCTGCGGTTGACTCTGTGCCATGGTCAGGTTCTCGCTGGTTTCCTGAGCAGCCTGTTCAGCCAGATTGCCGAGCGCATTTTGCATCATGGCGTTGGTCTTGAGTTGCTGCTCCAAGGCCTTCAGAGCGCCCTCGGGATTTTCCTGGGCCTTCTCCATTAGTTCGGCGAGATTCTGCGCGTCGGTGTAGCTCTCATCCAGAGCGTCCTTGATGCCGAGTTGTTCCTCAGTCTGCTGCTGAGCGGCCAAGGCATCCTGCTGCATGGCTTCACCTTTTTCCATACGGCTCAGGTTCTCGGCCAATTTGCCGATGGCTTCTGAAGTGTTCTTTTGGGCCTGGGCTGCGCCCTTGAGGGCTTGGGATTGGGCTTCAGGTGTGTTCTGAGGGGACTGCGCTGCCTGACGGAGATTCTCCGCGATCTTGGGCGCTTCGCTATTCATCTGGGCGAGGCCGACATCCGTGGCTCTGGCCATTTGACGCTGCTTCTCGTCGGAGAGATCGGCCTGGGCAGCTTCCTGACGCATGGCTGATTGGAGGTCAGCCAGTTTCTCGGCGTCTTCCTGCGAAGCAGAGAGCAAATCCTGGGCGGCCTTGGCGGTGGCATCCAGGTTCTCCTGCACGGCAGTTTGAGCAAGAGCTTCTGATTTTTCCTGGCTCTTCTTCAAGGCTTCGGCAGCGTTTTCGGCAAGTTCGCTGAGTTGGGGTGTTAGTTGATTCACGGCCTCGCGAGCTTCGGAGACTTTGCCGGCGAACTGTTCCCGGGCTTGATCCAGTTTCTGCTGAGCGTTTTGATTGGCCTGAAGCAGACGGTTTTGCTCTTTAGGGACGGGAGGTGAGGTGGTGTTGTTGCGCAGGTTATCCGCTGCGCGCTGGGTTTCCGCCATGGCTTCACCCTTCTGCCACTCGGAGATTTGAGCGGCCTCCTGAGCGCTATTCGCAGCATTCTGGTCGGCCTGTGCTTTACGGAGCGCATTTGCCAAAGGCTTGAGCTGGCTCTGGGCTGCCTGCGCAGCGAGCAATGTCTCCTGGGCGCTCTGTGGCGTTTCCGCTTTGTGGCGGGCTTCTTCAAGAGCGCTGGCGGCATCCTCGGCCATGGCGTCAGCCTGCAGGGTGCGGGCGGCCTGAGTCAGTTGTTTGGCCTGCTCCATCAAGACTTTGGCATTCTCTTTGGAGGTATCTGCGGCGATTAGTTCCGCCATCTTGTCCAGAGCCCGGCCCAGGCGGTTCTGATCCAGCGCGGCTTTGGTGTTGGTGAGGGCATTTTGCTCCCGCATTTCACTTTGATCCTTGAGCTGGCGCGCGGCCGCGGCCAGGTGCTTCACGGCTTCTTCCGCGGCCTGCTTTTGCTGGGGACGTTCCGGTTTTTCGTTGGCTGCTCGTGATAGTTGGTCGCGGGCGCGGTCGATGGAGGCGAGCGCCTGATTCTCACGTTGCTGCAATTGATCCCGCATTTCATTGGCCCGGTCTGACGATTGCTGGGCCAGACCACGCGTGGCATCCCGTGCCCAGTTGGCGGCGTTGCGCAGTTCATGGGCCTGTCCGTAAATGAACTCAGGAGCCTGATGCTGCATGGCGCTATCGAGAGCCTGCTCCACGCCCGGGATTTTCGCTTCGAGATTCTTGAGGTGATGATCGATCTCGTTCCTCAGATTGTCCCGGGCCACTTCACGAAGGGCTTTGAGATCTTCTTTGGCACTTTCGGCTGCGGCCATGGCAGCGCGTTGTTGTTCCTGCCACTGGGGCCGTTCCCCGGTATTGCGATTGGCATCAATGGCTTTGTCGGCAAGCTGGTTCTGGCGCGGGGCAAGGTGTGCGAAGGATTGCTCCGCAACGCGAGCAGCATCCGCTGCGGCAAAGGCGCGGAGTGCTTCAGCGATGATATTGGCCTCACCATGCGTTTCTCCCGAAGCTTGTTTTAAGATTTTTTCTTCTGGAGTGGCGCTGGCGAGTTGTTCGTGCAGGGCCTTCAAATGTGCTCCACGCATTTCGGCGAGGTGCTGCCCGACCAGATTCATTTCCTGGCTGCGCAAGGTGTCGGGTGCAGCCTGGGCTGCTTCCTTAAGATTCTTCCAGAGATCATCCGCACGCGACTGCACGGAAGCGAGATTTTGCTTCATCTGAGCCAGCGCAGCCTCGGTCTCCTGAGCTTCTTTGTTCTGCGAGTCATTCTTCTTTTCCAGCTTGCGCACTTGAGAAGCTTGCTTGGTCAGTTCGCGTGATTCGGTGAGGAGAAGTTGTGCTTGTTGAGCCAACTGGCGCCGCTGCTCTGCCCAAGCGCGTTCGTTCGGGTTCAACTTGTCTTCCATGATGAAGAGACGCACGGGGACGGACTCCGCCCGCTGCCCCTTCAAATCAGTGGCCACCAGTTTGACCAGGAGGGCGTCGCCGGGGCGAAGGGAAAGCTTGCTTAGTTCCAAGGGAAGAGAGATGGCCGCTTCACGTTCGGATTTGTCCGAGATGATGGTGTCTTTCCAGTTGGTGCCATTGATGGCATGGGACCATTCCACTTTAGCCAATCCAATATCGTCGGCGGCTGAGCCCGCCAGAAGCACCACATCGCCACTGCGCACTTCCATCTGAGCAGCAGGCTCAGTGATGACAACCGTAGGCGGGAGATCGGCGGTCGTGTCCAACTGCCAGGGGGTCTCTTCATCGTTCGTGAAGCCGGTCTCCCGGGCCGTGAGCGACAACTGCCACGCATCCGCTTTGCCATCCATGGTGAAGCTCGTGCTGATGGTGTGTTTGTCCTTTAATTCGGAGGCCAGCGTTTTGGCATCCGGTGAGAGAGTAATGGCCTGGGTCTCGATATCCTGATTGGCTTCCAATTCCAGCCGAACCGTGGAACCCTCCAGTGCCATGACATTCCCATGCTCTTCGTCGACGCGGGACTCTGGCAGCTTCGTGTAAGCGGGAGGTTGAATGATTTTCGTGAATTTCACGATGCGAGGCCGGGCTCTGGCTTCGATAGTGTGCCAGGCGGTGATGGCATCGCCGGCATGCACACGGTATTTGATGCCGGTCTGGCCTGCGCTCAGGGTGCCTTCGTAGCGATTGTCCCCAGCGCGGAAGATTTCGGTGCGGATGGCTTTGTTGGTCTCTACTTTCGTCTCCACCAGCACGCGCCCGGAATGTTTGCCTTCGACCTGAACACCGAGCGGCACGGCTGATCCGATGGGGACGATGGCGTCACGTTTGACGGGGCTGGTGATCAGGATCTTGACCGTAGAAGGGCGCTTGAGATTGGCGAAGGGCAACGCGGCGCGCAGCATGAAGCCGGGCAGATGGAGGGAGGAGATAAAGGAAAGGCCGATGCCGAGTAAGACTATGCCGGCCAAGCCAAACTGCCAGCGCCTGAGCAAGCGGGAAGGCAGGATCTGTTCTGCCTGGAAACCCGAGAGGCGGCTTCCGGCATCCTGCTGGAGTTTGCTGAGGAACTCCTCGGAGTCGCCGTGAGAGCCGCGATCCGCGAGTTCTACGGCAGGCAGAACAGTCTCGTGCAGAGACTGGTCCGCGGTCTCCATGAGTTTGGCCGTGCTAACCTCGTCCGTGGCCTCCCGTTTTTGCCGCCAGAAGAGCCACAAGATCGAGAAAAGCACGCCCAGGTAGGCTGTGTAGCTGAGTCCTTTCCGCCAGGCGTCCGGCATGTAGCTGACGCGATCCAACAAGGCGATAATTAGCCAGCCAGTGAGGAGTGCTGCGCCTGCCATGAGCCAAGCGCGGCGGCGGAGAAGCGCCCGACGGCGGAGGCGGAAGCTCGCCAGGGCCTGGATCGTCGCGGGGTCGAGCGAGTGGGACATGAGTAGGGTGGAATGAGAGAAAACGGGAGCGAGAAGACGAGCTTAGGTAGAAGAAACGGTGCAACGGCAGCATTTCTTGGACCGAACTTGGGGGCGGATGGGCTTTCCCGCGACGGAAAAGGCCGAGAATATGACAGCATTTGGTGCGATCGAAGCTCTGAATTTTTTGCCGTGTTTTGATGATTTCTGCAAGAAATCCTAATTTCGCACGTGACACTTTTCCCCGCTAAATGAATTATCCCCCTATTCATACTAAGAGAATGCCGCAAGTTCTCCTCCATACCCCCGGATTACCTGAGGAGACTATTGACGAAGCTGAGCTCTCTGAGCTTTACCTTACCGGCAGAATCACCGGCGACACGATGTATTGGACGGAGGGTATGACCGACTGGGAGCCAGTGGAAAGCCACCCCGCCGTCACTCAATCTGCTCCGGCGGCATTGGCGTCAGCGCTACCCCCTCCCGATATGCTTAAGCCAGTGTCGGCGACGTATGCTTACCGCTATGATAGGGATCCAAAAGGAGTGACTTGGACGTTGTATGCTGCCGTCAGTCTGGCGGCGGTGGTCTCGGTTTTAGACATCCTCTATAATTTTGGCGCCCATTCCAAGCTGGAGAATGGTGCTAGCGAGCTGGAAATTCTGCGAATTGGCAGAATGAGGGAATTCCTGGCGATCCTGCAATTAGTCACGTGGATCGTGACTGGAATAGTGTTCCTGCGTTGGAAATATATCGCCAACGCCAACTCCCATAAATTCCGCGCATTCGGAATGAGCTTCAAGCCAAGTTGGGCAGTAGGATGCTATTTCATGCCTTTTGCTAATCTAGTGCTGCCCTACCGCGCGATGGTGGAGCTCTATCAGGTGAGTCAGAATCCCATCGGATGGCACAATCAAAAGGTGACACCTTTGACAGGAAGCTGGTGGGGGCTGCTCATTGCCAGCGGGCTATTGGCGATAGCCTCGATCGTCCTTGCGCGCGGATTCGAGCCGTATGTGAGCCTGACTTTGGCGGTAACGCTGGATGTGGTGACAGGTCCAATACACCTCTTGTTCTACATTATTACCATCTACTTGGTGGGCTTCATTACCAGAAGGCATCAGAAACTGGTGACAACTTTGTTGGATGATGATCCAACGAAGCCTAACTGGCGAGCCAGTTGGTAGGGTTGATTGATAAGGATAAAGGCGAATGCGGGCTTGAAAATGAAACTCAAGGCGGGATGCTTGAGTTTATGTCCCGTTTGCTGGACCACATCGATCTGCGGGTGAGCGATATGCGCCTGGCGGAGCCGTTTTACCGGGCTCTGCTACCGGAGCTGGGTTTTACGCGCGAGACGATCATTGAGGGTTGGGTGCAATACGCACGGGAACCGGGTTACGAGGAGGGCGCGGAGTTCTTCGGCATCATGGAGGACACGAGCCATGTGGCCAATGCGAACCGCATCGCGTTTCGAGCGGCGAGCCGGGAGGCGGTGGATGCGCTGGCGGGAAAGCTGAGGGCGATGGGGGCACAGAACATTGAAGGGCCGGAGTTTGAAGAGCCAGGATACTATGTGGTCTTTTTTGAAGATCCCTGTGGGAACCGGCTGGAGTATTGCCATCGGGTGGCGGCAGAGAGGTAGGGCTTCTGGTATCTGAGGAGTTTGACGAAATTCATTTGTTTTGACAAAGGGAAGATCATCAGCATTACTGATGATCGATGGTGCGGACAAAAGACATTTCTGAAAAACTCTTTGGCGTGCCGGAAGGAGCGCGTGAGCCGTTGCCTGAGAGCCTATCGAAATACACGGGTTTCCTGGTGGCGAAGGCGCATCAGACGTTATTCCAACGCTTTAGCCAGATTTGCCGAGAGATCGGGCTTGAAGTGCCCAGCCCGGCCATTCTCCATTTGCTCGCGGAACGTGGGAAGATGCGGCAGCAGGACCTAGGGAGGTTGCTTCGGATTGACCGCACCACGATGGTAAAACTGGTGGACGGACTTGAGGAGTCGGGATTGGTGAGACGTTTGGATCATCCGGAAGACCGGCGGGTTTATCTGATCGAGATTACTGCGGCGGGGAAGAAGGTGATCACTGCCCTGCACAAACGGGGAGAGGTGCTGGAACGAGGTCTTCTGGAAGGATTCACAGAAGCAGAGCGGGCGGTGGTGCGCCGGGCTCTCATCACATTGGCGGGCTAGTTCATTCATTGATAAAGCTATGATCAGGATGGCCCTCAAGATGCTTTTTGGAGATACGGCAAAGTATCTCATGCTGGTAATGGGCTTGTTCTTCGCCACGTTTCTGATCGCCCAACAGGCTTCGGTATTCTGCGGGCTCATGATGTGGACAACGGCAACGCTGAAAAATGTGCCTGCCCCTCTCTGGGTAGTGGAGCCGCGCGTCGAACAAGTAAATGAAACCAACCCGCTACGAGATACCGATGTGGCGCGCGTAAGGTCCGTGGACAGTGTGGCCTGGGCCATGCCGCTTTATTCGGGAATCCAGCGAGCTCGATTGGCCAATGGTGGTTTTAAACTGATTCAGCTTGTTGGCATCGATCCCACCACGCTGGCAGGCGCGCCGGCGAAAATGCTGGAGGGGCGTCTTGAGGATCTGCGCGTGCCTAACACGGTCGTGATTGACGACCTGGCCGTGAGGCGGCTGGCGCTGGTCAAGGGGCAGAAGGTCAAAGTGGGTGATGTCTTTGAGATCAACGACATCGAAGCGCGCGTCGTGGGCATTTGCGATGCGATGAATAGCTTTACGGGTGGCCCGTATGTATGGACCACTTATGAACGTGCGTTGCAATACACGCCCTCCTCACGCAAGATGCTGTCAGCAGTGATCGCGGCGCCGAAGGCAGGAGTGAGTACGGAGCAAGCGGCGAATGATATTGAGCAGCGGACCGGGTTGCGTGCTTACATCAACAAGCCGGATGGCAAGTCGGACCGCGACTTCAACATGGCGACGATGTGGTGGTATGTGAAGAATACGGGCATTCCCATATCATTCGGCACGACGGTGATCGTGGGATTCATTGTGGGGATCGCGATTTCGTGTCAGACGTTTTATGCGTTCGTGCTGGAGAACATCCGTCATCTGGGTGCGCTGAAGGCGATGGGGGCGTCCAACCGCATCCTGTGTGTGATGCTGATCGTTCAGGCGCTGACGGTGGGGATTATTGGCTTCGGTATGGGATTGCTTGGCACCAGCTTGTTTGCAATGGCGGCGCTGAAAAACGAACAGCCTCCTTTTTACATGCCGTGGGAGATCTTGGTGGTCGCTTTTTTTGTCATCATGGGCATTTGCATGGTGGCGTCTCTCCTGGGCATCTGGCGCGTAAGCCGGTTCGAGCCTGCGATGGTATTCCGAGGTTAAGTGCCCATGACGACTGAATCTGTAGCGCAGAAAGTGGCGGTGAACGCCAAGGGTATCGTCAAGAGTTTTGGCGATGGGAGTTCGCGCATCGAAGTCCTGAAGGGCATCGATTTTCAAGCGCGGGATGGAGAGATCATGATGCTGGTGGGACCCTCAGGTTGCGGGAAGACAACGCTGCTGAGTGTGCTGGCGGGGACGTTGCGCGCGGATGCGGGGAGTGTGGAACTCTTTGAGTCGCGCATTGATAAGATGCCTGCGGCGGCGGTGACGAAATTCCGGTCTCTGAATATCGGATTCATCTTCCAGTCCTTCAATCTTATCCCGACACTGAACTGTGCGGAGAATGTGAGTGTGCCGCTCTTGATTCAGGGCGTGTCATCCAGAAAAGCGGAGGCCAAGGCGCGTGAGGTGCTGACGTCCGTAGGGCTCGGAGAGCGATGGAAGCATCGGCCAACACAGTTGTCTGGCGGCCAGCAACAGCGTGTGGCGATTGCCCGGGCGCTGGTGCATGAGCCGAGACTTATCATTTGCGATGAACCCACGGCGTCGTTGGATGCAAAGAATGGGCACCTCGTGATGGATCTTTTCAAGGATGTGGCACGCGCGCCGGGTAGAGCGGTCATCATCGTGACGCATGACAACCGCATCTTCTCTTATGCGGACCGTATTGCCCAGATGGACGACGGCAAGATCGTGGAGGTTCACGATGTGGACAAAGATGCGCCGCCAGTTTTCCAGCATCATTAATCATTGAGATTTGGATTCAGATTTACCAGCACTTTCTCTTTAACATGAACCTATTCTCCAAGCTCGTCCGCTATCTTACGTTTGCGGTATCCCTATCCGGATTTGTGGCCATCGCGGTGGTGTTGCAGCAGCTACGTGCGCAGGACAAAAGCGCTATTCCGCCTCCACCGGTGGCGCCGCCTGAGAAGCCGTATGCGCAAACCGTGGCGGCAACCGGCATTCTGGAAGCGCTGAGTGAGAATGTATCCATCGGTGTGCCCATGCAGGGGCTGGTGACAGCAGTGGAGGTGAAGGTCGGGGATGCTGTGCAAAAGGGGCAAGCCCTGTTCACCATTGATGACCGGGAAATGCAGGCGCAGCTGCCTGTGCTGCGCGCGGCGGTGGAAGTGTCTAAAGCTCGGGTAGGCGTGCAGAATGCGACGCTGGCTCGTGTGCAGGACTTGCTGGATCGGATCAAACTTGTGACGGACAAACGCGCTGTGAGTGTGGATGAGATCAAGACGCGCGAGAATGACGTGGCCGTGGCTAAAGCTGAATTGCAGGCGAGCCAGGGAGAGGTGCTTTCCGCCGAGGCGAATGTGAAGCAGACCGAGATGCTGATCGATCGGCTGACCATTCGGGCGCCGCGTGAGGGAACGATTTTGCAGGTCAACATTCGCGCAGGGGAGTTCGCTGCCATTGCGCCGAGGTCGCCAGCCATGGTGTTGGGCGATCTGGAAAGGCTGCAAGTGCGCGCGGATGTGGACGAGCAGAACGCTTCGCGGATTCGTCCTGGTCAGCGGGCGACGGCTTATATCAAAGGCGTGACGGAGCGTCCACTGGAGTTGCAGTTCGTGCGGGTGGAGCCTTATGTGATTCCGAAAGTGTCACTGACTGGCACGAGCACGGAGCGGGTGGATACGCGGGTGTTGCAAGTGATCTACAGCCTGCAACGGCCCAAAGATCCGCCCATCTATGTGGGACAGCAGGTGGATGTGTATATTGACTCCAGTGTGCCGTCGTCAGCGCCGCAGTAACAAGCAAAGGCGCGTGAACTTGAGTGCGCGGTGAATAGATGAGATAGATACAACGCCGTTGATTATGATCTTCGAAGCCCGACACGAAAATTTGATATCCCGGCCACGGTTCCTGCGCCGGCTGCTGACCTCGTGGATGATCGGAGGGGCGTTGGCCGGTGGAGCCTTGAGCATGGGTGTGATGGGTTACCATTGGATCGGCGGGTTGCCGTGGGTAGATGCGTTTCTGAATGCTTCCATGATCTTCTCGGGCATGGGGCCGGTAGACCCGCTGCCGACCGATGCGGCAAAGATTTTTGCGTCCTGTTTTGCATTGTTCAGCGGTGTCGTTTTTATCTCTTCGGTGGGCGTCGCCTTGTCGCCGGTAGTGCATCGTGCCATCCACAAGTTTCATCTGGACGGGCGGGGGAGTGGTCGAGCAAAACGAGAAGAGTGAGCGCATGCGATGGGTGTGGGGCGATTCAGGAATGCATGGCCACCATGACTGCGAAATCCTCAAGTGCGATGGCGCGCCGTATGGCAGCGCGCGGAGAGTTGCCGCTTGTGAAGCGGGCGAAAGCGAACTGGGAAGACTTCAAAAAAGGCAAACCGGGGCATCGTTTTCAGGATCGATACGAGCGGCGGCGCAGGGCGACCAAGGGTCGCTTCAACTGGAGCAGAGTCGTGAACATTGTCCTGGGACTGGCGCTGTTAGCGGTGGGTCTCATTATGATGCCTGCTCCCGGACCGGGAGCGATTATCGTGTTACCTGGTCTGGCATTGCTCGGGAGCGAATTTCTCTTTCTGGCGAAGGCGTTGGACTGGGCCGAGCCACGAGTGCGGGCTGTGATCTCTGCCTGCCTGAAGATTTGGAAGCGAATGCCAGTCTGGGCACGGGTTTTGTTGGTGATCTTGGGCGCCGCAGCTGGCGGGGCTGGCGCTTATTTTGCGTGGCAGTGGATGACTTCCTGAGGGCGCAACAGGACGTCCAAAGAGCCCCTGGGATGCGAACTCGTTAATATAAGTCACGGCCAATCGCCCGACACTTAAACCCGAAGTTCGAACCCCATGAAAAAACTCTTTGTCGTCTCCCTCTGCGTCTTTACTGCTTCTTCATTGCTCGCAGAAACGCCCCCTGTGCCTTCTGCCGTCACTGAGACGAAAAAGGTAGAACCCGCGAAGCCGAATGCGGATGCTTCCAAGCAGCAGCAAAAACCTGCAGTAACCACCGAAAAGGAAATCACAACTTCCGGTGAAAACTCGAATTCCGGCCGGGCCAACCAGCCGAGTCTGCCAAATCCAGTGGATGGCCGAGCCATGCCGGGCTCGCCCGCGCAGGAACCTGCCAATCTTGTGCCTGATGGAAACAAGGGCGCCTCCAAGCACCAGGGTAGCGTGAATCCTGTGCAGCCTGCCCCGGTGCCGGCAAAGGAACAGCCAAAGCAGAAGTGACTTTGGCGAGTGACAGCTTTGAACTCTGCGCGTTTGATAAGCGATGAGTGTCGTTCTCCGCGCTATTCAAGGTGATATCACACGACTTGACGTCGACGCCATCGTCAATGCCGCCAACTCATCCCTGATGGGCGGCGGCGGGGTGGATGGAGCTATTCACCGGGCTGCTGGACCCGAACTGGTTCAAGAGTGTATGACCCTCCATGGCTGCAAGACGGGTCAGGCCAAGATCACACGCGGATATCGGCTGAAGGCGCGTCATGTCATTCACACGGTCGGCCCCGTGTGGAACGGAGGTATGCACAGTGAGCGCGATCTGCTGGCCGCTTGTTATAAAAACTCCCTTAGGTTAGCGGCAGAGCACGGTGTCACTAGCATGGCTTTTCCCTGCATCTCTACGGGTATTTACCGATTTCCTCCAGACGAGGCCGCACGGATTGCGGTTGCTACGGTGAAGCAATCTACAGCTGAGGAAGACAGTGTCAGAGAGGTGATTTTTTGCTGCTTCAGCGCGGTCGATCTGGAAAGATACACGGCGCTTCTGGCCACCGACGTAGCTTCAGAATAAGAGAGTTCGCCAGTTCAAGGGCTGCCCGAAAATCGGGGATACGTCGGCCAATGAGGGGGAAAGATGCCAAAATGGAAGCATTTCTGGCGCTTGGCCGCTCTGATTCCTTAAAGAAAAGCTTGCCAAAGACAGTTTTTCTGGAAATTATCTAACTGATATTAATAGTCAGAACCTCCAAAACATTCTGTGGTTATGAAAAGCCTTCTCATTCTTGCTTCCGCGTTGACGCTGTCAGCTGCCACAGGATGGTCACAGGGTTATGAGGCCCAATACCCGTATGATCCCTACGGAAGTTCGGCACAGCCTACCACGTCCAGCGACTATGCAGCCCCTGCTGCATCCAATGGCGGCTACTCCACCTACAGCAACGGTCCAAGCGGCGGTGACTATGGTGGGGGTGGCGGCGGAGCTGTCAGCATGTATGGCGGAAAACCGATTCTGAGTTATGGGTCGATCGAAGGCCACTATGCATTTAGCGATCTTAAGGACAGCGAATTGGAAGGTGGCCACGGTTTTGGCGCGAATCTGAAGGTGCTCCTCATGCGGCCGCTCTATTTGCATTTCGGCCTGGACCGGATCATGAGCGAAGATGCCCGTGCTCGTGACTTTGATTTGACCAGTCTGTCTGCAGCGGCGGGCGGCTATATTCCTCTTTCGCAAACACGCTTTCATCTCTTCGGCGAAGTGGGCGTGCGCTATGACACCATCGATACAGATCTGGATACCATCGAGACGGACGAGTTCTCAGTGTTGGCCCGTGCCGGATTGCGCTGGGCTATCACCGACAGACTCGAACTGGCCGGCGCCATTGTCTTCAATTCCTCGGATAATCTTGGCAATCTAATCGTGGAAGTGAATTCCTACTTCGCCTTGCTCTCCTGGCTGGATCTCGGCCTCGGTGTGAACTTTGCGGAGGAGCTGAACTCCTACCAGGCCGGCGCGAGAATTCGCTGGTAGTCGCCTGGGATTGTTGGCAACTCCCAATAGGGCTGGCACACTCAATTTAAGGGGTGATAGGCAGAAGTGATACCACCAAGCCGGATGGCAGGCGCGTTATCCCAAGCAACACAACTTATTTATGATCAAAGGACTCAGCGCCGGATTCATCGCCCTTGCCATCTACCTCATCCTCGTAGGACTGCGGGGCGTCTTTGATATTGGTCTGGGGCAGCTTCGCATTGTCGAGCCCATCATGGCCTTGGTGGCAGGGATTCTGATTTTGATCCGGAAGTGAGGGGGGTGAAGCAACGATCCCGTCGTGGGCCAACCATTAACGATTGGTGGTGATTGCATGGTTCCGAACAACTTCGTAGTGGCTAAACTCGTCTGGGTGACGTGTATGCCCATGGTCGCCATGACAGGATGCAGAACCTCGAAGGCAGACGATCCCGTAGCGTCAAGCCCTGCCGCCGCATATGGAGGCAAAGTTGCTGGGGTCCAAAGCTACTTTTTGTCACCATCGGAACTCCTGAGTTTGGAAAATTTGGCGAGGGCGGGAGACGCTGAGGCCGCGCTTCAGGTCTCCAATTTTTATGGGTTTATAAAATTGGATATGGATTCCCACATTCGTTGGCTGCAAATGGCCGTCAATGCAGGGATGTCCAATGAGAGATCAAACTTGCGGGTACTGAAGGGAATTCGAGCCAAGAGATCGAAGGAAGAAGCTCGAACCCCAAGAGCATGAGTATCTCGGGGACCGGCGAGGCAATCCCGGTATTTTTTCACACCTCGATCAGTCCACGCCGCAGAGCCTCGGTGACGGCCTGAGTGCGATCCTGGGCGCCGAGCTTTTCCATGACATTGCTGACGTGGCGCTTCACGGTGTCTTCGCTAAGCGTAAGGGCAGCAGCGATCTCCTTGTTGCTGCGGCCTTTGGCAATGAGGGCAAGGACTTCACGTTCGCGAGGACTGGGTTCAGGGCGAGTGAGACGATCGGCGAGGCGCTGAGCAATATCCGGAGTGAGCCAGCGTTTGCCCTGCGCGACGGTGCGCACCGCCTGCAAGAGATCGTCGCGAGGCGCGGCTTTTTGCAGATAGCCAAGGGCACCGGCACGGATGGCACGGTAGACATCTTCATCGCGGGCGAATGACGAAAAGATAAGGACCTTTGCGCCCGGATGAGCGACGCACAAGTGAGCGGTGGCGTCCAGACCGCTGCCACTTCCAAGCTGCAGATCCATGATGACGACGTCGGGTTTGTGCTCCGCATAGAGCGCCAGAGCTTCGGCTTCGTCGCTGGCTTCAGCGGCAACCTCCATGTCATTTTCCAGACCAAGAGACGCCGCTAACCCGCTGCGAACCACAAAGTGGTCGTCCACCAAAAGGAGGCGGAGGGCAGGGGAGTCGCTGGCGGGGGCTGACATAGTGGCTCGAATGGGTCAACTACTTCAGTCCGTGGCGGTGGGTAGCGCAAGTGATACCTCAATCGTCGTGCCCTGACCCGGCTGGCTCGTCACTTGCAAATCAGCCCCCATTTTACGCACCCGTTCCCGCATACCCTGCAGGCCGAAGTGACCTTGCAGTCCGGCTTTGGCAGAGGGATCGAAGCCCCGGCCATCGTCGATGATGCGGAGGGTGAGTTTCCCATCTGCTGTCGCGAGAGAGACGGTGATGCGCGTGGCTTGCGCGTGTTTGATGGCATTGTGCACCGCTTCTCGTGTGAGACGGAGAAGATGATGGTGCTGGAGAGGAGGCATGGGGGGAACAGGGTTCTCACACGTCAGATGAAGCTCTGAGGAAGTGTTGCCCTGCAAGTGATCCAGCAGGCTGCGGATGTCTGAGTCCAGCGCGGCTTCCGAGACGGTGGAAGCACGAAGATCCCACACGAAGTCACGCGTTTCTGTCTGAAGGCGCAGAAGGAGTTTACGCAGTTGCTCCAGCAGCGTGAGGGCCTTCTCATCCTGGACTCGGGTCGTCGCAGCATCGAGCCGCAGTGAAAGGCCAGCCAGTTCCTGCTCCAGGGTATCGTGAAACTCTCGCGCGATGCGCTGGCGTTCCTCCATGACGGCTTCGCGCTGCGCTTTTGCTTCGATGACGGCCAACTGCTTCCTCACCTGGCGGCGCAGCGAACCTGCCCAGGCCATGGCCAGCAACGCGAGAAGTCCCACGACAGAAAGGACGGCTGCGAACCGCTCCGCATTCCACCATGGCACGCTCTTGAGTAGAACAAGATTTTGCGGGGAACGCACATAGACATCGTAGGCATTGGGACGGGCGCGGTATCCCTCATGACGAGTGGCCGTGACGCGGCAGAGACCGGTGAACTGGATTTCCGAGCCTGACTGCATCTGCTCGGGGAGGGAGTGCGGGGCCAGCAGGGTCAGGCTGACATTGCCGAGTTTGGCATTGATTTCCGTGCGGTCATTCAGATCGGTGCGCTGCAGCACGGTGGCGGTGGCAGTGATGAGTTCGGCATCGCGGCCATCGGCGAGTTGTTTGTCCGTCACGGCGAGTGGGAGAGGTGGAGCATTGCTCCCGATCACGCGACAAAGAGCCCGGACAATGCGCACCGTGAAAGGGCCCATCTCGACGAAGCCTGCGGCTTCCACTTCATCACCCGCGGCAACGGCCACTGGCCCATCCATTTGTACATAGAGACTGCGTTTGCCATCGCGCAGGAAAAGATGACCGGCAAACGGGGCGGCCAGCGCGATGCCCTTCACTTTCACACGATGCGGCATCTCTGGCTGCAGCGCATCCATGGCCAGGGCTTCTTCCGCGAACGCATCCGCCGGGGCGGCTTTGGTGATTTGAACGCTCTGGCTGTTCTGCGCCCAAACATAGGGCGTGACCAACTGACGCCGGTCATTGATGGAACCTGCCGCAAGACCATGCACACACAATTTGGCATCAATGAAATCCGCGGCGTGGGGAGGCAGTTCATCGAACCGCACGGACACGATGCCGCCGGGGGTATTCAGATGCAGCAGACCGGCGTTTTCACCCGTGGATTCCAAGGCGCGTCCCACACCATTGATCTCTACAAGTTGATAGTGCCAGTGACCGCTCGCCAACTCCTCACGCGTGATGGGTCGTGCCAGGGGCAGGGGAGCTTCGCCGAGGACGGTCACTTTGGAGGGCGCGATGCCGCCGATGAAGAGACCAGGGATGCGAATGCCTTCCACCGCGATGCGTTGGCCTGGCCGGTATTGTTTGCCGGAAGGAGCGCCGCGCAGAAAAGTGGAGCCGGTGCCATCCTGAAGAAAGACCGTGCCGGTGGGATCGATGAACACCACGGCGGCCTCCAGTTTCACCGGAGGCTGATTCTCCGGATCAATCGATGGGAAGCGCGCAACCTGGGTGGCGGTCGTGAGGGGTGGGGAGGGATCTGTAGACTGGGCAAACGCGGGCGTCAGCGCAGAAACGGCCACGCAGCAACCGACATAGCTACTGAGCAGGATGAACCTGCGCAGAGTGCCGGGCTTTGACCGAGGAAGCATAGAGCGGAACGCTAGCGAAACTTTGGCGCACTTGAAAGCGCGAGCGTGAATTCATTTTCACACGGCGTCGATTATTCCACTCGCAATATCCGTCAGCGCGCACCGTATTCGGCCACGATGAAATTTCGCGCCGCTTTCCTCTTATTGCTTTGCTCCCTGTGCACCGTGGCGGCCAGCCGTGGTGCCACCCCGCAGAAAGACCGCCATGTCATCCTCATCAGCTTGGATGGTATGGCTCACTTCTACATGAATGATCCGAAAGCGCAGGTCCCGACCCTGCGGAAGATGGCGGCAGAAGGGGCGAGCGCTGGTCGCATGGTGTGCTCCTTTCCCACCGTGACCTGGCCGAACCACACCACCCTCGTCACTGGCGTGGTGCCAGCAAAGCATGGCATGCTCTCGAATTCCGTTTTTGACCGGGCCGAGCAAAAGAACGTCGTGTACCTCTGCGATCCAGTCTTCGACATGAGCGAAGTGGTGAAAGCACCGACGGTCTTCGACATTGCTCATAAGGCCGGACTGACCACGGCGGGCATCTCCTGGCCTGCCACGCGCAATGCGAAGACCCTGACCTGGACTGTGCCGGACATGATGATCCAGGAGCTGTTCGAGCAATACAGCACGCCGTCCTTTCTGACGGAATGCCGCGAAGCAGGCATCCCGGTGGATAAGCAAGGCGAGTGGGCCAAGGACCGCGTGGGTGGCAAGGCGCCGCGCGACTATATGTACACGCAGATGGTGAGGCATCTGTTGGAAAAGCATCAACCCAACCTGACGGTGCTGCATTTGGTAAGCGCGGACAGCAATCAACACTCCACGGGGCGTCAGTCGCCGGAGGCCTATTACTCAGTCAATGACGTGGATGGTCATGTGCGGGATCTGATAGATGCAGTGGATGCCTATGGATTGAAGGACAAAACCACCTTCATCGTGACGGCGGATCATGGCTTCCGCACCTATACAAAATCCATCCAGCCCAACGTGCTTTTCCGGAAGGAAGGGCTGGTGAGCGCCATCGGTGGCAAGGTCACGGGCCGCAAAGCCTGGTGCCTGAGCGAGGGCGGCTCTGCTTTCATCTATGTGCTCGATGACGCAAACCGCGCCGCAATCGTGGCGGACATCAAAGGCAAACTCGCCGCGATGGAAGGTGTGGATTGGGTGAGGGAACCTGCGGAGTACGCCAAGCTCGGCTTTCCCACGCCGGATGCGGATCGGCGCTCACCGGATCTGCTGATGTCTGCGAAAGATGGTTATGCCTTTGGTGAGACAGCGGGCGGCGAAGACTTCATCACACCGACGGAGGGCGTGAAAGGCACGCATGGCTATGATCCAAATCTCGAGGACATGGGCGCGATCTTCATCGCTTGGGGTGCCGGCATCAAGCCGGGGAGCAAGCTGGACGTCATGAACAACACGGATGTAGCGCCGACGATGGCAAAGCTTCTGGGACTGGATATGCCCAATGTGGATGGACGGGTGCTGGAAGAGATTTTGGTGAAGTAGGAGCGTCAGTTGCGGTCGTTTTCTTATTCTGGCGCGAATTGATGAATCCAAGCCTTGCGGCGGACCGCAAGTCTTCTGGCAGACCATCATCAATTTCGTACCATCTTGCCAAAAACCTCCCACAAAATTCTTCTCTCCGGCATCTGGCCTGTTTTGGCTGCACTGTTGCCGAGCTGTGTGTTGCCTTCGGTGACTCCCCTGGGCCGGCGTGCCACCGTCCAGAGGGATGTGATTTATACGCCCTCCTCCTGGCCATCACCGCAGAGGGCGGATGTCTTTCGCCCGGTGGGGAGGAGCGCCTGTCCCGCCGTGCTCCTGATTCATGGAGGCAATTGGAGCAGTGAGGAGGGGCGGTGGCAGATGGAAGACATCGCGAAGCGGCTGGCACGACGTGGGTATGTGGTGGTGAATGCTGACTATCGAGGGCTTCCTGAAGATCCGTATCCCGCACCGGTCGAGGACATGCACGAAGCACTGCGTTGGATGCGTCAGAACGCTCCCCAACAAGGAATCGACCCTAACCGCATTGCCACCTTTGGCTACTCGGCGGGCGGGCATCTGGCCGCGCTGGTGGCACTGGATCGGAAAGTGAAATCGCCGCCGGTGCAGGCGATTGTGGCCGGCGGAGGGCCCTTCGATCTGACGCTTTATCCAGGGGGTGATATCGTTCCAAAGTTCCTGGAGACATCACTACAAAAGGATCCTGCGAAATTCAGAGAAGCCTCTCCGGCGTTCCAGGTGACGAAGCACAGCCCACCGTTGTTTCTGTATCATGCGTCAGGCGATACTCTGGTGCCACCGGAGCATGCGCTGAAGATGCAGGCCGCCTACCGGGCGCAGGGCCTTGAGGCGCCGATCCGCTGGATGCCGGGTTCGCACATCCGCGGATTCCTCACGTCGGGTCCTGCCGTGGAGGACGCGATCGACTTTTTGGACAAGACCTTTGCCAAGTAAAGATGCACGACGGCATGAAAATCTTCTTTCGCTGGCTGCTCGCGATCTTTTTCGTCATAGCGGGCATCAATCATTTCCTGTCACCGGCGCCTTACCTGTCCATGATGCCGCCATGGTTGCCCTATCCTGAGGCGATGAACTATCTCTCGGGTGCGGCGGAGGTGGCTGGAGGCATCGGCGTGCTGATACCGGGATTGAGACGCGCAGCGGGCTGGGGGCTCATCGCATTGTTAGTAGCCGTGTTCCCGGCGAACCTTCATGCTGCGTTGCATGGGTGGGATTACATGAAGGACCTGCCGCGCTGGGTCTTGTGGGTCAGGCTGCCCTTTCAACTGCTCTTCATCACGTGGGTCTACTGGACTTGCGTAAAGCGAGACGCTTCGAAGCGCCCCATGCATCTCCACATATCTTCATCATCATGAGCTCACTATTGTTTCATCCTGCCACATCGGCGGCCATGGGAGCGGCCGTAATACTCTTCTCGCTGGGTCTGCTGCTCAGCTCCTGCACGCCTAACAATGTCTCGGCGCAGGCGGCGAGCAACTACCGCGCGGAACTTGCTAGGGCAGGCTCGGCAGGACCGGCTGCCGAGAAACAGGCGGTGGAGCGCTTCACAAGCTTTCTAAAAAACATTGGCAGCGAGAAGTATATCCGGGAGAACACTGCCAAGGTCTATGCCCGCGATGCCTATCTGGACGACACGCTGACCAAACACCGGGGGGCGGCGGACATTGAGGCGTATTTCGTGAAGACCAGCCAGTCCATGACTTCAGCCGAAGTAACCATTGATGATGTGGCCAAGTCCGGACCTGACTATTACGTGCGGTGGACGATGATCGTCACCGCGCCGGCACTCGCCAAGGGCGAGCCAGTGCATTCCATCGGCATCAGCCAGGTAAGATTCGATCCCGAAGGCAAGGTGGCCATTCATCAGGATTTTTGGGATTCCGGGGAACATTTCTTCGGGAAGCTGCCAGTGGCTGGCGGGGTGATCGGATTCATCCGGAAGCGGCTGGAATGACCTCCGGCAATCCAGTCACTCTTGTGCCGTGAAGCTACGGCAATAACACCCGCAGTTGATAAAAGCGGCGGGGCGTTCCGGGGGCGGTGTCCGTCCATGTCATGTTGGCACCTGTACCCAAGGTGGCAGGCATGGCGACAGTCCACGTCTTCATGTCGGTGGATGAATCGATGACGTAGAATCGATCCGTAATGGAAGGCCAGGTAAGCGTTTGGGTGCCGGTAACAGGGTCTTGTTGGGTATTAAGTTTGAGCTTGTCCGCCACATCGGCATCAGTGCCGACCACGTATTCCTGCAGCGCCGTCATGCCATCGCGGTCATCGTCGCTGTTAGCGGTGAAGCCGGCCCCGCTGCTGTGCTGAGCTTCCCAGTCGTCCGGGATTCCGGGCGCGCCTTCATCGGCGATCAGAAATGAAGCCTGAGCCTGTACCCCTGACGCGGTGTCGATGAATACTGCAGCCGTAACCGTGGCACTACGGTGGAGCCGGAAACTGCCGCCGCTGGGCAGTTTGAGACTGTTCACCGTTGGAGAACTGCCGTTGGTCGTGAAGTAAATCGAGGTGCCCGGTTTGGAAGATTGCAGTGTCACTAGCACTGAAGAGCCATCCGGTGCGGGATCGGAGGTGATCGTCACCAGCGGCATGTGGGTGTAGCCCCGCATGACATTGCGGAACCGGTCGGTCAGAACGATGGTGCCATCGGCCACACTGGCCAGACCACCGTGAGGTAGGGCCTGTAGCAATTGATAATCGGTCAGCGAATAGATGGCGAACTGCGCAGAACCACAAACTAGGATGGTGTCTTCCATCACGACCGGCTGCTCCCAAGGTGTGAAGATAAGCGGCACCGTGGTCAGCGTAGCGCCCGTTTCTGCGTCCAGCACATGGAGTGCGCCAGGCATTTGAGTCTGCGCATAAATCTTTCCATTCGCGATGGCGGGTATGCCTACGAATGACAAATCATTGCGCTCCCAGCCCGAGGAGATTTCATGATTCTGAATGCGATTCATGAAAAGTCGTGACTGATAAACAAAGGCGGCTTTGCCTTCTGCATAAGCAATGTTGGACTGCCCGTCGGTAAAGCCTGTGATGGCCGAACGTGAGGACAGGACTGAACCATTGCCGGGATCATGGATGCGCAGGGTACCGCCAGTGAAGGTGAGCAAGCCTTGAGGTGATGCGGTGGCACTCCATTCCTGCTCTTCCTTGAGCGGAACCTGGAAATCCATTGTTCCCGTGCTTCGGTTGAATCCGCCCAAGCCGGTGCTCGGACCGGTGGGCGCATAGATGGTGTCCCCCGTAATCAAGGGAGAGCGGAAAGCAGGTGTGAGTGCATTGGCGGAGAATCCCGTGTCCCAAGTGAGATTGCCTGAGGTAAGATCCACGCCTAACAAGTGGGAGTTACCACCTTCCACCCGTTGAAAGTACATCCGGGTTTCATCCAGGCTGGGGGGATTCACGCTCGTCGCGGCGGTCTGCACGTTCGACCAGGCGGTGACGCCGTTTTGAAGATCAAAAGCGAGGGCCTCAGTCGAAGCAACGCCATTACGCAAAGTCATGAAGCCTTTGCCGCCGGCCAGAACGGACTGATTGAGCAGAGAAGTGAATTGCCGTGTCCATCGGAGGGAGAGGGGTTGATTGCCATATCGCGCAGGGTAATGACCATTGCGAGTGGGTCCTGCGCCCTGGGTAGGCCATGTGCCTGCCCGCAGCAGACCTCTGCCCACGACGACTTGGGCTGTGGCAGTCGCCGTGCCGTCAGAAGCTGTGTAAGTGAAGGTATCGGTGCCTTCGGTGAACAAGCTGGAAGCGGTATAGGTGACTGTGTTGTTCGCATTGACCTCGACAGTTCCTTTGGCGCCATTGGTAGCGCTTTGCACCTGCAGGGAATCGCCATCGGAATCGAAGTCATTTGCGAGCACGTTCAGGATGACCGCGTCCGATCCCGGAGCCACGGAACCACGGTCTTCATAAGCCTTGGGCGCGTCCGGCGCAGGCGTGACATTGACCGTGATGGTTGCGGGCTCTGACTCGGTCCGAGTATCCCGCATGGTGAACTCGAATGTCGTATACGGACTGCCGCTCTGATCGGTGTTCGGTTTGAACAAGACATAACCCTGCGCATTCGTGACCCACGGAGACTCGACGGTGACTGCCGCGCCCGCAGTGACGCCATCCGTGGTCTGGTAAAGTTGCCCTCGTTCCGGGAAGGTGTGGATGCGGGCCGTCAGTTGGGCGCTGTCCGGATCAGTGCCGGTGAGTTGAATGGATTTGAAGGTGTCTTCCGTGCCGGTGACATTTTGATTCTGTGCTACGGGCGGCTCATTGGGCTCTACCGTGAAAGTCACAGGCATGAGGGCGGAGTCATCTACGGCGGCATTGGAACTGACTTCGATCGCGGCTTTGTAAGTGCCTTCGGCGAGTCCCGTGGCATCGAAGGTAGCGGTGATCACCTGAATGTCGCCGGGAGCGAGCGTACCGGTCTTGTGATCGAGCGTCAGCCAGTTGACCGCGTCCGCATAAATTTTGAAATCATCCCACCAGGCCTCAGCCTGATTGAAGTAGTTATAAATAATGTTATACGCGAGTCCGTAGCAGAAGTCAGGGTTCCGCATCGGCACTCGCGCCTGGATCAGCGTATCATCGACGTAGTAGTCGAACACCTTATCCTCCCAGTTGATGTTACGCAGTTCCACGTGATACCAGGTGTTGGCCGTGTATGCGAACGATTGATTCCCGCCGACATCGGCATTGATGTAAAAGCGTCCATTGGTGTTGGCGAAGAACCACGCCCAATCGAACAGCCAGATGAAATAGACATCGGTCAGCACAACATAGCAGGTCGCGGAATCCTCCGCGCCGGGTTGCACCCAGAAGCCGATGTATCCGGGACTCGAGCCATATTGGAACTCACTATGCAGGCCGGTGAAGTGGCCGTCTTCCGGGCCCATATTCTTCAGGTGCAGGCTCTGGCTCCCGCGCGCCGCGGTATCGGTCACCACCTCACGCAGATTGTTTGGGCCATTCGTCTCCCACCAGTTCACATTCCACTGGCTGGTTTCAAAGCCGTCTTCAAAGGGCAAGGTATGCCAGAGCGCCTGGGCTCCCACATCCTGACTCAGGACGGGAATCGTTGGCCGCGTGGGGAATCCTTCCATGGGGCCACGTGGGGTGGTGGCGAGGGATGGCACATCCTTCCAGAGGGCGCTTGCTGAGCGTGCTTTAGCGGCATGTGACTGCGCGGTATTGTCAGGGGCTTCCTTCAGTTCGTAGGTAAGCGGCAGATTTCCGGTGTTCGTGATGGTAAACGTCTTAGTAGTGGTGTGATCTCCGATCGCGGTCGCGCTGAGTGTGGTGTGGCTTAGCTGCAAGTCCGCGTGACCAAGAATGAAGTCCACGTTCTCATGATCGGGAGGTGTCTGGACTTGCTGTGGTGCTGAAACATTGAAGCCGGCTGCGCTGGCTTTGGCTTCATAAGTGCCGTCCACGAGCGACACTTCATAAGTGCCGTCGGCTTCGGTCGTCGCGGTATAGACAAAGGGGCCAGTGAAGGTAACGGTCGCGCCTTCCAGCGCATCATTGCTGCCGAGCTCCGTGACACGACCGGCCACCGTGGAGACAGTATTGAGCGTGACAGTAAACGGAAGCTGCCACATGTGCTCTGCGTTGTCCGTTACATCCAGCACGAAAGAGAGTTGTGCGGGTGTCGCTGCATCGGCCGCGGCGGCGATGCTCCAGCCGTTTGCTGGCTCCGCCGTCAAGTTCGAGCCGACCTCTCCAATGGCTTGGGTCGAGGTCGTGAATGTAACCTCCGCCGGCGGGGCGGTGAGAGTGAGTGTGGCGGTGACCTCTTCCGCCGCATAGGCGCCGATGTTTCTTACCCGCACGGAAACATTGGCTGATTCACCCGGACTCAAAATGCCGTCGCCATTGCCGTCAGCACTATCGTCCAACAATACCTGGTCAATCACGAGCAAGGGAGCGGTAGCAGGGACAAGCGATCGCTCAATATTCAATCGGCCTCCTGTGCTGACCTTGCCGATCAAGGCGGGAACCACATCAACTTGAGTAACAATGGATTGCTTGATCTGCCCAAAACTCTGTGCGGGGTTGACTGCTTTGAGCAAGGCACAGGCCCCAGACACGTGAGGTGCTGCCATGGAAGTGCCACTCATGGTGCCATAGCTGCCATTCGCTGTAGTCGAGTAGACGGCCTCGCCCGGGGCGGCCAGATCAACCGTCGTGGCGCCGCGATTAGAAAAAGCGGAGAGGGCATCGGTGTGGTTGGTCGAACCCACCGTGATGACATTGGGCACATCGAAAGACGCCGGATAGGCGGGAATGTCATCGTTGTCTTCGCCATTATTACCGGACGCTGCAATGAAACCGATGTCCGCGTCATGGGCTGCCTGAATCACATCGCGCATGGCCATGGAAAAGCTGCCCCCACCCCACGAGTTTGACGTCAGCAGCACACCTTGCGCGGTGGCGTAGAGGATCGCCTCCAGCGCATCCGAGTAAGTGCCGCTGCCACTGGCGTTCAGGAATTTAAGCGGCATGAGCCTCACGGTCTGCGCGACCCCGCTCACACCCACCAGATTGTTGCCGACTGCTCCGGCGATGCCTGCCGTGTGCGACCCGTGACCGTTGTCATCGTCGGGATTGTTGTTGTCCGAAACGAAGTTCCAACCCTGGGTATCGTCTACATAGCCGTTGGCGTCATCGTCTTCCGCATTACCAGGGATTTCATCGCCATTCGTCCAAATGTTTGCCGCCAGATCGGGGTGATCCAGATCAATGCCCGTGTCGATCATTCCCATGACGACTGTCGTGCTGCCCGTCGTCACGGCCCAGGCTTGGGTGGCCTTCACATCCGCGCCAGGAGTGCCGCCTGTCTGGCCGGTATTCTGCAGATTCCACAGTTGGGAGAAATTCGCATCATTGGGGATCACCGGATCGCTGTTGGCTTGGGCGATGTAATCAGGCTCCGCATAGAGCAGGGGGCCACTGCCGGACTGTAGAGATGCCAAGGCCTTGTCATACGTCGCGATGTCCGCGCTCGGCAGAGCCACGAGGATATAATCCGAATTGGGGATGCGCTTCCGAATGGATAAACCCAATTGTGCCAGATGCTGGTCCAGTTGCGCGGCATCAGTGCCCGGGGTGACACGCACCATCAGGTGATCGGCCACCATGACCTGCTGGCTGACGACCTTTTGCTCAGCTCCGTCCGGGCTGAGTGTTTCCTCCACTCGCAGGAAAGGGTATTTGAAATCAGTCTGATACACGCTGACTCGCTTCGGCCTGCCATCTGCCCCCGTCGCAATGGGTCGCGTCTCCATGACTTTGCCTTCCTGGACCTCCTTGGGGAGATGGGCCGAACCCTGAGCGAGAGAAGGGCGATTTCCGCGGCCAGGCATCCGCTTTTGTTCCTCGACGGTATTTTTCGTGTCTCCAGATTTTCCGGAGACCTGCGCTCGCTGTAAAACAGTTGAGGGCGTCGCTAATCCCGGCGGATTTGGTGAGGTAAGAGAAGGTGAGGGGGCAGACGAGGACGATCCAGATCTGGAGGCACTCGACTCAGCGGTGGGAGTGCCTGCTGGTTTGGACTTTTCCGTAACGGCAACCCCAGCCGTTGGCGCGTTTTCCGTCGAGCCATGATCCTTCACCCACAAGGCCCAGCCAGTGAAACCCACTGCGGCGGCGATGAAGAGATAAATGACGAGACGGCGTAGGGGGTACACGTGGGATCAACAATACAGAAATCCGGGGCAGGAGGCAATCTTTCTCGTTGAGCGAGAGGGATTCATGTGATTGCGTGTGGTCTCAATAAGCGTCGGTCTTTCAGGCTCTCCTCGCTGAATACCATCCCATGGATGATCTCGCGACTTTGAAGTTCCGATCCATTACGTCTCGCGCGGCAAAACGGTCACTTTAAATGCCGTCGATTTTCAGGGTCAAACAACGGACGCAACAGCACAGAGATATTCGCTGCTGAATTGAAGTGGAACGCTTCGGAGCTGAAGTTTACTCTGCCGTTTACGGCGAAGAGAGAGACGAGGCAGATTGTATTTGCTAAGATGAGGCGGTAAATTGTGGGTCATCGCCAATGACCCGGCGGCTTCACTTCTAGTTTCTTTACACCATCATCCATGCCAGAACACCCGCGGCGCCCTCAGCGTCCCTCACCGCCAGCATCATCTCGTCCTCCACGCAGTACGTCGAACAAGTCGTCTTGGGAAAAATCCGCTGGCTGGTATGACGGCATCATCGGCGATCGCGGGTCGCCGCTTTATCAGGCGGTCGTGCTACCAAAGGCGATTTCATTGCTGAAACCGAAACCCGGGGAGGTGGCCCTTGATCTCGGATGTGGCCAAGGGGTTTTTTCCCGTGTCCTGGCAAAGGCGGGGTGCAAGGTGACGGGACTGGATCTTTCTCCAACGCTGATCGAGAAAGCACGCAGCTATCCCGCAGTGGAACCGCCCATCCGTTTTTTGCATCGGGACGCATCGAAGCTTTCACACCTGGGGACCTTCGATTTGGCCACGGCTATTCTTAGCCTGCAGAACATGCCGCATCTGCCTGAAGTGTGCGCTTCCGTGGCGGCTTCATTGAACCCCGGTGGCCGCATGCTCTGGGTCATGAACCATCCCTGTTTCCGTATCCCGAAAGGCACGTCATGGGGTTGGGACGAAGAGAATGGGATTCAGTTCCGGCGGGTGGATGGGTATAGCCAGCCAGCCAAAATCCCGATCACCATGCATCCGGGACAAGCGCGGAGTGAAACCACGCTGAGTTTTCATCTTAGTCTGGAGACGCTTATGAAAGCAGCCTTTGATGCTGGATTCTTGTTGGGAGGATTCGAGGAATGGCATTCCGACCGGAAGAGCGAACCGGGGCCGAAGGCGAGAGCGGAGAACAGGGCGAGGGAGGAGTTTCCGCTGTTTTTGGGGATGCTGTGGCGGAAGGCGTGAGCAAGTCTAAGCTTGAGAGGCTGTGGGTCAACTCGCCTCGCTTTGGATGACGGGATAAAAATGAAAGTGGGAATCCTCGTCTCTGTATTCAAAACCGCTGACTTGATAGGCACCTTGTTTCAGGGGCAATGTCCATGTGTCGGACGAGTCTCCGGTTGCCTCGAGCCCTGTCAAAGCGGAGTCGAAAAGCAGGAGACTGGTATCGGTAGTAGCGATGTTGAAAGAGAAACTATTCAGCACTTCAGGGTAGCGTGAAGTGTCGAGGTCGGTGGGCAATTTCCATCCTTCTTCCGCTGCGAACCATCGCCAGATGACGCCGCCAGTTTTGTTTAGGAGAGGCGTCCAACAGAAGGCGGAGGGCTCGTCGCCCAGGACCAGGGCATCATGTCCGCTGAATTGAATCTTTTCGATGTATTCCTGAACGGAACAGGCCAGATCATAGTGAGCGCCGTCCTGGTCCGAGCCGAGCCACGCTGGGAGCGCGGCGGGCGGCAAAACAATCATCGGTCCGCCGGCGGAGTTGATCCAGCGTCTGGAAGGAGGTAGCAGGGTCAGGTGCACCGCGAGGTGATTCCGTTCTGGGTTTGTTATTGCTGAGAGTTGTAAGATCCCGCAAAGCTCAGCCTTAAATCCTGGTCCCTGATTCCGGTGTAAAGACACGTTAGGTGGAAGGTCCTAACCCGTGGTCCTCAACCCACTCGCAATCGCATTGATGCTCAGTAGCACATCGGGCAGCATGGCCATCGCAGCAGACTCATTACCAGATTTGTGCAGGCCTCGCCATTCCTTGAGCAGCGCGATCTGCTGATGGTGCAGCACTCGAAGCGCCTCCGCCCGTAGCTCCAGCGTTTTCCACATACGAGGGCGTAGCGATTGCAGGCTACCGCCGCGCAGCTTGTCCAGCATATGGGTGGTTAGTTCCCACTCCTGCATCACCTGGCCAAAGAGCCGTTCCCGCAGCGTGTCATCTTCCACCAGACCCGCATAAGCCGTCATCAGATCACGGTCCGTACTGGCCAGAGAAGCTTCGATGTTCGTGATGACGTAATTCAGATAAGGCCAGGTCTTCAGCTCACGCGCCAGTTGTTCGAATTCATCCTCGGTGAGAGAGGCCAGACCGCTGCCGGTGCCGTACCAGCCCGGCACATAAAATCGGCATTGATTCCAAGAGAAGACCCAGGGAATGGCACGAAGATCCGCCAGCGTGGCTTGGCCCGTGCGGCGGCTGGGACGCGAACCGATACGACTATGCTCCAGGGCATCAATCGGCGTGGCCTGACGGTAGAAAGCCATGAACCCTTCCGCTTCCAGCAGCGCCCGGTAGGCCGTGCGGCTGGTGGAGGCGAGTTTTTCCGCCAGCGGCATCAGGGGATGAGGCGGCCCGCCTTCCTTGGAATGACGGCAGGTCGTCGCCGTGACGCCGGCGAGCAGCAGTTCCAGATTGTAGGCCGCAGTCGGCAGATTGGCGAATTTCTGCGCGATGGTTTCGCCTTGCTCCGTTAGCCTGACATCTCCGCTCAAGGAACCGTGAGGCAGGGCATCCAGGAACCGGTGCATGGGGCCTGCGCCCCGGCTCACCGTACCGCCGCGACCATGAAAAAAGCAGACTTTGACACCCGCGTCTCTGCCCGCTTCGGCCAGCCGCGATTGAGCACGATGCAGCGCCCACTGACTGGCCAGGATGCCCGCGTCCTTGTTGCTGTCACTGTAGCCCACCATCACCTGCTGGATGAGGGTAGTAGGACGTCCGGCCCGCTCGGCGTGGAATGCCAGGCTGCGACGCGTCACCGGCTGCTCAGCGAACTGCCGCAACATGTCAGGCCCGTTCTCCAGGTCATCCGCCGTTTCAAAAAGCGGCACCACTGGTAGCTGGCAGAGCATCCCTTCCGCCGTGTTAATCATGAGGCCAGCTTCACGCGCCAGCACATACACGACGAGCAAATCCGAAAGCCGCCGGGTCATACTGATGATCAGCGCTCCCAGGCCTTCCGCACCATAGGATTGAATGTGCGCCGCCAGCACCCGGTAGCAGCCGAGCACCGCGTCCGCTTCCGGCCCAGCGCCGGAGCCTGCGGTGGAATGCAAAAACGGACGAGGGGAGAGCAGTTCCTTTTGCAGGAAGGTCAGCCGCTCTTCTTCACTCCATTCTTCCCAGTCGCGGCCATCTGCAAGGCCGGAAGCTATCAAGAGTTGTTGGAGCGCCTTTGCGTGAAATTCGGAGTTCTGACGCACATCCAATTGAGCCAGGTGGAACCCGAAAATCTCCACCGCGCGTTGCACCGGCGCCACGTCTGCCTCCGCCAGACGACCCGCCCCGGATTCCACCAAAGCGGAACGCAGGACTTCCAGATCTGCCAGCAGCTCCGAGGCATGCTGATACAAGCCCGGCCCCGTAATAAGGCGTGACTGCCCTCCAGCCACCTCGGTCACCGGCAGACGGGCCAGCATCATTTCCACGGTCTGGCGCCATGGTTCTTCGTGATTCGCAGCGAGATGGGGCTGCGCCGCCTCGCCCAATGACGCTGCGAGCTGCCCATGCAAAGCCAACAATCCGGTAGGTGGCGTCTGCATCCAGGTGGTCAGCGTGATCTTGCTGGCCAGCGTCGTGAGATTTCGCGAGTGCACGATCAGGGCATTGGCTCGCAGACGTTCCAGCGTGTCCCGGGTCACATCCGCCGTCACACCCGGGTGGCCATCACGGTCGCCGCCGACCCAGTTTCCAAAACAAACGCGGGGCAGGGTGCCTGGCTTGTTCAGAGTTGCCGGGTCAAATCCTGCGTCAGCCCACGCCAGTTTCAGCCGCGCATCCAGCACCGGCAAGACGACAGGAAACACGTCCCTGAGGTAATAGAGTACATTGCGCCGTTCATCAGCCAGGGTCGGCTTCTCCAGAAGGATCTCGCCGGTCCGCCAGAGACGTTCCAGTGCGGCCTTTACCGCCGCCTGTTGCCGACGGAGGGTGAGCGGCGAGGGCTCATCTTCCTGGCTCCGCTGTTCGAGGATCGCGAACAGATTGCGATGATGCTCCAGCACAGCAAGACGCTTTGCTTCCGTGGGATGAGCTGTCAGCACCGATTCGACTCGCACGGTGCCAAGGTGACTGGCGATCTCTTCTTCTGTGATTCCCTGGTCTTTGAGTCTGGCCAACTGGCTACCCCATAACCCGCGTTCATTGCTGAACCCCAGATCTTCCTCACGGAGATAACGCATGGCGGCTGAGGTGTTTTCCTCGACCATATTGAGGAGTTGGAAAGCGACCGAATAGGCCAAGCCCATCCGTGGGGGATAGGCCGAAGGGTCCGCCCCGATACTGCTCGCGCCCGACCATGGCAGATGCTCAGCCAGATCCGTGTATCCCAACTCATTCAGAACCCCTCCCAGCGCATCCATGAGGAAACGGAGATCGCGCTCAATCTGGTCGAATCCGATTTCCAAGTAATCCGTGGCAGGGGAGGAAGGATTGGCGGTGGCTGAAGCAGTGGCGGAAGACATGAATGAATGGATCGGACAGAAAAGAGAAGCCCTCGTGATTCGGACTGACGGGATAATCGGCGGGGATTAATCAGAAGCAATCGCCGTGCCGAGCAAGATGGTGAAGGCGATGCTCTCTGTGGAAGATGCCTCAAGCTGATGCAGCACAATTCATAGTGTGGGATCGGCAACAATGCTGATCTGGCAGAAATTCAAAATTTCTCCATTTTTGCCCGAGATTGCACTTGCGACTCCATCTCAGCAAAGCTAACGGGGGCGCGGATCTACCATCCATAGTTTCTTATTGAGACTGATACGCACAACCAACAACACACCTCATGGCTCGTCTAAAACAAAAGAAAGCGGCGCTCTCCCAGCCGATCCACCGTTCCGCGGAAGGCATCGCCGTCACCACGCTAGTCTGCGCTGCTGGCAGTCTGGCTGCCCAGACGGTCACTCCTGACCCGACCCCTGATCAGCACGCAGCATCGACCACGCTTCCTGAAGTTGTGGTTTCCGCATCCGACGCGCAGCCACTCTACAAGCCGCAAGCCGTCGAGACTCCGAAATTCCAGGGCCCGCTCCGCGATGTGCCCCAAACCATCACCGTCATCCCGAAAGAACTGATCCAGGAGCAAGGCGCGACCTCTCTCCGCGATGTTCTCCGCAACGTCCCCGGCATCGCCATCCAGGCCGGTGAAGGCGGCGGCGGTCCTGCTGGTGACAACCTCTCCATCCGTGGTTTCAATGCCAAGACGGATATCTTCGTGGATAACTTCCGCGACTTCGGTGGCTACACCCGCGACCCATTCAATATCGAGCAGGTGGAAGTCTTCAAAGGACCTTCCTCCTCGAACGCTGGCCGTGGCTCAACCGGTGGTTCCATCAACTTGTCCACCAAGGTTCCGAGCCTCGATCCTTTTTACACCGGTGAAGTGACCGGCGGCACGAACGACTTCTTCCGTGCGACACTTGACGTGAATCAGCCTCTCTGGGTGACCCCAGGCGTCGCTCCTGTGGCAGCTTCCGGTGGCAAGGGCGCCAAGTCCGTGCAGCCTGTGGCGGGTTCGCCTGACACCGGCGCGGCTCTGCGTTTGAATGGCTTGTATCACACCGCCGGTGTGGCCGATCGTGATTATGTGGAAGAAGAACGCTGGGGTGGCGCAGCCTCCCTCATCTTCGGCCTAGGCACAGACACACAGCTGACCCTCAGCTACATGCATTTGGAGCAGGACAATCAGCCTGACTACGGGATTCCCTGGGTGCCTGACACTGTTACCGACCTCAGCCGCTATGCGAACAAGGCCGCTCCTGTTCCCTACAGCAACTACTATGGTCTGCTGGAGCGCGACTATGAAAAGATCTCCACGGATATCGGAACGATCGAACTCGATCACAAGTTCTCCGAAGACCTAATCTACAATGGCGCCATCCGCGCTGGCCGCACCACGCGTGACTCCATCATCACCGCGCCTCGTTTCGCGGGCACGGATACCACGTTGAATCGCCAGCTTCAATCCCGCGATCAGGAAGACAGCATCCTCGCCACCCGTCATGACTTGACCATCAAGTTTGATACTTGGGGCGCGCAGCATACCCTGTTGACCGGTCTCGAAGGCAGCCTAGAAGAGTCTGAGAACCACGCTCGCGCCGCTTCCGAAGTTTCCCAGACGGATCTCTTCAATCCCGATCCGACCGATCCATGGAGCGGCCGCATCTATTACACCGGCGCCCGTCAGGAAGCCGAAGTGTTGACGGGTTCCGCTTACGTCTTCGACAAGATCGAACTCGGTGAGCAATGGATCGTGCAAGGCGGTCTGCGTTATGACCATCTGGAAACCGACTACAGCTCCAAGCCGGAAATCGGCGCACAAGACAATCTTGAGCGCACCGATGACCTGCTGAGCTGGCGTGCTGCGCTGACCTATAAGCCGGTCGAAAATGGCAGCATTTACTTGGCTTACGGCACTTCGTTCAACCCCGCGACGGAGCTCCTCGTTAGCAGCTCGGCCACTTCCATCATCAACCAGTTTGATACGGATCCGGAAGAAAACCGCAGCTATGAATTGGGTACCAAGTGGGATCTCTTTGAGGACCGCTTCGCCATCACGGCGGCTCTTTTCCGCACGGAGAAGACCAATGCCCGCACGGCTGACCCGGCTGACCCAACCAACTTCGAACTGACCGGTGAACAGGTCGTTCAGGGTGGCGAAGTTGGCCTCGCTGGTTCCATTACGGACAAGTGGCGTATCTTTGCAGGTTACACCTACCTCGACTCCGAGATTGAAGCCTCCGAGAACGCGGATGAAGTCGGCAACCATGTGTCCAACACCCCTGAACATTCGTTCAACATCTGGACGGTGTATGATCTGCCCTACGGCTTCCAGATCGGTGGGGGTGCCCAGTTCGTAGGTGACCGCTTCAACAACAACCTGAATCAGCGTGAAGCTCCGGAATATTGGGTCTTCGACGCGATGATCGGCTATAAGGTTAATGAGAACCTCTCCCTCCGCGTGAACTTCTACAACATTGCGGATGAAGATTACATTGACCGCGTGGGCGGTGGTCACTTCGTTCCCGGCGCAGGCCGCTCCATGGCCGTTAGTGCTGCCATTCGGTTCTAGTCAAACTAACCGAAGCGAAAGTATAATCGACTCAAATGCTTGTTCGTATACCCGATGTCCTGACGCCTGAGCAGGTTGCTCACGCCAGGCAGGTGTTGGACAAGGCTGACTGGACTGATGGCCGCGTCACTGCTGGCCATCAGTCTGCGAAGGCCAAGGACAACATGCAAATCCCCGAAGGTCATCCCGCCGCGCGTGAGCTCGGTGACATGATCCTCGCGGCTCTAAGCAAGAATCCAACTTTCCTCGCCGCAGCCTTGCCGCTGCGTGTGTTTCCTCCGTTGTTCAATCGCTACTCCGGCGGTCAATCCTTTGGCACGCATGTGGACAATGCCATCCGGCAGGTTCCCGGCACTCCGGTGCGCATCCGCACGGATCTCTCCGCGACGCTCTTTTTTGCGGAGCCGGATGAGTATGATGGTGGTGAACTTTGTGTGGAAGATGTCTATGGCGTGCAGCAGGTGAAATTGCCGGCAGGTCACATGATCCTGTATCCCGCCACCAGTCTGCATCATGTAAAGCCCGTCACTCGTGGTGAGCGTATCTGCTCCTTTTTCTGGCTGCAAAGCATGATTCGCGATGACGCCAAACGTTCGTTGCTCTTTGACCTGGATCTCTCGATTCAGCGTCTTACTCGCGATCTCGCGGGTAACGAAGCTGCGGACAAGAGCACCGTGCAACTCACCGGGGTCTATCACAACCTCTTGCGCCAATGGGCTGAGATGGGCTAGGTGGTGGACCTCCGCCGCCTGAATTCCGGTCACCTCAGTCCATGCCACGTTCCATCCGCAAGATCATCTTCTGGCTACACCTCATTGCTGGGGTTGTCGCCGGCATCTTCATCTTCCTGATGGCGGTCACCGGGACGCTGCTCACCTATGAGCGGCAGATCGTGGAGGCCTTTGACCATTATGGAGTAGAGCCATCTGGCGGGAACTACTCTCTGGAAGGTGTCTTGGCAGAGATCGAGGCCAAGGATGCGAAAATGCGTCCCGAATCCGTCACTATCGCTGACCCGAATACCGCCATCACATTTGGCTTCGGTAAAGCCAAGACCGTCTATGTAGACCCGGTGACGAAAACGGTGTTGGGGGAGGGGAAACCCGGTGTCCGTGCCTTCTTCGCATTCGTCACCGAGCTTCATCGCTGGCTCGCTTTGCAGGAACCTAATCGGGAAACTGGCAAGCTCATCACCGGCGTGGCTGCTCTTTTCTTCGGCTTCCTTATCCTCAGTGGTCTTATGCTTTGGTTCCCGCGCCGCTGGGCGTGGACCTTCCTAAAACGCATCCTTTTCTTTCAGCGTCGCCTGCACGGTCCCGCCCGCGATTGGAACTGGCATAATGTCTTTGGCTTCTGGCTCTGCATCCCGCTACTGGCCATCACCCTGAGCGGAGTCGTCATCGCCTTCCCATGGGCAAACAACCTGGTCTTCAAAATCGCCGGTTCCGAGCCTCCACCACCGCGCAAACCCGCGCCGCCAAAGGCGCCAGGCCACGAAAAGAAAGCTCCACCACCTCCTGTCTCTTTGGTCGGACTTGATGCCGCATTGACCACAGCCAAAAGCAAAGTGCCCGGGTGGCAAACCATCTCCATCAAGTTGCCCACTACGCCCGAAGCTCCCGCAGTCTTCGCTATCAACGAATCGCACCGCGGCCGCCCCGACCTTAGATCCCAACTCTGCATCCATCTGCCCACTGGCAAAGAAACTGCCTGGGAAGATTTTTCGACCCACAACACAGGCCGCAAAGCCCGGATCTGGATTCGCTGGATCCACACTGGTGAAGCCGGCGGCTGGTTAGGTCAGACCCTCGCCGGCATCTCCGCGATTGGAGCGATGATTCTGGTGTGGACGGGGTTTGCGCTGGCTTGGAGGCGGTTTACGAAGAAGCCGCCGAAGGCAAGAGAGGCTGCATTAACGGCTCCTACGTCCACTCAGACCCCTCACTGAGCGCCTCTTCCCGGATCTGCGTCAGCCGTTGTTCCGTCGCTTGCAGTTCATTCAGAATCGCCAGCCATTTACCTTGGTCATTGGCTTCCTTGGCGTGCGCCTTCAAGTCTTCCACGGCACTCCACAAGGCTTCCGTGGCGATATGATGCATCTCGACTCGATCCGCCATGGCTCCGGGCGAGCGTTCCGGATCAAGATTATCCAAAAGATACTCCGCCAGGAAATGCGGCTGATACAGCCGGTAAAGTAACCCGCCAAAGCGGAACAAATCAAAAGCAAGCGGGTCCAGACGGTCAATATCCCGGCTCGCCCACAGGCGCGCCAAAGCCAATCCTTCATCCACCGCATCCGTGCAGGTGGAAACCCAGTCTTCCCATCCTTCGGGACGCTGTTGCAGTTGCACCAAGGAACGGCCGAGCAGATGACGAGCTTGCAGGCCAATCTCTGCGGCCATCAACTCCTGCTTCTCCATCTCTTCCGCGATCTCGATAGACTGTGACGCATCCCGTCGGGTGGCACCAGCGTCAGGTGGATCACCGTGCAAACTCGACTGACCGCGATTCAGCAAGGCGCACATGAGGAGCCGACGCAGTTCAGGATCATCGGGCTTGCCTGCTGCTTCGATGGTCTTTACCGCGCGATCAAAACTCTCTGCTGCGCGCTTGGGTTCATCAAGCCGTTGCAAGGTCACACCCCGGTTCATCCAAGCCACACCAAGTCGGGCATCGAGCGAAGGATGACTTTCCGGCGGCATCTGCTCCAGCACCTTGAGACCTACGTCAAAGCAGCGCACTGACTCCTCTTGCAACTCTTTGGTATCCTGTCTTCCCATCGCCTCACCGAGGTTCAACCATGACGCCGCGAGTCCCCATGGATAGAGAGGATCGGCATCCATTGGCAGACCCTTGCGCAGCGCGATGGCTTTCTCAAAGCAGTGTGTGGCAGCCGGAAGTTCGGCAGGATCACGCGTCTCCATCAGCGCGATGCCGCGATTCGTATAGATGTTCGCGCCCAGATGCTTCTCCTCGTCGGTGGCAGGGGAGTCGCCAAGTTGTTGCATCGCCTCGTCATAGCGGAGCAGCGCCTCAGCGGTGTTTCCTTCATCGCGCAGCTCATTAGCTTCATCGAGCGTGTGGCTGGCCGTATCGTGTTTGCTTGGATCTTCTGACATCTCTATTCTCTCTACTCCCAATAGCCAGGAGTTAAGTCACTCGGCATACGCCAATCGCCTCGCGGCGAAAGAGCCACGGTGCCCACCTTGGGGCCATCGGGCATGCTTGAGCGCTTGAATTGATTACGATGGAAGCGCCACAGGAAGGCCTTCAGCCATGTGGCGATCTCTTCCGGTGTATAAGTGTCTGCGAAGGCTTGATTGGCGAGAAACTCGACCTTCGCCGGACTGAAGCCATGCCTCACAAAGTAAAAGAGGAAGAAGTCGTGAACTTCATAGGGACCGAGCACATCCTCCGTCTTTTGTTGGAGATTGCCTTCCGCATCTGGCGGCAGTAGCTCGGGCGAGATTGGGGTATCAATGATGTCGTGCAACACCGCGCTGGCCTCGCCCTTAAAAAGCTCATCCGCGCACCAGCCAATCACATACCGCACCAGTGTTTTCGGTACGCCCGCATTCACATGATACATGGACATGTGGTCGCCGTTGAACGTGCACCAGCCCAGCGCGGCTTCGGACAAATCACCCGTGCCCACCACCAGGCCGTTGGTCATGTTTGCGACATCCATGAGGATCTTCGTCCGCTCACGCGCCTGCGCGTTTTCATAAGTGATGTCATGCACATCACCGGGGTGCCCGATATGCTCCAGGTGTCGCTTTACCGCATCCCCAATGGGAATGGTGCGCAACTCCATGCCGAGCGCCTCTGCGAGCTTCTCCGCATTGCCCTTAGTTCTTCCCGAAGTCCCAAAGCCCGGCATGGTGATGCCAAGTACCTTGCAGCCGCCGGGATTCCAGCGCTTCAAGGCTTCCACGATCACGAGTGCCGCGAGTGTCGAGTCTAATCCGCCCGAGACACCCAACACGGCAGTCTTGGATTTTGTATGAGCCAGCCGCCTTGCCAAACCCGTGGCCTGGATGTGGAAGACTTCTTCACACACAGCGCGACGCCCATGGCCGACATCAGGAACAAACGGATGCTTCCGCAAGGGCCGACGCACCGGCGCTTGCGCCAGATCTTTGCCGCTCTTCGGCCAGGGAATGGGCACCTCACGATAGGCATCCACGCTGGGGCCATCATCGCGAAAAGATGAATTATGCAGACGCTCGTGCACCAGATGCTGAACGTCCACATCCACAATCACCATCTGAGGCTCAAAGCGGAAGCGCTCGCTTTCACCTAACAAGGCGCCGTTTTCAGCGATGATGCTATGTCCCGAATAAACCAGATCGGTGCTCGACTCTCCGGGACCCGCCGCCGCATACAGGTAAGCCGAGTGCGTCCGCGCAGACTGCTGTTGCACGAGCTGCTTGCGGTACGCGGCCTTGCCGAGCAGTTCGTCACTCGCAGACGGATTGGCGAGGATCGTCGCGCCTTGCAGCGCCGCCTGAAAGGATGGGGGAGTTACTCCCCAAAGATCTTCGCAGATCTCCACGCCCAACGTCGCGCCGTTGACACCTTCGAACGGAAACAACAGATCGATGCCTATCGGGCAATACTCGCCACCGAACTCCACCTCATCGCGGTTCAGCGTATGCGCCGGCGAGAACCAGCGCCGTTCATAAAATTCGCCCGCGTTCGGCAGATAGCTTTTGGGCACAATACCTAACACCCGCCCCGCGCTCAGGACTGCGGCGACGTTATAAAGGCGTCCATCGACTTCCAGAGGAAGCCCTACCACACAGGCAATCGGAATCTTCTCCAGGTCCGCCGCCAGACCAACTGTCTGCTCGATGGCTGCTGCTCGCAACGACGATTGAAAGAACAAATCAGCGCAACTGTAACCCGTCACGCACAACTCCGGAAACACGATCAGACGGCAGCCTTCTTTATGGGCTTGTTCCGCCATCGTCCTGAGTTCCTCCCTGTTCTCGCCGGGATGACCCAGCACGAGTGACGGCGACGCCACAGCCACGCGGATAAAGCCGTGTTTGGTCAGAGGTGTCATTCGTCGGGGAAGAGGGATGGCTAATGCACCCGCCCGGTTCAAAGAGACCCAAACCGAGCGGGAGATACGGTCAACTCACCACTGTAATCGTCAAGAGCTTATCCAGAGCGTTTAAGTACTATCGTGGATTCGCGTCGTCCTAAACAATGATCGTTTCACCGAACCGGAGCGTCCGAAAGTCATCTCGCGGCACGCCCTGTTCCACCAGCGCCTCCTCCAACGCCAATGGCGACTCGCCGGGCGGCTCGTCGGCCAGATTGAAAGTGCCCCAATGACACGCGATGGATTGCCGCGAACGAACGTCCCGGTGAATCTGCACCGCCTCACTCGGGTCCACATGAATGGGGCCCATGATCCAGCGCGGCTTACAGGCTCCAATCGGAATGATCGACAGATCGAACCCTCCAAAACGATTGCCGATGTCCCGGAAGATCTGGCTGTAACCCGTGTCCCCGGCGAAATAGAGCGTCCGCTCAGCACTACGCAAAACCCAGCCACACCAGTGACTTCGATCCCGGTCAAACGGCGTGCGGCCTGAGAAATGCTGAGCAGGCACACTGTGCAACTCAAGGCCGTCACCAATCATTGCTGACTCCCACCACGCCAGTTCCCGGGAACGCTTGATGTCCCGACGGTCAAACCAGGGGGCGAGCCCGCTGGGCAGCCAGTAGTTCATTCCTGGGTCCAAACGCGAGATGGTCGGCGCATCCAGATGGTCGTAATGAGAATGACTGATCAGCACATCGTCGATCTTGGGAAGCGCGTCGAACGCCACTCCGGGGGGTGCCAGGCGACGCAGTTTGGCTACTGGCAGAGGCTGACAGTTCCCAAATATGGGGTCAGTCAGGATATTCCGCCCGCGATATTGGATCAGAAAGGTGGAGTGCCCGATCCATGTTACCTGGAGACGGTCGGCCACCGGTTGACCGAGATTGCCCGGAGTACTAAATTGCGGCACATAGGGCGGCTCCGCCACGTCTGACGTTGCATAAGCTTCCTCGGGACCCAATCCAAGCTTCCAGCGCAAAATCTTGCCAAAGCCAATACCGGGATGGGGATAAGTATTGGCGTATCGGTTCCCAATTTTCATGCAATGCTACACAGCACCTGCATGAATACGCCGCCCCACCTCATTTGGCCGGATCAAATGCAATGGAACGGCATCGTACGGCCCGCAAGCACTTGAAACTTCAAGCATGAAACTGGTTCACGGAACCACCAGCCAGACTTCCGTTGCCCGGTTTTTGTTCTGGTTCTCCGGGGCGATCAGTTCCGTGCCACCCACCGCGACGGGATAGGTGAGATTGATCACGCCATTCGACTTCAGCATGGCGATTGCCGTATCCGCGCGAGCTTGAGAGAGCTTTTGATTCGTGGCCGGATCACCTGTCTTGTCCGCAAATCCCAGAATAAAGAAGATTGAGCGGGGGTCTTCCATCGCTTCCTGGAGAGCGCCTTCCGCTAGAGCAGAGTTCAGCAGGGCCGAGTCTTCCGGATTGGGCACGGCGCCGCCTTTTTCAAAGAAGATGGTATGGATCTTGAAAATCCGCCTCGCTTTGGAAAGGCCTTCCCGCACCTTGGCCTTGGCTTTGTCCGAGTAGAGATCGCTCGGTGCTTCGTCGATACGGGCTATAGCGTCTTTTAGCAGCGCGGCGCCTTCCGGGGAACTCGAGGCCACCTCGCGGACTTCTTCACGAGCGGGCGGGGGAGTGGGGGCTTCATCCGACTCTGGCATGACCGGCTGGCGAGTGAAAGGTTTGCGCGCCATGGACTCCGCCAAGGCTTTGCGGGTCTCTTCCGCCTCTTTCGGATCCTGTGGCACGGCCTGCAGTTTCAGAGCCCGGGTCTTGTTGGCCTCTTCCACCCTTTTCGCCTCTTCTTCAGGGCTGAGTTTCTTGGTGGGATTGGCCCCATTGGTGACTTGGCCGGGCGTTTCTTTCTCCTTGTTCCACTTGCGGATCATGACGATGAAACCCACCAGCACGCCGCCGATGATGAGCATCAAAATGAGGTTCGCCAGCAGGCTGGGCCGTCCGTTGGATTCAGCAGACATGATCGGATAGAGCAGATAAATGAAACCCCGGAAAGCATCATGCCGGCCGGGGCATATCTTAAGGTATTAGATCAGGCATTAGAAGTTGCCAACAAATTGCGCGGTCAGACCGTCTACTTTGAGCTTCTTGCCCTCGTCAGGTTTGCGATCCAGCACCAGGACATCCTCGCTGGCCAGTTGCTGGCGGCGCGTATCCCACAGCATGACGTTCGAGCGGCCACCGGCTTCAGCAGCGATGCCTTGAGCAGGCACAGACACGGCAATGTAGTTCGGCACATGCGCGGTGGCAGAGGCGACCAGAGCCTCCTTGTCACGCGTGCTGGCCACAGGAACGGATTCCGCAGGGCCACCACTGGCGCTTTCCACGGAGTGATCGGACACGCCGCCCAGCGAACGCCAGGCAGAGTCCAGGGAATTCAATTCAGCAGCAGCTTCTGCCTTGAGTTTGGCCAGCGCCTCAGCTTTTTCGCGTTCCAGGCGGGCGGCTTCGGCCTCGGCAGCAGCTTGCGCGGCGCGGTCCTCCACATCCGTGTCTCTTGGAGTCGTCTTCACCACTTCCGGTGCTGGCTTCTCAGGAGCAGAAGTTTTCGTCGGGGTCGTCTTGGCGGTGGTGCCGGTCTTGCCCGTTTTTGGTTTGGCGGGCGCGTCCGGCGTTACTTCCGGTTTGGTCTTAGGCTTGGTGGAGGCGACCGTGCTCGACTTGGTCGTCTTGCTTGAGCTTTTCGCTTTGGCTTTCGCCGTCGCGATGCGCTTGTCGAAAGACTCCGTGGTCGCCACGATCCTCTTCCGCGAGCTATCCTGCCGCGCGGCGCGTCTCTCCGTATAGACGGGTCTCACATATTGAGCCACCGCCGTGCGGGCCTTTTGCTCGGCGACCGCTTTTTGATGAGCGCTGGCGTGGTACTTTGCCAGCACCACGATCGCCCCGACGATTTGCACCCCGGTGCCTTCGCCTCGTGCCGAGTAGTCAAGACCTTCACACCCGGTCAGGAAGACCAGGGCGCTACTGCCCGTCATGCTCACGGCCAGGGTTGCACAGAGCACACGGGTGCGAAGGGAATATTGCGTTTTCATGAGTGATGCATGTTGGGCTTAGACACTCATGTGACACATTCGGATGCTAGAACTGAGTGCCGATGCCAAAGAAGAAGCCGACTTCTTCATCGCCCAGCGTCTCCGTTTCAATGGAGTTCACCACAGCGGCGCTGATGTTGATGCCGCCTGCGCGCCATTGGATACCAGCCGCCCAAGGAGTAGCGGTGTCGTTGTCAGCTTCCGTAGCGATTTCACCCACGAGATAGAGACGGTAGGGGAGTTGGAACTCCACACCGAAATAGCCCCGGAAAGTGTCGCCACCGAATTCTTCATGGTTCCAGGTCTCACGCACACCGGCATGCACCGCGATGGACTCAAGAGGACCTGCATCCACTTCAAGACGTTGCGTCAGAGCAACGAACGCATTGGCAGATTCAATTGGATCATCACCGATTTTGCCATACCCCCCGACGGAGAGTTGGGGAATCCATCCATCACGCTTGAGAAGGCGGACACGTACGAGCGGACCAGCGGAGAAAAGTGTGTCTGCATTGTCCAGATCCACAAACAACACGTTACCACCAACTTCCAGCCAGTCGGTCACACCATAGGCGACCAGGCCGCCGTAAGGCGTATTTCCGCCGAAATCAAAGTCGGGCAGCAGCAAACAAGCCTGCACCGTGAAGGCGCCTTGCGGCAAGGTCGCGGAGGTCGGGTTGATGAACATCCCGGTCGGGCCTTGCAGGGTGAGAAGCCCGCGGTTGGCTTCATACTCTTCTTCGACAGGAGGCGTTACTGCCGCACTGCCTTTCGAGGAAGTAACAATTTCACCTGCCTTGGCGGGAGAACCATGGAGCAGGGCAAGAGCACAAATGCTAGTCGTTGCCAGGTTGAGTAATTTCATAAACGCGGATTTTTGCTTATACGCGCACGGGAAGCAAGCAGATTGTCAGTGGCGGCGCCGCTGGAATTGTGTCACGGTACCATGGTAGAGGACATCCGAAATTACCGAATCCATGGCGCAGCCCTTAGAATTTGCCCACTTTGAAGTCCTTGCCCGCTCAGACGGTTCGCCGCATGTGCTGGGTCAGGGGGCTATGGGTGTGACTTATAAGGCACTCGACAAGAATCTCCTCTCTCTTGCCGTCATTAAAGTCCCGGCCTCTGAGCAGCAGTTGATCCCGGCGGCTCGTCAGCGTTTCCTGCAGGAAGCACAGATGATGGCGCGTCTGCGCCATCCGCACGTCGCAAATGTTTTCTATTTCGGAGAATCTCCTTCTGGCGCCTTCTACGCCATGGAGTTCTGCGATGGTCCTTCGCTACAGGAGTACATCGCTCACCACGGAAGCCTGACATGGACAGAGGTTTTTCAGTTGGGCCTTCAGATCGCCAGCGCCCTCCAAGCACTGGATGCGCATGAACTGGTGCATCGCGATCTCAAGCCCTCAAACGTCGTCCTCACCGCAGACAGCGCCGGAGCCGCCCATCTGAAAGTCATCGACTTCGGTGTGGCCCGGGAAGGCCTGCCTACGGACACCGGCGGTCTCACGGGTGGCGGCTTTATTGGCACGCCAGCCTACGCCAGTCCTGAACAATTGTTGGAAGCCGTGCACATTGATTCGCGGTCAGATCTCTATTCTCTCGGCGCAGTGCTGTGGTTCTGCCTCACGGGGCATCCCCCCTTCGAGGGCACTCAGTTCGAGGTGATGTTTCACCACGTGAACACCGAGCCTGAGTGGGGCGATCTCCCTGACATGCCGGAGGAGGCGCTCGTCATCATGAAGCGTCTCCTCGCGAAATCCGCCGAGGGACGCTACGCGTCTCCGGCCGCGCTGGTTGAAGCCTTGCAGACCTTGACCGGAGCCGGACATACGGCGCGCTCTGTGCATCTGCGGCGGCTCTCACTGGACACGGAGACGGCGGAAACCAGCGGCTATGAACCGGTGACCGAGGTCGGCGCGGACTCCTTTGGAAAAGTCTGGAGTGCCCGGGATATTCTCTCCGATCGATTGGTGGCTTTGCGCTACTTACCCTCTGAGTTCGCCGGGAAGCAGGGCCTCATCCTCCGTCTGCAGCGGTTGGTCGCATTCGTTCGTTCCCTGGAGCATCCACGCTGGCTAAAGGTCTGGCACTTCGAGCAGCAGGGGAATGAATGCCGCCTCGCCACTGAGCTGGTCGCCGGACCCACCGTGCTAGCCCTGTTGAAGGCCCGTCAGCAACTCCCTTTAGAGGATGCTCTGCCTCTTTTGGTCCAGTTGGCCGAAGCCATGGATTTCGCTGCCAATCAAAGTCTCACCGCTATGGAGACGGCGCCGGAGCGTCTGCCTCTGCTGGTGGAAGGCTGGACGGCTATGGGTGAGGAAGCCAGGGGTCGTCTCTTGCGTACCCGGTTCGAGGAGTGGCCTTCCTGGAGCGTGAAGGTCTGCCCCCTGCGCCTCAGTGCTTCCGCGCAGGACTATGTTTTGCCCACCGACACAGAGGCGGCGCAGGCGATTGCCCGCATCAGTTTTGATTTCGTCCAGCTCTGCCATCGCTTGCTCACGGGCCAGGGCCGTAGTCAGACCGGCTATGTTCCTTCTCCTTTGTTATCGGAAGAGGGGAATACCTTCTTTGAAAAGCATTATTCGCCGGAAAGAATGCACGGCATTGGCTGCGGCGCTTTGTTACGCCAGCTTTGCTTATCGGAAGGGGTCAATCCCAGAGGCGTCATCCTGGATGATGCGGGCTCCGATCCTTTTGCGACCCGCCCCATCGAAAGGTCGGGCAAGAGTGCGCCCCGGATCACGGCAGCACCAAAAACCCCTTCGTCCCCGAAGCCTCCCCGTAGGCCCTCTGAAGCTCCCACCATCAGCTTTGGCGATTTCGCCGGGCTCGCGATGTCGGATACTTTCATGGGCGGAGCGGACGATTCAGTCAGCGGGCCACCGTCCGCCGTGTCGACCCGCTTGCGCGAGATCGAGGAACGTCGCGCGGCTCTGGAGGTCGAAGCGGAACAGCTAAAAGCCGATGAAAAACTGCAGGCAGAGCGAGAGTGGCTGGTCGCTGAACGTGAGGCCCTGGAAAAGTCCCGCCGTGAGATGGTGGCACGCGAGGAAGAACGACTCCGCCGTCTGGAAGATGACAGCCATCGCCTCGCCGAGCAGCGCAAAGCGTTGGAGCAGCAACAGTCGCTTCTGGAAGACAAACGCAGGGAGCAACAGCGCCTCGAGCAGGAGATTCAGCTCCGCGCTCAAGTCGAATTTCAAAAACTCCAGGAGCAAGCTCAAGCCCGTGAACAGAGCTTGCTCAGCCAGCGCGCTGCACTTGAGGAAGCTCTGCGTTCGCGCGAGTCCGATTTCCAGATCCGCGAAAAACAAAGCTTGGATCGACTGGCCAAGCTTAAGGAAGACGCAGCCGCGATCGAGTCTATCGTCGCGGATCAATCCCGCACCATGCGCCACATGGAGCTGGAGCAAACCCGGCGTCGTCAGGAGGTCGAGGATGAGGGCGGTCTCGCCAAAGACAAATTCGCTGCCGAAGAACGGAAGATCGCTGAACTCCGGCGTGACCTGGATGTCCGGCTCGCAGACTTCCGTGTGGGTCAAAGGAGGCGCTTCATCACGCTGTGTTTGACCGTGATTGTCGTCGGTCTTGTGGCCACCGCTGCCTTTGTTTTCATCAGAGGTCAGGTGAGGGACTTCCGCTCGCTGCCCGGTGCGGAGCAGTGGCAGGCGTCCCTACAAGAGAGAAAGGCCACCAAGAGCGATGAGCGCTGGGCAGACCTCTTAAATTGGTGCACGGCCACGGAGGAGGCTCTGCGGGCCGACCCATCTTTCACAGCCACCCTGCATCAGCACCAGGAGGAATTGACTGATGACGCGCAAATTGCCATCAAAGGCTTGCTCGCCCAATCTCAACTTCCCAGCGCCACTTCAGGTGAGGGTCGGTTGCTTCTGCTGAACCTCGACAAAGTGGAGAACTGGGGCCTCTCGTTGGAGCACCAACTCTTGCAAGCCAAGCTTCGTATTCCTGAGGCCGTAGCCCGAGCCTCCATCACTGAGGCCATGGAGTCTTACATCAAAACGGCCAATCTCCGGAAGGACTTCATTGCCGCCCTGAAGACGGAGTTGGCGACCATACTCGAGGCCATTCACGTTCGCATCGTGGGCGAGGAACTGCCACCCATCGGGTCGTTGTTGCCGCTATTGGGGCAAATCATAAAACTCCAGCCCGAGCAGGAATTGTCCGATGCTGCACGCGTGGATCAGGAACTGCTGGCGGAGGAGGCCCGCCGCGGAGGGAAACCTGAAGAGTCGTTGCGCATTCTCGTCCGCGCCGCTCAGTCGAATCAGTCCTGGATCGAGCCTCTCCGGCCTCAGGCTGTGTCCATCATCAACCAGTTGTCCTCGATGCCCTCGCCGAGCCTGCTGAATCTCCAGCGCGAGTTGCGTTCCGGCGGTGACATCTGGAAAAATCCCAATGCCTATGTCGCCCTGGCCAACCTCCAGGTAGACGACTCAGTCAGGATCGATGACTACCGTCAGGCAGACAAACTAGGCAGCCTCAAAGCACGGGCGTTACTGGGGCGCACCCTTTTGGACACCGGTGTGAAGCAGCGCCGCCCCGATCTCATCGATCAGGGGATCGCAAAACTGCGCAGTGCCGTGGAAGGCGGCGAACCAGAAGCGATGGTGCTGCTGGGTGAAGCGCTCTATGCCGGTCAAGGCGTGAAGGAAGACGCAGCAGCCGCGCTCGACCTCGCTGAACAGGCCGAAGCGAAGGGGCATCCCGAGGCCTTCTACGTGAAAGCCAAAGCCAAACTTCGCCTCGCCGAACTGGCCCGCGACCCGGAAGCCTTTGAAGAAGCCTCCAAGCTCCTGGAAAAAGCCATGAAGCAGAATCTTCCCAGCGCTGCTTTCTTCCTCTACATCGCCAATTACAACGAGTCCTACAAACGCCCCGACCGCGCCGTCGCCGCCTTGGAAAAAGGTGCCGCCAGCCGGGATTCAAATTGCCTCTATACCCTCGGCATCTGGCTTACCGCCGGCCTTCCCCCTGTCAGCCAAAACGTCAGCCGCGGCCGCCAGCTCATCGAAGAAGCCGCCAACCTCGGCAACCGCAAAGCCCTCGACTGGTTGAGGAAGAAGGCACCGGTGAAGTGATGTCAATCACTCGACGCAGTCACTAAACTAAACACGCTAGCGCGTGCGAGTTATCTGCCCATCGGAGCGGTTTCCCAATCGACTCCGCCAACTTCAAGATATACGGAGCCGGTGACAGGCTGAGGGAAATACACAGAGATTTGAAGGGTCGATTTTTCGGAATGAACAACAATTCGGTAGTGCCGGGACATGGTGACATCCTTGTAATTCCACCAGGCCAAATTATTTGGTCTGAGCGTGAAAGGATTTGAGTCAACTTTCTCTTCATAGCCCAAGATTTCGCTTACCGAAGTCTCAAACTGGGCAACCGTACTATCGCTCAGGCCTTGCACTTTAATAATGGCAAATTCGTTCGGAGAACGATTCTGCCGGGCGCAGCGAAATACGGATCCTGCATCCTTTGAAGGTATCGTTACGCCGAAGACCCTCGCGACTGCGGAAACCATCGCATCAGGCTTGCTATCTTCGTCGAAATCCAGAAACGAGCAGGTCGTTAGCGCCATCAAAAGCACTACTGAAAAGAGCACCCTTCGCATAACAACATAGACAACTGCCGCAGCAGTCGTTGTGAACACTTTGCGAATTAAGGTGAGGGCGCAATCCTCACCCACCTAATCCCGCTGATTCCGTCCCAGCAGAAACTCTTTCCTTCGGGTCCGCACGGTGCGAACCAGTTCCCATTCATCATCCTTGGTCATGGTCCATTGAGGGGCGCTGACCTTCACCATCCAGTGGCTGGCCATGATCAGGTAGCGGTCCTGGCCGAGGTCGCCATACCACTCAAAATACAATGCGTTCTTGAGGCCCTTGCTGTCGGCCTCATAAGGATGACCGATGGTCAATTGCGGCTGATGGCGGCGCTGCATCCGGTGCAGGCGGCGGGAAGCCGTGATCTCGCCCGCAAAACCCATCTGATGCCGGGGCAGGGGAGCCGCCGGATCGAAATTCGGAGTGGGGTTGCTGAAATCCAGGCGGCAGCCGGCGATGTCGCGCATGAAGTTGCCGCTCAATTCAATATGCAAATGACTTCTGATACCCGCCAGGCGGATTTCACCAGTAATGATGTTAGGAATTTCGTTGCTAAGGTGACCGTCGAGAACCGCGTGACTGAGGCAAATATCCATTCGTTTAAAAATATAAGGGGCTGCGCGGAATTGAGCAACTTATTCAGGTGCAGGAATAACGATGTTTTTTTGGGAGGCTGGCCAGCGGTAGAGGTTGCTTTCGTCCCGCGATTGCGGAATGCCTTAGCACCCGCTTCCCATCTCTCTCCTTCGCTGTGCCCCTCCCTCTTTCCATTTCCATCATCTCCTGCAACGAGGAGGCGAACATTGGTCGCTGCCTGGCCAGCGTGGCGGGCTTGGGAGAGGAGATCGTCGTGGTGGACTCGGGTTCTCGTGACCGGACTTTGGACATTGCCCGGACCCACGGAGCTGCCGTTCACCACAAGGATTGGCTGGGGCACCGCGATCAAAAAAACGTGGCCCTGGGACTCTGCACCCGTGAGTGGGTCCTCGCTCTGGACTGTGATGAGGAACTCTCCCCGGAACTTCGGGCCAGCATTGAGCAGTTCTTTGCACAAAGGAAACCCGAGGAATTCGACGGCGGCATCTGCAACCGCAAGGTGTGGTTTCTGGGCCGCTGGATCACCCACGGAGATTGGTATCCAGACCGTAAATTACGACTGTTCCGGCGCTCCAAGGCGAAATGGGGCGGCAGCCCGGAGCACGATTACATCGTCCTGGATGGGAAAAGCACCCGCATGGAGGGGGACCTGCATCACTTTTCCTTTCCGGACATCAATCGGTATGTCTCCAAGATCAATGTCTTCGCGGATGTGTTTCTGGAACGGCAGCGGACCGCGGGGAAAAGCTGGTCTCTCTTCGCCAATGTCATGCGACCGTGGTGGCGATTCTTCCGAGCCTATTTCTTGCGACGAGGTTTTCTAGATGGGTTTCCGGGATTCTGGATTGCGCTGGCGACGGCCTTCTCAGTCTTCATCCGCTACAGCCGGAAGTATGAGGACGAAGTTCGCGCAAAGCTCCCAACAGTCGCCTCTGACAGGACACTAAAATAGAAGCAGACAGGATCGTAAGAAGCGATGCGCATAGGTCTCATCTACCATCAATTTGTCCCGAGGGGTGGCCTGGAAGGCTACCTGCTCGACTTTGCCGCCCGACTCCAGACCGCCGGGCATGACTTGCACATTGTGACGTCGGTTATCGCCCCCGAAACGGTGAAGAAGCTGGATGCCGAGCTGACTCATGTGCCTTTGGTAAAAGGTTCATCACTTCTGCGCCTCTGGCAGTTTGAGCGGCAGACCTCCCAGATGACAAACCGGTCTCTGAACGTGGACGTCACCATCGGCTTTGGCCGAACCACGAAGCACGACTTACATCGCGCCGGCGGCGGCTGCCATCATGTCTATTCGCGCCTGCTTCCTTTCTACAAGCGCCTCGGACCGAAGAACCTCCTGGAGTTGCAGTTGGAGCGAAAACTCTACACCGGCGGTGGCACCAAACTGTTCGTGGTGAACTCCTCTCAGGTGGCCAAGCAGGTTCACGAGATTCACGGCACCCCAGAGAATCTCTTCCGGGTCATTCATACGGCGGTGGATACGGAGAAATACCGTCCTGCTGCGGACCATGAGACCCTGAAGGCGCGCATCTGCGAAAAGATGAAGTCGCGGGCCTCGCGTCCGGCGTTCCTCTTTGTGTCCCTGAGCCACCGCCGCAAGGGACTGGACGCCCTGCTCGATGCCTGGAAGGACATTGATGCCGACCTGTGGATCGTGGGCGAGCCCCTGGACATTCACTACCGATCCCGTCTCGTCGCCAATGCTTTGCTGGGGCGAGTCTTCTCACTGGATGCCAAGTCTGATATCACTCTGCTTTACCAGACCGCCGACTGGTTCATCCATCCTACGCTTTATGATGCCTGTGCCAATACTGTGCTGCAGAGCATGGCCAGCGGCCTTCCGGGGCTAATCTCGGTTCAGGACGGAGCCATCGATTTTATACGGGACGGCGAGAACGGGCTGCTTCTGCGCGAACCTCAGAATCCGGAGGCCATCGCAGCGGTCATTCGTCAGGCCATGGCCATGACCGAACCGGAACGGGAAGCCATGGGCCACGCCGCACGGAAAACTGTACTGCCGTTGACCTGGCAATCGCACCTGGAAAAGTGGTTTGAGGTCATCCAGGAGTTGCCACATTGACCATCTGGTGTGACGATGTTGTCACAAGTGGCCCATTGTGCGGGGGCAGCGGACGAGACACGATAGGTGACCTTTTTGCCATCTAATGCTCACCATGCCTGATAAACCGCTCATCCTGATCGCCGACGACGAGGAAGACGTGCGAGAACTTGTCGGCATGAATCTGCGCCGTGCCGGTTGCGATACCATCGAAGCGTCGGACGGCCTGCAAGCTCTGAGCCAGGTTCGCATGAGACACCCGGACGTCATTGTTCTGGACGTCATGATGCCCGGCCGGGATGGACTTCAGGTCTGCCAGGAGCTTCGCAACGACGACGGTACCAGGGCCATCCCCATCATTATGCTGACTGCCAAAGGTCAGACGGAAGACCGCATTGCTGGACTCGAGAAAGGCGCAGACGACTATCTGGCGAAGCCGTTCAGTCCCAAAGAACTGATCCTGCGTGTGCAGGCTCTCATGCGTCGTGTCACGCAGCCCGCTGAAGTAGGGGATCTCAAAGTAGGCCCCTTCAACTTCGACCTCGCGGCCGTCCGTCTCTCCATTGCCGGTGTGGCCTATGATCTCACTCTGCTGGAGTTCAAGCTTCTCCACCTGCTGGCCAGCCGGAGAAACGAAGTGGTAGAGCGGGATGAGATCCTCCGCGAAGTCTGGGGCTACTCGGAGTCCGTGCGCACCCGCACCCTGGACACCCACGTGAAACGTCTTCGCGAGAAACTGGGGGAATTTGCTGATTGGATTCAGACATCCCGCGGCTTTGGCTATGTGTTCCGTGCGCCTTCAGCGGTGCCCGTTTGAGCGCGAGGCCATCACCAAATCAGTTGCACCTAGGCGCGCCTGGCGCTCGCTTAGCGTGATTGCAGTCTGCCCTTGATCCTATGACCCTTTTTGCAATGGCCTGCCTCACCGTGGCGGCGCTTTTCGCCATCCTCTGGTGGCGGAGCAGGACACGGCTGGAGACATTTCAGTCGCAGACGAAGCGCGAACGGCTGGAGGAGTCGGCTTTCCTGCAGCGCACGCAGCGCCGCCTGGAGATGTTGCACCGGTTGGTGGATGCCATCGAAGACGGGCTCTTCATTGTGCGGAAGGATCTCACGGTGCTGTTCGTGAACAAAGGGGCATGGCGTTTCTTCCCAACAGTTCAGGACCCTGCTGGCCGCCCCTTATTGGAGTGTGTGCGCGACCATCGCATGGTGGAACTCGTTGCCACCAGTTCCCGCAATGGGCAGCGCGCGATGCAGGAATATTTGGTGACCGCTTCCGGGAAGGCGATGTCGGTGGAGGACCGGGTCTATTCCGTGGAAGCGGTGCCTCTGCCGAAGAACGAACCCGCTGGACTGGACAGTGCCGTGCTGGTCATCCTGCGTGATGAAACGGAGAAGCACAGCCTGGAGAAGATCCGGAAGGACTTCGTGGCCAATGCCTCCCACGAACTGCGCACACCACTGTCGATCATCATTGGCTACCTGGAGAATTTGGTGGATGGCGAAATAGTGGGAGACGCCCAGATGCAACGCGTCTTCACCGTGATGAAGAAACACGGGGATCGTCTGGCCTGCATCGTGGAAGATCTGCTGGTGATCAGCCGCATGGAGAGCGGTCAGGCAGACACGCTGCGGCTGGAGGACTTTGATTTTAATGTCTGCGCTACGGATGTTATTCATCGGCTCACCCCTGTGATTCAGAATGGCCAGGCTCAAGTGGCTTTTGTGCAGCAACCGGGTGAGAGCAGCATGGTCTTTGGCGATCGTTTTTATTGGGACCAGATCCTCTTCAATCTGGTGGGCAATGCCTTGAAGGAGAACCAATCTTCAGCGGTGCGTGTCACCGTCCACCTGCGGCAGGAAGCGGACACGTCTGTCATCGAGGTGCGAGACAATGGAGTTGGTATTCCTCATGCCGATCTGCCTTTTGTGTTCAAACGCTTCTACCGCGTGGCGCGGCATCATGCCAAGGACATCAAGGGCACGGGGCTGGGCCTTTCTATTGTAAAACGGGCAGTCGAGGCCCACCACGGGACCATTACGGTGGAAAGCAAACCCGGTGTCGAGACGGTGTTCAACATCCGCGTGCCACGGACGATTCGACAGAGAGATATGTCCATGCCGGAGGCGTTGATCCTGCCTGCAGCGCATCAGTGATAGGCATAAGTTAAGCGTATAGACAATAGTGCTTTCCCAAGGCTTTGCTGTGTGCGATGGCGCGCCATGGAAGTGGAACGCTTGAAGTATGTGATCTGGGCCGTGGACATGAACCGCGCGGTGGGCTTTTACACGGGCGTCTTTGGCGGGACGGTGCTGAAGCAGAACGACTTCATCAGCGAAGTGGCGGTTGGTGGCGGGGTGATTGGCATCCATGGCGGCGGGGAAGGCGGGAAGACGTGGACCGGCCTGAGCTTTCAGGTCGCAGATGTCGTCGCTGGAGCCGCCGAGGTTGTTGCTGCCGGTGGGCTACTCACTCGTGAGCCTGAGCCGGAGGATGGCGAGCCGCCTCATCTTGCCATGTGCGTCGATCCGGACGGGAATGAGTTCATGCTTTTCCGCAAACGGAGCCGTTAGAAGTTTCAAGTTTCGCTTCGCTGCAAGTTTCAAGTTTCAAGTTTCAAGTTTCAAAAAGCCTGAACCCTTGGATGTTCCGGTGAAATTTGGCTGGGAAGTGCGATTGGGCGTTTCTACTGGGGCAAAAAGGCGTCAACTGCCGCTGAGGTGTGTGGGAATCCGCGTTATTCCTGACTATATAGTCAGGATTGGCGCCGAAATGTTTTTTTGGGGCTGGAGGGAATCGGGCTGGTGCCGAGGTTTGAGTTCGCGAGGAATGGCATGCCGTGAAGGTGCCAGAAGCCCGGGCGCTGACAACGAATGTCAGGGGCAGTTGAATCAGGCGGCGGCCGGACCCGCCTCCTGCCTTGAGTGCCTGAAAAGAGAAAAGCCAGAGGACGGAGTCCTCTGGCCTATCGGGGGTATTGAAATGGTTGAGGGAAAACCTCTGCCAGTCAGTCGCTCTGAAAAGCTAATCAGGCTTCGACGCGAGCCTTGTCCTTTACGGAGATGGCGTCCTTGCCCTGACGGGAGCGGAGGTAATGCAGACGCGCACGGCGCACTTTGCCGCGGCGGGTCACTTCCACGGTGGAAATACGAGGGGTGTGCAAGGGGAACACACGCTCGACGCCTTCACCGTAGGAAATTTTGCGAACCGTGAAGGCCTGATTCAGGCCACTACCCTTGTAGGCGATCACGATACCGGCGAAAATCTGGATACGCTCTTTCCCACCTTCGACCACGCGTGTGTGGACCTTGATGGTGTCGCCGACGTTGAAGTCAGGCAAATTCGTTTTCAGTTGTTCGTTTTCGATCTTGGCGATGATGCTCATGGCGCGTGGTATGCTGGAATCCTCCGCTTCACAGCGGTTAAGGGGCGTGCAAGTTGCGCTAGAACCTACGCTGCGCAAGTTCTTTTTCAGCCTGGGAACAGGCTAATTTGCCTTCTCCACGGGTGGTTCCACTTGGAGTTCCGGCAGCTTGCCCGTTCCTCCCGGCTTATCCGAACCTTTTGCCCGCAAACGCGCGATCTCATCCTTGATCACCTGAGCGCGGTTTTCGGGATTGGGGTGGGTGCTCATCCACTCCGGCTGCCCGCCACCCCCGCCCGAAGCCTTCTTTAGAACTTCCATAACCTTGATCATGGCTTCAGGCTCATATCCCGCTTGGAGCAGAAACAGGCAAGCCAGCCGGTCGGATTCCAGTTCGTCATTTCGCCCATACTTCATGGAGACCATCTGACCGACCATTTGGGCGATCCGCGCAGAATCCGCCCCGCCGCCATCGCCGGACGCTCCCACCAGCACACCCATGGTAATGCCGTTGATGAGGTTGTTCTTGGCGATCTGCTCGGAGGAATGCCTGCCGACCACATGTCCTATTTCGTGACCAATGACTCCAGCCACTTCGTCCTCCGTCTTCAACTGGCTGAGAAGCGCTTCGGTAATGAAAATCTGCCCACCCGGCAATGCAAAGGCATTCACCGTCTTGCGGTCAGCCAGAAGATGGAAGTCGAAATTATTCGCATAAGGCGTCTCATCCGCATCCGACGCGCTCACCAGTTTCGCGCCGATCTGCTTAACGAGTTGCGTCGCCTGGGCATTTTTAGACAGCCCGCCAAACTGCTGAGCCATCTGGGGGGCGGAGGCCAATCCCATCTGGATCTCCTCTTTAGGATCCAGATTCAGACGTTGCTCCCGTCCTGTGAACAGGTTCTTCTCCTTGGTGTTGCTGAAGTACTGGAACACCGCAAAAGCGATGATGACCAGCATGATGATGAGTCGGCCGCTGCACCCCGAGATGGGTGAGCCGCCGCGGCGCTGTCCGCCACCGCTTCCATAGGCTGATGAAACGCGGGTGGGCGAGGGGAGGTAGGGAGCGAAGATGTTCATGGCACAGGAATGGGTGGCCTAGAGGTGTGAATGAATAGTGGAATGCTTATACAATGAAGCCGCTCCCCACGGCAAGGCGGGAAACGGCTTCGGATGAGACGCAGGAAAAGGTGGGAAGTCTACAATGCAGGCCAGGATGAAACCCAGCCTAACAGGCGACGTCACCTTCCGGTGGCTTTCGTTTACCGCTTCCTGCCGGTGATGAGACGCCAGATCAGAAGGAGGATGATTGCGCCAATGACTGAGGCGATGAAGCCGGCGGGTTCATTGGGGGCATACCATCCCACCTGCTTGCCGATAAACCCGGCGAGCATGGCGCCCACGATGCCGAGGATCATGGTGATGATGCAACCACCGGGATCTTTCCCAGGGGTCAGAAATTTGGCGAGAGCACCTACAATGAGGCCGATGACGAGTGTCCAGATGAATTCCATGTTAGGTAAGGTTAGTTGTGTGGGTCGCGCTCATTGAAGCGCATTGCCTTACGTTCGCATAGCGTGGGGATTTGGACGGGAATATTTTTTCCCCTTCGGGCAATGGGGCGCTACAGCAGTGCTTTGCCTTCGCCGGAGAGGGCTTCCTGGATGTCGGACCAAAGGTCGTCGGCGTGCTCGATGCCTACACTGAAGCGCACGACGCCGTCGGTGATGCCAACGGCTTCACGGACTTCCTTTGGCACGCTGGCGTGGGTCATGGAGGCGGGATGGCAGATGAGACTTTCAATGCCGCCGAGGCTTTCTGCCTGAGTGAAGTAGCGCAAGCGGCGCAGGAAGGCCATGGTCTGCTCCAGATTCAATCCGAGATCGGCCGTGATGAGACCGCTGCCGCTGCGCATCTGTTTCATGGCAAGCGTGTATTGAGGATGGCTGGGCAGGAAGGGATAACGGACCCACCGGACACCGGGATGTTGTTCCAGCCGTTGGGCGACGAACATGCCATTCGTGCTGTGCCGTTCCATGCGCAGCGCCTGGGTCTTGAGACCGCGTTGCACCAGCCAGGTATCAAAGGGGCTGGGCTGCAATCCAAGCGCCTTTTGGGCGAAGATCATTTTCTCCTGCCATTCGTCACTCGAGGTGCAGACCGCGCCGCCGAGGGCATCGGAGTGACCGTTGGTGTATTTGGTCGTGCTGAGCAGCGATAGCGTGGCGCCCAATGCAAGCGGTTGTTGGAGATAGCTGGAGGCAAAAGTGTTGTCCACGAGGACAGGAGCATTCACCTGGCGGGCAACTTCGCTGATCGCCGCGATGTCCAGCACCTTCAGCATGGGATTGGTGGGGGACTCAATCCAGACCAGGGCGGGTTTCAGTTCAGTGATCTTGCTGTAGTTATCCGGATTGCTGAGATCGAAGTAACAAGCCTTTACACCGAACTTTTCGAACACGCGTGCAAAGAGGCGATAGGTGCAGCCATACACGTTCTCTTCGAGCACTACGGTATCGCCAGACTGCAATGTGCTGACGACGGCGGTGATGGCGGAAACACCACTGCCGAAAACGGTGGCATGCTTGCCGCCTTCCAAGGCGGCCAATGTCTGCTGAAGATTGCGGAAGTTGGGATTGCCCGAGCGCGTGTAATCAAAGCCACCGGGATTGCCCGTCTCAAACGTCGAAGTCAGATACACTGGTGGAATGACTGCGCCGGTTTGATCGCGCCAGTCAGTGCCGAGATGGATGGATTGGGTTTCGAAGTGCATGCAATTGCTGGTGCGGACTTTTCACCGGATGACGCGCAGCCTCAACCGGTTCCTTATATTACGCGAGCGATGCCACTCGGGACTCGATGGCCTCCAGCAGACTCTCGCCATCGGTCTCTCCGTGCATGACTTCTCCCAGCACGGGCACGTCCGTCATCCGGCTAAGGATGAAGCCATGGGAGATGCTGGCAGCGTCTCGCTCGGCTTGGGGATGATTGAGGATGATGCCGACATTCTTCAGGCCGCGCGCCGCGATCTCACGAAGGGTTAAGAGCGTGTGATTGAGGGCACCGAGACGGCTGTTCACGACAACGAGCACCGGCCAGCCGAGCTCCTGGGCAAAATCCGCCAGGGAGTAGGCCGGGGCCAAGGGCACTTCCCATCCCCCCGCGCCTTCCAGCAGCACGTGCGGTACGATGTCTGCGAGGGCGCGTGCTTGGGCTCTTAAATCGGTGAAGGGAAGCTGGCGATTTTCAATTAATGCGGCCGCATAGGGTGAAGCGGGATTCTTCAGCCAGACCGGATTGATTTCATCCATGCTCAGACCAGCGGTGCTAGACGTGTAAATCGCGGCTACATCCTCCCGCGATCCACAGCAAAAGGGCTTGAAGCCGGTGGCCTTCTCTTCTCGCGCCCGCAACGCCTCCAGAATCAGGCAAGTCACATAGGTCTTGCCTGCGTCGGTGTCGGTTCCGGTGATGAAAAGGTGCATCTTGATCCATGAGGCTGAAACAAAAGAGGATCAAAGGCTTTCAAATGGCGAGCCTTGGATCTCAAAAGGAGTCGAGTAAAACCAAGTTATTTTATTTGCTCGGTTCGGTTTTCAGGAAGGACAATGTCTGTAGGAAAGGATGGGATCATAGTCTTCAAGAGTCCAGGATTTCTGCGCATACCTGCTCCATCAAGAAAGAGCCATTCGGGAATTTCTGGTCCTCTAATCGCAACGAGATAACCGATACTAAGAACTTTTATCCCATTTGGCATTTTAAACACCGTGCGATAAGGAACAAAGCAGATTGTATCGGACCCTGCGGCATAAGTTTGAGTCGGCTGACCTAATGACGACTCCTCAATTTTCATGCCGAACACAGTAATTTTTCTATTGCTTCCTTTGTGATGCGTTCGTAATCGGCTTTACTGAGAACGCGATGGATGGAGGGGTGGGTCATGGCCAAGCTAGTAGGGACATCACCTTGCTCCATGGCTTTGCGGGTTTTTGCGGCACGCTCTAGCAAAACAGATGATTCCGCCTCGGGAAGCGTGCCGCCTAGGCATGCCCCAGAGAGCCAACATAGATTCAAAGCCGCAGCTAAAGCAGGTATCAACTTCGCAATCATAAAGAGCAGACGTTCGACGCGAGCGAAACGGAGTCAATATGTCAATCGTTCATCTATTGCCATCTTCCGCAGGCCACGCTAAAACCACAGGATGCGATTCGCGATTTGCAATGAACACTGGGGCAGCGAGCCTTTTGAGAAGGTGTGTGAGGATGCCGCGGCGTGCGGTTACCAGGGGCTGGAACTGTCTCCTTTCACGCTGAAGGACGATCCCCGCGACCTGAACCTGAATGACGCGGCCCGGCTCACACGCATTGCGCACTCCTTTGGGCTGGAAATCATCGGCCTGCACTGGCTGCTCACCAAGCCTGCCTGGCTGCACATCACCACACCAGATGCGATGCTGCGGAAGGACGCGAAGAATTTTGGCCGCCATATGGCGCGTTTCTGTGGTGCTCTGGGTGGCAAAGTCATGGTCTGGGGCAGCCCGAAGGCCCGCAATTTGCTGCCGGAGTGGGATCGTGAAGAGGCAACGCAACGTGCGGTGGAAGTGGTACGCTCCGTCGCGGAGGCAGCTTACGAGCATGGCGTGACGATCGCCATGGAGCCGCTGGGGCGGAAGGAGACGAATTGGATGAACTCCGCTGCGGAAGGCATCGAGTTCTGCAAGCTGGTGGATCATCCCGCCTGCAAGCTGCACCTCGACGTGAAAGCGATGAGTGATGAGGAAAAGTCCATCCCGGACATCATTCGCGAGAGCAAGGAGTGGTTTGTGCACTTTCACACGAACGACCCGAACCTGCTGGGCCCCGGCATGGGGGAAGTGAAATTTGAGCCCATCATCTCCGCCTTGAATGAGGTCGGCTATGACGGCTGGTTGAGCACAGAGGTCTTCAAATATGAACTGGGCGCGAAGGTCATTGCGGAGCGCAGCATCGCTTATTTGAAGAAAGTGATCGCGGATGTGGCTCCGGCAGCCTGAGTGCGTGTAAAGATTGTTGCCATTTCGGGCTTGGCAGAGGCCGAGCCCTTCATGGAACATGGATTTAAATGAAAATCACCTTCCATGGAGCCGCTGGCACCACCACCGGCTCGCAGCATCTGCTGGAGGTCAATGGCCAGCGCATCCTCCTTGATTGTGGTTTGTACCAGGGGCAGCGGGCGAAGTCCTTTCAGCGGAACCGGAATTTCCCCTTTGATCCCAAGTCGCTGGATGCGGTGGTGCTTTCCCATGCGCACATCGACCACAGTGGCAATCTGCCTAACCTGACAAAGCAGGGGTACCACGGAAACATCTACACGACGGATGCCACGCGTGACCTGTGCAGCGTGATGCTGCCTGACTCCGCGCACATTCAGGTCTCCGATGTGGCGTTTCTGAATCGGAAGCATCCCCAGGCCGAGGGTGCGCCGCCTTTAGAGCCACTGTATTCCCTGATCGATGCGGAGAAGTGCCTGCGACAGTTTGTGACGATTGGTTATGACCGGCCGATGTTCATCGCGGACGGGGTGAAGCTCACCCTAATCGATGCAGGCCACATTCTGGGCGCAGCTCAAGTGATACTGGATATTGAAGACCGGACCACAGGCAAGAAGGAGCGGCTTCTTTTCTCTGGCGATGTAGGCAGGCCGAAGAGCGATCTGCTCAATCCTCCCTCACCCAGTACGAATGTGGACCACGTCATCATGGAGTCGACCTATGGAGGCCGTGAGCATGAGATGGAAATGGCGTCTGATGACCATGTGTGCCGCATCATCAATCACGCGCTGGAGCGGCGGGGGAAGCTGCTCATTCCTGCCTTTGCCGTGGAGCGCACGCAGCAGCTTCTCTACACGCTGAACAAGCTGCGGGAAACGAACTGCATCCCGCCGATCCCCATCTATGTGGATAGTCCGCTGGCGGTGAGCGCGACGGAGATTTTCCGGCTGCATCCGGAGTGTTTCAATCAGGAAGTGTATGACTTTCTCTTCAAGAAGCGCAATCCTTTTGGCTTCGAAGGCCTGCGTTTCATCCGCGAGGCTTCGGAATCAAAAGCGCTGAACCAACTCGTCGGACCCGCCATCATCATTGCGGCCTCCGGCATGTGCGAGAGCGGCCGCATCCTGCATCATCTGCGGCAGCATGTGTCAGATCCCGCGGCGACGGTGCTCTTCGTGGGCTACTGCGCAGAGAACACGCTGGGATGGAAACTGCGCAACGGTTTCAAGAAGGTGCGCATCCTCGGGGATGAATTCGCCGTCCGCGCGCAGATCGAGATCCTGGACTCCTACTCGGGTCATGCAGATCACAGCGAACTGATCGACTGGTTCCGCCGGGTGGAAGGTCCGAAGAAGACCGTGCATCTGGTGCATGGCGAACCGGAGCGCGCCGAGGCGCTGCAAGTTGAACTGGGAATGATGCATACCACCGGGCGAATCATCATACCCACTCTCGGACAAAGCTTCACCACTGAACCTTGATTCAATTGCCAATCTTTCCTTGCGTTGTAGTTGGGTAATCGACCAAACTTTTCCTTTCCGCTCCGTCGACCAAGCCAAGACGGCCCAGCCTTTCTCTCCTTACCGCTGCCATGAAGTCCCTTTTCCTGACAAACGAATACCCGCCCTACATCTACGGCGGCGCCGGCATTCACGTGCAATACCTGACTCGCGAGCTCTCCCAGTTCTGTGATGTGGAAGTGCGCTGTTTTGGTGATCAAGACGACCAGTCTAATCCCAAGCTCAAGGTGACCGGTTACGGCTTGGACACGGGCCTTTGGAATTGTCCGAAGCCGCTACAGAGTGTGTTTGGCGCGGTGCAACGCTCCCTCTCCTGGAATACCACGAATGTGGATGCCGATATCGTTCACCTGCACACCTGGTACAGCCACATGGGCGGCATCATGGCAAAGCTTAACTACGGCATCCCCATGGTGTTGACGACGCACTCCCTGGAGCCGCTGCGCCCCTGGAAGCGGGAACAACTCGCGGGCGGTTATGACTTTAGCGTGTGGGTGGAGAAGACCGCGATCGAGATGGCAGATGCGGTCATCGCCGTGTCCCAGGAGACGAAGATGGACATCCTTCGCTATTTCCATGCGGACCCGCAAAAGATTCACATCATTCACAACGGGATCGACCCGGTCGAATACCTGAAGGTGGATCGCCCGGACATCGTGCGGAAGCATGGGGTGGATCCGGACAAGCCGTTCGTGCTTTTCGTAGGCCGCATCACCCGGCAAAAGGGGATTGTGCATCTGGTGCGGGCCATTGAGCAAATGGACCCATCATATCAGGTTGTGCTCTGTGCGGGAGCTCCGGATACGCCGGAGATCGCTGCCCAAATGCAACAGGCGGTGGCCGATGCAAAAGAGAAACGCGATGGCGTGATCTGGATTCAATCCATGATTCCCGTGGAGGACAAAATCGCGATGTACTCTCATGCTGATGTCTTCTGCTGCCCATCGATCTACGAACCCTTCGGCATCATCAATCTCGAAGCCATGGCCTGCGAGACCGCAGTGGTCGCCAGTGCGGTGGGTGGTATCAAGGAAGTCGTGTTGCCCGGTGAAACCGGAATTCTCGTGCCGCTTCTCCAGCAGAATGAAAGCCCCTACGAAGCGCAACACCCTGCGCAGTTTAGCCATGACCTTGCGGAAGCGATCAATCGCCTGATGGCGGATGAACCGCTCCGGAATCGCATGGCGAAGGCGGGGCGTCAGCGCGCAGTGGATCATTTTTCGTGGAATGCGATCGCGGAGAAAACTTTTGAATTATACAAGACGCTGGTGAAGTGAGACTGTTTCGACAGGGAGCATTGGTAATGGTCAGATGGTTTGCTTTTTCACTTACTGTTGTAGTTGCGCCAGGTGGCCATCTGTTTGCGCAGGACAATGTCGGTAATAAAAGACAAACAAGTACGCGTGTTCCTCGCGCTTTGCGATAGTCAGACGCAGGGCATCGAACTGGTAGGGGCGAGAATCTGGAATGGGAGCCCAAGGAACGAAGCCGCCAGCTAAGTGGCTAACAAAAGCGTGACCACTTTGCCGTTGATCTGGTATAAGTGAAGGGATGCAGCCATGCCCAGCACTCTTCCTGTGGCTTTTCCTCGTAGGCTCGCCCGGAAAGTTGTTGGCAACGGTAATTAGCAGTCCTGAGTCAAGCGCCGCGCGTGCGATTGCAGCCAGTTGCGGACATTATAGCGAACAGCACCAAGGCCGGCTTCCTGAGAAGTGGAGCGATTTGGAGGGGACTTTCAGTCTGCCATTGGAGTATGTGTTTCCGTATGTAGCGCCAGAGAAGCGTTATGCATTTTTGTCCCCTCCGCTTCCGTTGATCGCCCCGCATGAAGGCGTAGCTTTTGCCATCCATCGTAGTGATATCTATGATATATCTTTCGATAGTCCTTTTTGGGGCACTGGGCTAAAGGGGCCAGGAAGGTATGTTCTTTGCAAGACAAGCGAGGGAGACTTTGGAGCGGTCTGGGTTTCGGCGGAATACGTGAAAGCTCTGTTTGCGCATCACAAAATAGTCCCTCCCGCGCCGGATGCCGAGCCCGAACGACAGTGGGTTATCCGGGCTCGAAACGCAAAATACAAATGAATGGTGGTGGCAGCGATTGCTCTGGGCATAATCATTGCAGGCTTGAGGATGAAAATGTTGGCAGAGCACGCACGGGTTAGAAGGGACATTAAGGATGTTGCGCTACCCAAGTCAGGCTATCCGAGGCACCCGAATCATCGTCTCGGATAATGGAAGTGTGATGGATCGAAGCGACGATGACGGCAAACAAATGCGTGAATCGAAACGGCATTTCTGTTATTAAGGTGTCGTGTGGCGATTGCGTATAGCATTCATAGTTGGCGTCTTCTCCGTTGCTGCCGCTTCGAAGGTATCGGCGACGGTGTCGAGAAGCCCTGAACGGCTTACTGCCGACGCGATCGCTGCCTGGTCAAGGATGTATAGCGGTTTGAGGGACGGAAAATTACCGGCAGACTGGAATGATTTCAAGGGCTTGTTAGAGGAGCCATTAGAAAACATCATGCCGCATGCGGCACCGGTGAAGAGGTACGCATTTCTATCTCCTCCTCTGCCCCTAAATGCCAAGGAAATGGGGATAGCAGAAGTTTTCGCCATCAATCGCAGCGATATTTTCGACACTAATCTTACTTATGATCACTTGGGTTCTATATCAAAACTAAAGGGCCCTGGCCGGTATGTAATCTACAGAACAGACAAAGAAAAGTTCGGAACATTATGGATGTTGGCTGACGACGTCAAAACGTTGTTTTCCAGCCATCGCAGGCAACTTCCGGAGCCCGATAGTGAGCCTGAACGGATATGGGTCTTGAGGGCTAGGAAGGCCTCTTATTTTAGAATAGCAATCTATGGAGCTTTGCTCTGTGGCGCCGCATGGATGGTGCTCTGGAAATGGGGTGCGTTCCGCTTTTTGGCACGACGTAGTCAACAAACCTGAGGTATGCTGATGCACCATGCATAACAGCTTTGCCAACCTGGTTTCTCTCAGTTACTCGGGACTATTTTTCGCTGCTGTGGTATTCGTGAGTTTCTCTGCCAGCCAGGGCGTTGCACAGTCTTCAGATACAGCAGCATCCGGTCCGCGGGATTATGAAGTCGATCGGCTTGGGCAGGGACCATATAAAACACTCGCCTCTGTAGCGAAGCTGGCTCAGCCAGGAGATACCATCCGCATCAAGCCGGGCACTGGGCTTTACCGCGAGATGCTGATGGTGCGGAACTCGGGGACGGAGGCGCAGCCGATCGTGATCGATGGCGGGGGGAATGTCATCACGGGCTTTGACGAGGTCAAAAAGAGCGACTGGGAAGAGAGGAATGGGCTGTCTTCGTTTCGCCTGAAGGTGTTCCCCTGTGTGATTGCTTACAAGGGCGAGCGTCTGGTGCAGGACGCGCGGGATACTACAACAAAGTTGTTCACGAAATACGCGACTCTTAATGACGCGAAGGATCGAGTGACGCTGCTTCCTAATGTCTCAAAGGACGGTTGGGAAGTGTCCGCGAGGATGTCGGTGGTGCAAATCAATGATGTCTCGCATCACATCTACCGGAACATAAAGGCGAGTGGCGGTGGCAACGATGGCTTCAACCTGCACGGAGTGGGCACGGGTCTCGTGTTCGAGAACATCGAAGGTTATCACAATCTCGATGAGGGTTACTCCAGCCATGACGGCATCATTTCCACCATCAGACACGGCAAGTTTTGGGGGAATGACAACGGCATTGCCAACTCCTACACACCGAAGGGCGGCAACAGCTTCAGTGCGCTGAGTACGATCGTGGAGGACACCGATGTCTATGACAATCTGGGATTCGGCATCAATTTGCACGATTGCTCGGCGAGCCTGAAGAATGTGCGTATCTGGCACAATGGCATGCGGCAATTGATCTTCAACAAGGTGCAGGCGACCTGCGAGAATGTCACGGTGTATACCCCGAAGTATGCGGCGCGTCAGTGGCTCAGCTACAAGGACTCCATGAACACTGTAAAAATGGTTGCCTACAGTGCGGGTGAAACGGAACTGAAAGGACCGCCGCCTACCGTGCTGGAAGAAGACGCTCCCTAATGGAGCGCGTATACCTGTCAGGACTTACTTCTTCTGGGCGCGCTTTAGCTCATCGAGTTCTTCGCGGAGTTTTTTTACTTCTTTGGCCAGATCGATGAGGAGTTCGTCCCGCAGCGTGTCCGCGTTTTCGGACTGGAGCATACGAAGTCCCTCGTCGCGCTTTTTGAGGAACTCCAGTTTCTGCATTTTAGCATCGAGCTCACTTTGATTGGCCTCCAGTTTCGCGCGGAGCGCATTCATGGCTTGCGACAACTCTTCCTTACTGATCGGCTTCTTGGCCACATAGGTGCCGGATTCAATTTGTGAAATCGCGCTAGCCAGGAGCCGCAGACGGAAAGCGACGGCTTCACTCTGCCATTGGGGCTCTTTCTTTTGCAAGTCTTTGAGGGTCGCTTCGACTTCTTTCAACTCCGCGACGGCCTGCTTCTTGGCGGTGTCAGATTGGGGGTCAGCGTTCAGCTTTTCCAAGGTCTTTTGCATCCGGGAGGAAGCATCCAGGAAGCGATTGCCTGCGTGGGTGGAGGTATCGTCGGCAGCGAAAGTCTGAGTGACTTGACTGCTTGCGAGCATGGTCGCAATCCCTAACAAGCTAAGCAGCTTTTTCATGAGCGGGAGGAGTGGGCGGGATTTTAATTTTTGGACGCGCGCCGCAATTCGTCCACCTCTGCGCGAAGCTTTTCCAACTCGTTGAAGAGGTCAATCAAGGTTTCGTCTCGTTGAGAATCTGCTTTTTCGCCTTGCAGCGCGCTCAGCCTTTCACGCTCCTGACTGAGGCTTTTGAATTTCTTAAGCTTCTCATCCAACTCTTCTCCCGCTCCCACTTGGGTTGCTTGCTTGGCATCTAGGCCCTTTGCCGCGCCGTCTTTGTTGGTACGTTTCTTCGGGATGTAAGTGCCAGCCTCCACCTCGGAGATCGTGCCGGACAGCACGCGCAGGCGATAGGCTACCACGTCGGACTGCCACACAGGCTCGTCGTCTTGCAGGGCTCTTACCATGACTTCGGCTTCCTTTAATTCAGCGAGCGCCTCCGCAGACTTGGGATCCTTCTCCAGACGTTTCAAGGCTCCTGACATCTGGGAATAAGCGCTAAAAAAGCGATCTTCAGGCTTGGCTTTTTTAGTCTCCGCACTGAATGCCTGACTCTCGAGGCAGCCGACGGAGATGGAAACGCACCCTAACAAGACGAGCAGCTTTTTCATAGGCATGAAACGTGAGAACTGAATAAAAAAACGCGGGACGGTGGATCACCTCCACTGTTCCCGCGCCATCCATTTCCACGAGACTACCGGAAAACCGGGAGTCTCGTCAAGCCTCGTTTCAAGGCGCCTACATCATCAGGCATTGCGGCCTTTGAAGGTCAGTTCGGCGATACCGCTCTTGTCGAGTTCGCCCAGGCCGAGTTTCACCATCTTTTGATACTGCGCTTCAGTGGCGGTATTGAGAGGGAGATTCAGTCCCTGTTCTTTGGCGACTGAGCCGGCGATGCCGCTGTCCTTCGCTGCGTGGGCGGCGCTGAACCAGCAATCGTGACTACGGTTCACCATGTCTTCACCATCGGTTTCGAGAACGCGGGAGTTCGCGCCGGTCTGGCTGAAGACTTCGCGGATCATGTTCAAATCATGCCCTAGGGAATCAGCGAGGCCCAGGCCTTCCGCGAGACCGGCGGTGTTGATGTTCATGACCATGTTCACCAGCGCTTTCACTTCCGCGGCGCGGCCGGGGCCACCGATGAAGCGGCGGTTCAGGCTGATGTCTTCGACGATCTTCTGCACGCTCTTGTAGGTGCCTTCGTCACCGGCGAGCATGAGGTAAAGTTTGCCTTCACGCGCGTGGCTGATGCTAGAGGCCATGCAGGCTTCCAGGGAACTCGCGCCGGCTTTCTCTGCAGCGGCGAAGACTTCGCGGTGGATACCTGGGGTCACCGTGGCGCAGTTGATGAAGACTTTGCCTTTGGCATTCACCAGGAGATTGTCGCTGCCTTCCAGAAAGACGGTGCGCATGGCGGCATCATCCGTGACGACCGTGAAGATGACGTCGGCGCTGGCGGTGACATCGGCGAGCGACGTGGCGTGTTTGCAACCCAGTTCTTCGGCCAGCTTTTTGGCGCCTTCCGTGTAGACGTCATAGACGGCGGTGACTTTGTATCCGCAATCCTGCAGGCGGCGGGCCATATTGGCGCCCATGCGTCCGACTCCAACGAAAGAAATGGTCTGGCTCATAGTGATAAAGTAGGTGTTTGGCTTGTAGGTTTGGTTGTGACTTGGAGTGAGGAAAATGAATGCGTGTGCGTAATTGAAGACTAATGCTTGCAGGTAGTCACGCGCGCGCTTGAAGGCATACAATAGACGGCAGAAAAGGTCGGATTATTCTTTTTGGCCTACAAATCTTCATCCGCATGGTAGAAGCAAAGTCCTGGAAGTTTCCACGGAAAGATCGCCTTCCACCAAGGTATGATGAAAACCTTTTCTATCTCAGTTTTCGGACGCAGACCATGGTGATGCGCCGACACAAAAATATCTCGCATTTCAGGGTCGGTATCGAATTCTTTCATGATCTTTTCGAAAGCTTCTCCGGATGTTTCCGCATTTGCCCTCCGGCTTGTGTAGAACCCAATGCACGGGGTTGAAGATTCCTCTCCCACCTCCATATGGATGCCTGTGGTGTGCAGAAGAATCTGAAAGGTTGGCATCGTGCGACTATTGGGCCGAGCACCGCTTAGCCTGCCGACATGGGTTCAAGATCGGCTACTTATACTCAGGATAAAATGGATTGTGCTCCTTCTCTTCGCCCACGGTGGTGAGCGGGCCATGGCCGGGGCAGACGACCGTATCGCTCGGCAGTGAGAAAATCTCCTGGCGGTTGGTCCGCAGGGCATCCGCATAGGAGATCATGCCGCCGCCCATGGAACTGGCGAAAAGGGCATCGCCCACGATGGCGACAGGATGCGCCAAGCCGCGGATCACGAAGGTCACACCACCACGGGAATGACCCCAGGTCTGGCGGGTGTGGATGGTGAGATTGCCCAGGAAAAATTCTTTACCGCAGTCAAAAAGATCCGCGCCCTGCCAGGGTTCGCGTGCGCACGCGTGCAGCGGCTCGCGATTCTTCCGCAGCGTGCTCAGGTCAGCCACGTGATCGCCATGAGTGTGTGTGAGGTAGACGTCTTTCAGCGTGAGGTCGTGCTCCTTGAGTGCAGCGAGCATGGGCTGGGCATCCGCGCCGGAGTCAAAGGCGGCGGCTTCACGCGTTTCCGGATCATAGACGATGTAGCTGTTCACCGTCATGTCGTCGTAGTTGGTATTGATCTGGATAAGGCCTCTGAGCGCCACGGGTGTGGGCTTCCAGGATTTGCGCGCCATGATGACCAAGGCGCCTGCATGCAGATGCAGCACTGGCGCCACGGCACGCAGCACGGGTTCATCCACCTTGCCGTCTTTCACCTCGGCCAGCGCTCCCACGCTGATGCCCGCCCGGGAGGCCAGGGTCTCATCCGTCAGACCGAGGCCGCGCTGGGCTTTGCTGACGACATCATTAAACAAGTCTTCGAGCGGAATCATAAAAGTGAGAAGCGAGGTGCGAAGTGTGTGTGCGCGGTGGCAGGGTGGGGGGGAAAGAGGAAGAGAAGGAAGAAAAAGAAAGGCCGGAGCATGATGCCCCGGCCTTAAATTGGTCCGGGCAGAGACTGCTTATTTACCCAGAGCTTTGTTCCATTCGGCGATGCGATCTTTCTTGTCTTCGAAGAGGGCATCGGTCGAATCCTTGATGGTGATGCTCTCGATCTTGTCACCCTGACGGATGGCGTCCACCACGTCCTGGCCCTTGGTCACGGCGCCAAAGACGCTGTGTTTCCCATCGAGGTGAGGGGTTGGGCCGTGGGTAATGAAGAACTGGCTGCCATTGGTGCGTGGGCCGGCGTTCGCCATGCTCAGGATGCCTGCTTTGTTGTGACGAAGGCTGGCGTCAAATTCATCTTCGAACTTGTAGCCCGGGCCACCACTGCCAGTGCCGGTCGGGTCACCACCCTGGATCATGAAGTTCGCGATCACGCGGTGGAACTTGATGCCATCATAGTAGCCCTTCGAGGCGAGGTTCAGAAAGCTGGCGGCGGTCACGGGAACTTTGGAGGCATAGACCACGATGTCGATGTCGCCCTTGTTGGTTTTGATGGTAATATTGATGTCAGACACGGATTTTGTTGCTTGAGCTGCCACAGCGCCGGCCAGACCGAGAATGGTCATGGCAGTAACGGCGGCACGGCTGAGGAAGTTTGATTTCATGAAGAGGGATTGCAGCATGGAGTGTAGTACGGCGCAAGGGAAAAGGGCTTTTCACAGCCCGGCGCGCCGTTGACCCGGACTGCATCTCATCATTGCAATTCGGCGTATCCAGACCACACTGGCCCTGCTTATTTCATGACTCCGAAGATCGATCCCGCCCTGCACACGGAAAAGAAACCGGACTGGATCCGTGTGAAACTGCCGCGCGACCCGGTTTTCTGGAGCACGAAGGCCCTCATTTCGGACCTGAAACTGCACACCGTCTGCGAGGAAGCCCAATGCCCGAACCGCTGGGAGTGCTGGAGCCAGGGCACCGCGACTTTCATGATCGCGGGTGACCGCTGCACCCGTGCCTGCGGCTTCTGCGCCGTGAAAACGGCCAAACCCTTCGCGCTGGAAGCCGATGAGCCTCAACGCGTGGCGACGGCCGTGAAGCGCATGAAGCTGAAACACATCGTCATCACCGCCGTGGCGCGGGACGATGTCCCGGACGGTGGCGCCGAGCATTTTGCTCAGACAATCGAGGCGGTCCGCGCCATTCAGCCCGGGATTGTGATCGAGATCCTCGTCCCGGATTTCAATGATAAGGACGACGCGCTCATGACCGTGATGCAGGCGAAGCCCGATATCTTTAATCACAACCTGGAGACGGTGGAGCGCCTCACCCCGCTGGTCCGCAGCCGGGCCAAATACGATCGCAGTCTGCACGTGCTGAAGCGCGCCAAAGAAATGGCCGTGGAGCTCGGTGGCAAAGTTGCCACAAAAAGCGGCCTCATGCTTGGCCTCGGCGAAACCGAGCCGGAATTGTTTCAGGCCATGGACGACCTTCTGGAGCACGGGGTGACGGTATTGACCCTCGGTCAGTATTTGCGTCCGTCGCCGCAGCATCTGCCCGTGGTGAGCTATGTGCACCCGGACACGTTTGAAAATTACAAGCAGATCGCCCGAAACAAGGGCTTCCGGCATGTGGCCAGTGCGCCACTCGTTCGGAGTAGCTATCACGCGGCGGATTTCAAGCCAGAGTTGGATCTGGATTGATGAAGTGTCGGTCAGATCAGGCATCTGCTGCCCGTGCTTTTTGGAGGCTAATGCTCAAGGGGGAATTTGATCGGCATATAAGAAAATGATCACGGAACAAAATGCCGTCGCGCTGGCCAAGGAGTTAAACTTTCTCCTTTGGACAGTCGACACGACTGTCGCCGTCGAGGCCGATCTCGCAGGAGTTCAAAAGACAGGGAGCGAGACCATCCGAAAAAAAGCGAACATGCAGTGGGAAGCCCACGCGCTGATTTGCTCCGCCTTGGTGTTGAGAAGCGAGGAGCAGGTGGTGAGACGTGCCGGCAGCGCCCTGGTGGTTTACCCTGAACTTCCCAGAAAGGATCGACCCCATCTGCTCCTGAGCCATGGTTGGATCGTGGCAAATGCCGGGCTTATTGATCTCAGTTTGAATCTGGCGCCCTTATCCGGGCACAAGCCAATTGTTTTTGAGAACAAGAACCTGCCAGATCCTAGTTGGAAGGTGGTTTTCAGGGATGACGTCGCTCAGATTTTTGAAGCCGCTACGAAGTCTCACGCCGGAGGGAAGCCTGGGGTATTTTACGTGACGAGCACGAGGAAAGTCCTCACTCGCGAAGAAGTCGCGGTGGATCTCAAAGACGTTTTCCCTGCGGCGGAAAAACTTGGAATTTCACTCCAGTATCTGCAAGTGTTTGACCACTGCGAGAAGCTATTATCGGGCGCAGAGACCTTGTCTTTATCGCATCTGCCGCAGGAAGAAGCTTGGCGAGAGTTGGCGGCACGTGACGTGGCGGATTTTGAGTGAGAGAAGTTGGCTTGAGGTTATGCTTTTAGAGCTGGTATGAATCGCGCCTTGGCGCTCCTGATTTGCTGCGCAAGGCGTCGCTTTACTAGGAATTAGGCCACGATATATTGGGCTGTTGTTCCTGAATTATAGGGCCAAGCCGCTATGAGAAGCAGCGTCATGCTGGACTTCGGTGAGACGAAGCAGGGCCTGTTTTAGGGCATGGATGACCCCCTGGATCGCAGTGTGACGGTGTGATCCATGGTCGAGAGTTGTGTCCTTCCCCCATGAAGTTAGCGGCGTCGCCCAGTATCAAGGAGGAGAGTTACCTTAGCTTCTTAAGAGCCTCGTTGCTCAATTCCGCAGGAGGCATCCCCTTCGTTAGGGATTCGCATAGCTCGAGTATGAGATCGATGCGTCTGTGCACGCGCTCAGATTTTGGTTTGATGGCTTTTCGTAAATAACTTTTCAGAAGATTGGGTAACCTGCTGTTAGGCTGAAGTTCCACGTGTATTGATAGGCTTGCAAAAGGGGAAATGACAATTACCTGCCGGTCTGCCTTGGCAAGATCACTTTTTCGATTAGCCAGAACCACGGTCAGTCGATCAATTGTCCCGAGCGCGATAACGACGCCCTCAGAACCACAATCAAGATAACTTAAATCAGTGTCCAGGACTCGCGCAGCTTCAGGAGCGGTAGAAAGGGTCAAGAAAAGCTCGGACTCCAAAGTCTTCTCTAAGTCTGATGCCGCACCATGCACCAACAAAGAAAATTGCAGAACACCCACAATCAGCAAAGTCACCTTCAGTTTAATAATAGGACTCATTTTCCAGCAGCGTCGTTCGGTGCTTGCCTGATAGGGATTGTAACCCGGTTATTATTTTTCTGTCCAGCGTCTTCAAAGACAGCACCAAACTATTGCTTGTTTCCGCATAACCCTTTCAAGACTTCGCATGAGCAAACCAGCACCACGATAAGCCTGTGCAATTCTCCTTCAAACTGGTATTAACAGGTCCTGCCACAATCGAAACGGACACCGCCCATGGACACTCTATCCCTCTCGTTCGACACCCGTGGCTACGAATCTCTGCAGGACGACGCCAAGGTCCGAGTCTGGACGACGCCGCAGGGAGATGCAGTTGGGGTTTATCACTTTGCGTTGCCGCCGGACATCACGGCGGATGTTTCCAACGTGGATGATGTCCGCGCCATGTATCGCAGTGATGCGGCGAGGAATGGATTTGGCCTGGTGGAGGCGGAACTGACGTCCGTGGACGGGTGCGCGGCCATCCGGGTTATTTTCAAAGCGCCTCAGGAGCCGCATGGCATGGTGTATCTCGGCTCAATCACAATACCTTTCCGCGACTTCAGCTGTGTGGTGAAAGTGCAATGTAATGAGTGAGGCACGACAGGTATGCGGGATACGGCGATCTTCACGGCGAGCATGCAAAATGGTGCAATAATTCTGGAGGATGGCGGTCGGGTGGTGGCGTGATCCTTATGACGGCAGCACGACGGGACCGTTGCAGGCAAATCTCTCGGAGGATCGAAAGTATGATGCCGCCTTTCCAGATCATCCACTATCGCGTGCCCGGGCTTTGTTGGCACACCTTGAGTCTTCCATCAGACTTGATGATGAAGTGCGCGCCGCCGCCCCATTTGGTGGCGAAGCCGAGGCGGTGGAAGATCCAAAAAAGCCCTGGTGGAAAAAGTGGTGAGGTGAAATCGAGGAGCGCTTTGATGCCAGCGCCTAATATCGCGGATGCGCGCTCTGCTCATTACTAACCATGGCGCCAATTACAGAATCAGGAACTGCAGCGGTTAAGCCGCAAAGTTTTGCCATTGCCAAGGTGAAGAACGGCTCCATATCTGTGTGTCCTTCGACTTCCTGTGTCAGACTCTTCGCCAGCGTCAGGCTCTGCTGCTGATCCGTCCTCAGATGAGGCTGATCTTGCTGCTTTTCGCTATCGCGCTTTCCTTAGCTACAGCCATCGGGACAAAGCTATCGCGGAGTGGCTGCATCGTTGGCTGGAGGCTTACAAGGTTCCCAAATCGCTCGTGGGTAAACCGGGGCGTGATGGGCCGGTGCCGCGTCGTCTGCTGCCCATCTTCCGGGATATCAACGAACTGCCTGCGTCTGCCGATCTCGGAGGGAATCTTCGCGAAGCCTTGGAATCGTCCGCGATCCTGCTGGTGCTTTGCTCGCCGGACTCGGCGGCTTCCCGATGGGTAGGGGAAGAGATACTTTCATTCAAGCGCCTGGGCCGCGCGGGCCGTATCCTGGCGGTGGTGGTTCGCACGTCTGGGCCGGAAGTCATGAACTGCTTTCCACCGGCGCTGGTTCATCCCATTCGGGACGACGGTTCATTGGATGAGTCCATCACGCTGGAACCTCTGGCTGCAGATCTTAGCAAAGAAGGCGGGGGCCGTGGGGTTGCCGCGCTCAAGTGTGTAGCCGGCATCCTGGGGGTGCCATTTGATTCTCTCTATGAGCGGGAGAAACGCCGACGTCGCCGCCAGTTGATCGTTGCCTTAGTTGCCGGTGTTTTGGCGATCAGCCTCTTCGGCGGCCTCTGGAGTTGGCAGAAGCGAGTGGTTAGAGAAGAAAGTGAGGCCATCGTGCAGCGCCAAAAAGCGGCCGAATTTGAGGAGCGAGGTCGCAAGCTTCTTCTCAACAGGAATGCCCTGGCAGCGGTTGAGGTGCTCTCGAATGCCCACCAGATCACTCCCGAAAGCGACACCGTTACGTTTATGCTAGCCGAGGCCCGCCGGCGTGCGCAAGGAAATGTGGGAGTGCTCGACCATCAAATCGGCGCCATCAGCCGAATCGAGATGGCTCCAGATGGCCACCATTTGCTTGTCACTAGCACGGATGAAGGACAATGCTCGGTCTGGAATCTTCAGACTCGCCAGATTGTAAAGCGATTCAAGCGACCTGACCATACCTCCTTTTCGCATGATGGACGATGGTTGGTAACTTGTCTCGAAGACCGCACGGTGCTTCACGACTTGCAGGAGAAAACGGAAAAATCTTTGCCGACATTCAGTGAAACCTGCTTTGTTCGCCAAGACACAGCAATCCTGGCGAGGGGAGGAGCGGAACGCGCAGAACCGGAAATGTTCCGTATCGTCGGTCTTGACGGCACCGTTGGATCCGGCTTTAGCTTCGAGCAGCCGGGATCTTTTGGAGGCATGGTGTCAGGTCGGGATGGAAACACCACCGTGTTAGGCTGGTGGAAGCGCCCGACCACTGCAAAATTGCCACCCTCTCTGGATCTGGGCGAACCAAGAATATTGTGGATTGAATCAGAATCTCGAAAAGTTCTGATCGATCTGCCACGACACGAACGATCTCCGTTGTCCCTCACGCGAGAAGGCGACCGGCTATTTTACCTACGGCCGGACATGCATTGGGAGATGCGCACGCCTGAGAAAGTGATCTGGGACAAGGTCGCTCCGCCACAGGATTTTCCCGAAGTGTCGATGTCACAGGGGTCAAGATACGTGTTGCTTAATGAGCATGGCACGATTCGTGTCCTTGATGCGGAAAGCGGTAAGGAGCTCTGGTCAGACGTATTCAGAGGGGCGGTGACGGATGGATTCGACCGATGGCTGGCCTACACGAGTGATGACGGGACGGTGTCTATTCGCGAGGTAAATACGGGACGTAAACTAACAAGCTTTCGTGATCAAATCGGGGCAGAAAAGTCCTATTCCGGGGCACGTGATTTGTGTTTCACACCAGATGGGACTCGGCTGGTGACGGTAGGCACCGGTTCAAAGGTTGGGGTTTGGGATTGGGGGAAAACCGTCCCTGAGTGGCAACAGCTCGGGGACCCGAAAGGAAAACCTATCGCCCAAATTCTAGGGAATGGGACGGCCGGTGAAGTGCTGGCCCAGCGCGTCGATGGCTCCATCGAAGTGATTGATTTAGCCACAGGGAAAGTTCGCCGACTGTCTGTGCATGAGGCCGACGCCAAAGGAGCCTGGAGTGTGGCGATCAAACCTGATGGCGAGCAAATCATGACTGGCTCTTGGGAGCCGCAGGATTTAGTGGCGGCTTCGGTGTATGATTTCAAATCAGGCAAGATCATCGAACGGCTCGACGATTTGGCAGAAGGGCGTTCTGGCGGAATCATCGTTCAGACCCCCATGCTGAAGCAGCAGATCACCGCACTGGCCTCAGGCTCGGGTTGGGTGACGCTCAATCCGAACAAAGGTGAGACTACACTCTGGGATTATGCTTCAAGGAAAAAGCTCGTAACCTTTGCCACGGGCTCTCCTGGTTGGATGCTGAGCGGAGAGCCTGCACAATCCAAATGGGTCGCTCTGACTGGTGACGGAAAATGCCTCGCCGTAGCTCATGCCGGCGAAGTAACAAAAGTGTTTTTGCTCCCATCCGGGCAACTTCGCGATACGTGGGCTCATCCTCATCCAAAGCTGGACCTTCTGGCGCTCAATCACACCGGCACCCTGGCCATGACCAGTGACTTACATGGCCACCTCTATCTGTGGCATGAGGGGAAGCCAGAACCGGCGGCTGTGCTGATGGATAAGGAGTGTCGGATCAACGAACTCCTTTTTATAGGCGCCAACAGTGACATTGCCGTTGCCGCCTGCACCGATGGAAGAGTGCGTTGCTGGACCTCTGAGGGAGAAGCATTGAAAACATTTGAGGAGGAAAAGTTCAACAATGCCGCCGACTTTGATCTCGGGGCGCCTTTTGATCCTGATGCCGATCGGTATCGTAGGGGCTTCCTTTCTCTTGCCTGCCTTGCCCGGTGGAACATCCTGGCGGCGGTCCACGACAGTGGCTACTTATGTTTTTGGGACCTAAACACGGGGAGGCAACTCGTCCGCGCTTCGGCACCTTTGTCGATGCAATCCAGGTTGACCGTGAGCCCCGACGGAAACCGACTTCTGCTCTTCGGAACAGACGGCGCATTGCATATCTATGATATGTGCGTGGGCGACATGCGGGACTGACTCATTGTCTCACGGATCCACTTAGCGTCTTCAAAAACGCGACCAGTGCGGCCTTGTCCTCGTTCGTAAGTTGTAGTCCTTCATACCGCAGGTGCTTCGCGAGATTGGGATCAAGGGTATTGCTGCGTTTAAGGCCGCTGTTGTAGTGGTCAACGACCTCCTCCAGGGTGGTGAAACGCCCGTCGTGCATAAACGGCCCTGACTGCGTGAGGTTGCGGAGGCTGGGAGTCATGAATTTGCCGCGGTCTTCTCTCTTCCCACTGATCTTAGCAAGGCCTTCATCTCTCATGGAAGCCTCATCATCCAGCCCATTATTGTGGAACTGGTGATCGGTGAAATTCGCCCCGCCGTGGCAGTGGAAACAGTCGGCGCCTTTGATGCCGTGGGCGGGGTCGCTTTCGGTGAAGAAGAGGAGGAAACCCTGCTGCTCTTGGGGGGTGAGTTTTTCACCTGCGGTGAGGGTGCGATCCATCTTGGAATCGCTGGCCACGAGTGTGAGGAGGAATTGCTCAATGGCTTTGGCGATGCGGTCTGGGGTGACGTCCGGCGAGCCGAAGGTTTGCGCGAATTGAGGCGCGAGGTCGGGGAGTTTTGTGACGACATTGCTCAGGGTCTCATGCATCTCCGTGGGATCCTGGATGGGCATCAAGATCTGCTCGCGCAGGGTGCGGGCGCGGCCATCCCAGAAATAAGAGGGCTTCCAGGCGAGATTAATAAGGGGCATGGCATGACGAACGCCCACATGACCTTTGGCGCCGATGCTGAAGCGGCGACTATCGCTGAAGCTATGTTCGGCCACATGGCAACTGGCGCAGGACTGGGTGCTGTTGACGGAAAGGCGCTTGTCGTGAAAGAGCTTTTCTCCCAAGGCAATGCCGGGTTCGGTGAGGGGATTGTCCGCAGGGAAATTCGCGGGAGGGAAGTGGGGAGGGATGCGATCCGCAATAAGCTTGGGCTTCCATGCCGATGCTGCTGCGGCGGCTTCCACACTGGCCGGGCTTGGTGATGAGAAATCGGGCTCGACGCGCAGGACGGAGAAACTAACGGCGCTGTTGTCCGCGAGCCGTGTTGCGAGACCACCGTCGTTGCCAGAGTGGGTGGAGTCCGCCGCAGTTATATCAATGACATTGGGTGAAGCGAAGACGCGATCCACATGCATCCGCATGGTGAGCGCCAGGTTACTCCGCAGGTCCAGACCCAAGGGAACCTGAATGGTGCTGCGGCAAGGCTGACCGGCGAGATGATACGAATAACCTCCCGCCTGCCCATCAGCTTGCGTGTAGCGGCCTTCGATCGCGAAGAAGACATACTGCCCGCGCCAACTCCAGTGGAGCGCATTGAAGTCGGGATTCAGCGGATGCTGGGCGGGCCACTGAGCGGCATTGGCTTTGTCCAAAGTTTCATCCAGGCCGATGTCGAAGCGCAGGGCGGTGAAGCGCTCGGCGGGAATGCCATTCAAGACAAAAGAGAGGCGGCCTTTGCCCAAGTCGATGTATTCCACCCAGTTTTTGGCGCCGATCCACTGGCCGTTTTCACGCTGCAGTTCCGCGTGAGATAGCAGCATGGAGAGGCGAGTGACCGAAAAGACATTGCCGGCGGCGTTCTTGAGCGAAAGTGCATCGGCGACCAAGGGCTGATCCTGCCAGCGTGGCTCAAGGCGGACGGTGAGTTGAGCGCCTTGCAGGCGTGATGATATGAATGCGATCAGCAGGAGGGAGAGGAAGGCCAGCCATCGTGATGAACACGCGCTAAAGCCAAAGCCTTTGCGTGGCGACTTCATGGCGCCTTGCCCTCCGCAGGGAGCCGCACTTCGAACGTGGTGCCTTTTTCCAAAGCGCTCTGCACACTGATGTTCCCGCCTTGCGCTTCTGCCAACACCTTGCAGATGGCCAGGCCGAGTCCAGCGCCACCGGTGCTGCGGTTCCTTGAGGCGTCGGCCCGGTAAAAGCGCTCGAACAGATTCGGCAAGTGTTCGGCAGCGATGCCTGGACCGGTGTCTGCCACGGTCAGGATAGCATGGCCATTCTCCCGATGCGTGGACACGCGCACCTCGTCTCCAGCCCGGCAATATTTCGCGGCATTGGAGAGGAGATTCACCAGGATCTGGTTCATATGCTCGCTGCGGCCCAGGCAGGAGGCGGGCCAAAGGTCCTCGTGAAGGCGGATGCCTTTCTCATCCAGGAGGGGACGGATTAACTCGATGTTCTCCAGGCTAAGTTCATCCAAGGCCAGCGGCTCGCTAGGCGCCGCGCGGTCGGAGTCCGCCGAGGCGAGGATGAGCAAGGACTCCGTAAGACTGTGCATACGCTCAGCGGCGCGGCGTGTCATCTCGATGGTTTTCTGGTCCGCCGCGGACTCCCGTTTCCGCGTCAGAGCCAACTGCGTCTGCGCGAGGATGATCGCCAAAGGCGTGCGCAATTCATGCGCCGCATCCGAAGTGAAGCGCTGCTGATCCTCGATCAACTTGGCCAGACGGGAGAAAGTGTCATTGAGCAGGACGACCAACTGACCGAGTTCGCTGCCGGAGTTAGTTGGGCTTAACGCGATGCGCTCATCCAAGTGACCGTTGGCGATGCGGCTGGCCGCCGCACTGATGTCGCGGATCGGGGCGATGGCCCGTGACGCGATCCATAAGCCGATGAGAGAGCCTGCGGCGAAGAGGGCGGTGCCAAAGCCAAATAACTTCAGCATGAAGAGGTTCATGGCCGACTTCAGTCCGGTTTCCGAGGTGCCGACCAGCAGGCACTCTCCCGGCGGGGTGAACTCATAAGCTTCCCGGAAACCATTGCGGCTGCGTGCGGCGATCTCGCCGGTGCGGGTGGGGCGCGTGTCATTGTCAGGCGCCTGGAGAGAGCGATCCATGAGGGCGCCATCACGATGCCAAACGATGAAATAGGTGTCTCCTGCAAACGTGGTGGCCACATCCGCACGATCCATCAGCGACTTCCGCTCGTCTCGTGGTGGGGGAGGCAGGTCAAAAGTATTACTGCGTGTATCCAGAGGGCCAAAGCGTCCGTCTTCCTGGGGCGGTCGCCCAGCGTCGGGACCGCGCGCCATTTCGCCGTGAATGACAAATAACTTCAGGCGCAGTTCGGAATCGAGATTGCGCAGTTCATTCGAGAGTTGCAGGCGGTAAGCCGTGACCCCAAGAGCCACCAGCACCGCCAGCAACAGCAGGCCGTGCCAAAGCTGAATACGCCAGCGAATGCTATGAGGCAGCAAGCGCATCACGGTATGGTGTAGCCCCTCCCGCGATGAGTGACGATGAAGTCCTGCCCGAGTTTTTTCCTCAGGCGCAGAATGAGTACATCGACGGAGTTCGACATGGGTCCCTCGGATTCATCATAGAGATGCTCGTAGAGTTGGGTGCGGGTGACGATGCGCCCGCGGCGCTGCATGAGGAACTCGAGCAGGGCGCACTCATGATGGGTGAGCACGACGGGCTCGCCTTTTAACGTAGCGGCACGGGAGGAAATATCGAAAGCCACCTCTCCAATACGGAGGAGAGACGCGGCATTGCCATGCACACGGCGCACCAGGGCTCGCACGCGCGCTGCCAGTTCCAGCAGGTCCACGGGTTTTGCGAGATAGTCGTCAGCACCCGTGTCCAGGCCGCGCACCCGATCCGGCACGCGGGTGCGGGCCGTAAGCATGAGCACGGGCGTTTTTCGAGTTTCGCGGAGCCGGCGCACGACTTCGAAACCGTCATACACCGGCATCATGACATCGCAGATGATAGCGTCATATTCGGTGTTGAGCGCCTTGAAAAGGCCGTCTTCACCATCGGTTGCTTCATCAACGGCGTAGCCTTCGGCACGCATCGCCGCGGCGAGCGTGTCCAGCATGTCCGGTTCGTCTTCGATGATAAGCAGTCGCATACTCTCCTGGGAGGACGCCATATTAGCAGGCGAACATGAACGCAACATGAACGAGATCGCCTAATTTTTTTCCTGCCATTCATCTTAATTTCATGTAGCGCTGCTAGCCTCACGTCTATGAGATCACTCGCACGCCGCTGGATGTTCTCCTGCGCTGCCACCCTGTCCGTCTTTTCCTCCTTCGCTGTGGCACAGACGTCGCCACAGCTGTCCTCATGGTATACCGCCCAGTCCGGAAAGTATGCGCGCATCGTGGAGACGGATGCGGAGCTGACCTCCAACTCCACGAAGACGACCTGGACCCGAACTCAGGGTCCCAACACCACCACGCAGGCGCTGCCCGTCTACGCCGGACCCCAGCAGATCGACTACTCCGCGAACTACGTGTATATCCGCACACCGAATCTGGGTACCTACACGATGGGCCCATGGTATAACAATGCCGCCCGCACCCAGCTCTTCGTAAATATTCCGAAGAACCAGGGAATCATCTACCGGATCCCTCGTACGGCAGTGATCCCTACGACCAAGTCCTCCACACAGGGCCTGCGGGTCGGCGGCGTGATGCAGGATGCCATCGGCCTCTGTGTGGACGGTGTGGCGATCTTTGACCCACTGGACGGCTACTCCTATGCCAACGGCACAGAAGTCATGGGCGGGAACGGCCAATGGCGGCGGGATGCCTATACCAATGAAGCCATCACCTTCGACAAGAGTTTGGCCCACCAGCAGAATACCGGGAAGTACCACAACCACGCCAACCCCATCGCGCTGCGTTATCAACTGGGAGACAACGTCCTCTTTAATAATACCACGAAGGTTTACTCGGAAGGAAACACCAGCACTCCTACCGCCCACTCGCCGATTATCGGCTGGATGCTCGATGGCCTGCCTCTGTATGGACCCTATGGCTATAGCAGTGCGATGGACTCCAACAGCGGCGTGCGCCGCATGAAGGGTGGCTTCGTATTGCGCGATGGCACGACCACGGGTGTGGATAATATGTCTACAACGGGCCGCACGGTTCCTGCCTGGTCCTTGCGCAATGGTGGCACCAGTGTAGCGGGACCTGCCGTCAGCACGACCTATCCTTTAGGAAGGTACATCGAAGACTGGGCCTATCTAGGCGATCTCATCAAGACAGGCGTCACGACCAATCAACAAGGCACAGACTTCGACCTGAATGAATACAACGTTCGTTATTGCGTGACCCCGGAGTTTCCCGGCGGCACGTGGGCGTACTTTCTGAATATCACCAGCACGGGCACCCCGCAGTTCCCGTATATGATTAATCGTTTTCTCTTTGGCTCGCCCACAGGTGGCGCTGTCACCAGTGTGGCGGAAACCGTGGCGAATCATTTCCTCGGTGGCGCCAATCGCCCGCTCGCCATCACCAATACAAGTGTCTCCGGCACGGACGTTAGCCTTACCTGGGATGCGGTGGAGGGCGCGACTTATTCCGTGGACGCCTCCAGCAACAACTCAACCTGGACGAGCAAGGCGACCGGATTGCTAGTGAGTAATGCCAACGCGAAAAGCAACACTCACACCTCACTAACCGCCAATGGTACGGAATATGCCCGCGTGAATCGCACGGGGTTGTCCTATTACGATAATGCTGGCACCGTGAATGCCACCATCGCCCAGACGGCGAGCACGAGTTTCATTGTGGCCACGGGTCCATTGGCGATTTCGACGGCATCGCTGCTGACGCTGGGATATGAAGGTACTCCCTATACACAGACACTTACCGCCATCGGCGGAAGCGGAAACTACACATCATGGGTGGTGACGGTTGGCGATTTGCCCGATGGTCTCACGCTCAGTTCAGCGGGTGTGATCAGCGGGACGCCGCAGACCACTGGTACGGCCAACTTTACCGTGCAGGTGACGGACAGCACGAGCGCGACGGCATCCGCTTCGTTCAGCCTGACAATCGAAACCCAGCGCGCCTTCGCCCAATCGGCGACTTATCTCTATTCGACGGCGGCTACGGTCAATGGAGTTGTCGCCGCCAATGGACAAACGTCGACGGCCTACTACCGATATGGCACCTCCACGAGTTACGGCAGCTCCACACCGGTGGTGAATGTCGCAGCCGGCGCTTCATCCGAACAAATTAGTGCCAATCTGGTCGGGCTCACTGCGGGAACAACATATCACGTTCAACTGGTGGTCGATATCGGTGGCACGCTGTACTACAGTGCGGATCAGACGTTTACTACAGATACGGCCAGTGATCCAGCCTGGCATTCCGCGCAGATAACGGGGCTCGAGACTCCGTTCAATACCAATAACATGGCGGACGGCTCCAGGACGGGTGTGGTCCACAGCAGCGCGAATATTTATTACTACAAAGGCACCGATAACAACATTTGGTGTGTCTATTGGACTGGCAGTGCCTGGGTTCAGGCGCAACTGAGCACGGATGGCAATGCCTCGGACTGGCTGACTTTCGGCACCAGCTACAACTTGCTGGCCTATCAGGGGCTCGATGGAAACCTTTGGTGTGTTTACTACAGTGGCTCCCAGTGGGTGACCCTGCTGTTGGGAACTCCGCCATCAGGCGTAACGGTGGCGGGCGACGTGGTAATGGATAATGTTTATAACATCATCTATTATCGTGGCAGCGATGCGAATGCGTATGCTGCACAATGGAACGGCAGCCAATGGACGCACACTTCCCTGGGTGGAACCGCGACGGTGGGTGGAAGCCTCGCCGTGGATAACGTGAACCACTTGCTCTATTATCAATGCTTTGACAACCACCTCTGGTGCTACCAGTGGACCGGAACTGTCTGGCGGCAGGTGCAACTCACTGCGACAGCGAATGTGGGTGGGTCGGTAGCGGTGGACGCGGGCGGCCTTTTCATCTACTACCGTTCCCTGGTGGATGACACTCCCTGGGCGGTCGCCTGGAATGGGACTGCCTGGTCTCAGGCACAGTTGGATGCAACCGCGAAGATCAGCAGTTCGTCCACATCCTCTAGCAGCATTATCCCCTACACACAGAAATACAATACGGTATTCATTGATGAAAACGGTCAGTGCAACGCGCTCTATTGGAATGGCACCAATTGGGCTTCTGGATTGCTGGGAGATGGCGCGTGGAATTTGACAGGGGGACTTAGCTTGCAGCCTTCCACCTTTTGGACATTCGCTCGCCGCAGTGATGGGAACGTGGTGCTGTTTTACTATTACTAGATCACGGTGCTCGGGGCCAGTTCTTACTGTGGGGAACAGTTGCGTGAGATGAACGGAATCACAGAAGTTTTCGCCTCCGTTCATCGTGATATCATGGAGTCCTGATAGCCTCAGGCTCATGAGTTTGCCGCTATCCTGCCGCACCTGCTTCTTTGCAGTCGCCACTGCTGTCGCCAGTTTGATTGGCCCCGACGTGCTGGGTCAGTCCTCACCACAAGTGACCTCTTGGTACACCGCGCAATCCGGAAAATATGCCCGCATCGTGGAAACGGATGGGGAGTTAAGCACCAATGCAACCAAGACTACCTGGACCCGGACGAGTGGCCCCAATACCACGACTCAGGCACTACCTGTTTATGCCGGTCCGCAGCAGATCGACTATTCTGCGAGTTTCGTCTACATTCGCACACCGAATCTGGGAACCTACACGATGGGGCCTTGGTACAACAATGCGGCGCGCACGCAGCTCTTCGTCAATATTCCGAAGAACCAGGGCATCATCTATCGGATCCCACGCACCAGCACCATCCCGACCACGAAAACGCGGACACAGGGACTGCAAGTCGGCGGAGTTTTGCAGGACGCCATCGGTATGTGTGTGGATGGGGTGGCCATCTTTGATCCGCTGGACGGCTACTCTTACTCTAACGGGACCGAAAGCATGGGCGGCAATGGGGATTGGCGGCGTGACGCTTATGTGAACGAAGGCATCACTTTCGACAAGAGCCTGGCCCATCAGCAGAACACAGGTAAGTATCACAACCACGCCAATCCGATTGCACTGCGTTATCAGCTTGGTGACAACGTCGTCTACAACAGCACAACAAAGGCTTACTCGGAAGGAGACACCTATGCTCCTGCGGCCCACTCGCCGATCATCGGGTGGATGCTCGATGGTCTGCCAGTTTATGGGCCTTACGGCTATAGCAGTGCGATGGATGCGACCAGCAGCATCCGGCGGATGAAAAGTGGATTTGTGTTGAGGGATGGCGCCACCACAGGTGTAGATAACATTTCTGTCGCAGGCCGCACGGTGCCTCTCTGGTCCACTCGAAACGGCGGTGGCAGTGCGGCGGGTCCTGCGGTGAGTGCCACTTATCCTGTGGGACGTTACATCGAAGACTGGGCGTATCTCGGTGACCTCATCAAGTCCGGCTCGACTTACTACCAGCAAGGGACCGACTTCGATTTGAATGAATACAATGTGCGGTATTGCAAGACTCCGGAGTTTCCTTCCGGCACTTGGGCATATTTCCTCAACATCACGAGCACCGGAGCGCCGCAGTTTCCCTACATGGTCAATCGCTGGCTGTTTGGCACTCCGACCGGAGGTGCGGTCAGCACTGTCAATGAGACCGTGACTAATCACTTTATGGGTGGCGCGAACCGACTTCTTTCCATCACAAACGTGAATGTCATTGGAACCAATGTGTCGCTGACATGGAATGCGGTCGAGGGGGCAACGTATTCCGTCGATGCTTCCACCAATGCCACCACCTGGACGAGCAAAGCCACGGGCTTAACGGTGAGTAATGCCAATACGCGGAGCCACACCCACACGGCTCTCAGCACAAGTGGCAGCGAATATGCGCGCGTCAATCGCACCGCGATCGCTACCTATGACACCACCGGTACCACGACCGCCACCGTGGCCCAGACGACGAGTAGTGCGTTCACCGTAGGCACGCCGCCCACTCTCACCACCATCAATACTCTGACGGGAGCTACCGAGGATACTCCGTTCACGATCAGCTACGCCACCCTGGCTGCGGCGGCGGACGAGGCGGATGTCGATGGTAATGCGATTAGCTTCCGTGTTGAAGCCGTCGGTAATGGCGCGCTCACAAAAAATGGCGGAGCAGTCGTTGCTGGCACAACTTTGTTGTCCTCTGGCGAAAGCCTGGTCTGGACTCCGGCGACGAATGCCAATGGCACTCTCGCTGCCTTCACGGTGCGGGCTTTTGATGGGAACCTGGCCTCAGCATCCGGAGTGGCGGTGAACGTCATCGTCACTGCTGCGGCGAATCTGGCTCAATGGGACGGCGGGGCAGGGACAGCAGGGTGGGGGACCGGCCAGAATTGGCTTAGCGATGTGGTGCCTGATAGCATCGACTACCTCAGTTTCACCGGCATCACCCCACTTAGCATTAGCCTGGGAATCGATCGCCAAGCAGCGGCTCTGGCATTTTCTGGCGAGTCCGCATACACGTTGCAGGGGAATACACTGGCTCTTCTCAGCGGCGGTGGCATCACAACGGCATCGCCGTCAGCGAGCTCCGTCACGCACACATTGTCATCTGCGCTTTTGTTGACCAATAGCGCCACGTTTAGCACGGCCAGTAATGCGCATCTTACCATCTCCAATGTCAGTGGCTCTTCGAGCGTCAATAAGACCGGTGCAGGCACCCTGACTTTTTCTGGCACGCATGACCGGCAGGGGAACACCATGATCACCGGGGGGACTCTGAGCATGAGCAGCGCATCGCTGGCGGATGCCTGGGACATTTCCATCGCAACAGGTGCGACGCTTGATTTGAACTTCGCGGGCAGTGATACCGTCCACGCGCTTTATTTGAATGGCGTGGCGACCCGCATTGGCACCTGGGGAGGACTCAGTTCGTCGGCTACGAATAAGGACAGCCGACTGAGCGGCACAGGCATCCTGAATGTGACAAGTGGGTTAACGACATTGGCTAGTTGGGCAAGCGTCCACAATCTGAGTGGAGACGATGCGTTGGAAACGGCGGATCCCGATCATGACGGCGTCGGCAATCGGCTTGAATTTGTCCTCGGCACCGATCCTTCGGAAAGCGACTCTGCATCGCGAAAGCCCGTCGGCGCGATCTTGGGAGGCTACTTCACCTTCACCTTCTACCGGAACGACGAGAGTGAGAATGATTCAACACTCATCGTGGAATACGGCACCAATCTGAGCTCCTGGACGCAGGCGGTGATTGGCAGCAGTTCCAGCACCGCAGATGGCGGGGTCATCATCAACGTGGAGGAGAATGGCGCCGCTGCAGATTTAGTGACAGTCCAGGTGCCTCTTGGCACCGAGGGGCGCATGTTTGGTCGCCTGTCCGTGATCGGCAACTGAGAAAGTTCCGAGTCAGCCTAACGAGCGTGAGGTAAGCAGATGTCACGCTCGCAGGTGTCTCTTTAAAGCACGTGCGTCACTTATTCACTTGCTTCGTTGTCGTGGTGGTCTTGATCGTAGTCGTCGCGGCGGGAACTGGTTCCTTCTTCTTGAAGAGCTTTTGGAAGAAATTCTTCTTCTTCTCCGGAAGCTTTAGTTCCGTGGCTTCTGCTTTGGGAATCACTTTCTCGGGGAAGACGCGGGCTGCATCCGCACCGATGCTGGTGCGGAAATCTTCACTCATGCTGGCCTGACGCAGTGCGCTGTCGCTTCCCACGACAACGGGTTGGATGAAGATGATCAGTTCTTTCCGGTCTTTACTGGTGACGGTTTCCTTGAAGAGGTTGCCCAACAAGGGAATGCGGCTGATGTAGGGGATGCCTTCCGTGTCTTTCTTGTCGGATTCACTGATGAGGCCGCCCAGCACCACGGTATTGCCATTTGGCACGGTCACCGTCGTGATGAGCTGTTCTGTGCCGATGATTGGGATCTCGTTCTCCGAGACAGTTTGATAGCCGACCACCGTATCATTTACCTGAGCGATCTTCAGCGTGACTTCGCCATCAGGATTGATGAGGGGAATGACTTCCAGTTTCAATACCACATCCTTGTATTCAATCGTGGTGGTCACGTTGCCATTGTCAGAACCGGTGCTGCTGCTTGAGTTCGTGAGCGACTGCGTCGGTACGGGGATGCTTTGACCGCTGGTGATGACCGCCTTCTTGTTGTTCAAGGCAAACACACTGGGGCGGGAGAGCACCTTGAATTTGGAACTCGTCTCCAGCGCGGTTACAAAGGCGTCCACGGAATCGCCGATCTGGCCATAGATATTGAATCCTTTTGAGTTCGCAATGGAGCTCGTGATCAGATTCGTCGTCATGTCCGACACGTTATTGTTCGTAATAATGTCCTCCTTCGTGGCGATTAGCGCACTAGTGAGGCCGCTGTTCGCACCCGTGCTCGTGAATTTCTGCAGGTAATCAATGCCGAACTGTAACCCGTCCGTAAGGGTGAGCTGACCGATGACCGTGGCCAGATACACCTGCGGTGACTTGCGATCCAGCATGGTGATAAGGCCGTCCACCTTGTCCTTGTCTTCCTTTGAGCCGATCACGATGATCGAGTTGTTGAGGGGATCAGCGATGATGCGGGTGTTGCCAACGGTCACACCAATGGGGGCATTGTCTTCTTCGGACTCGATGAGTTGGTCGGCAGTGCTTGTCACACCGCTGGTGCTTGTGGAACCACCAGAACTCCCGCCACTGGAGTTCGTGAAACTGCCGCCCCGCGCATTCTGGCTGCTGGAACGTCCTGTCACCTGACTGCTGCTGGTGCTCTGAAGTTGCTGCTGCGATTGCGTGAGCGATCCGCCGCCGGGAAGCTGGGTGGTAGCAGCCGTGCTGGTTTCTTGCAGGACATCCGCCAGCACCGTGATGATGTCTGCGGAATACACGTTCTTGAGCTTTCGCTCATACGCATCTTCCACGATCACGACCTGGTCGAACTCCGCGATGAGACTGATAATGTAAGTGTACTCTTCCGGCTCCGCGACCACGAGCACCTGATTCAGCCGCGTATCGGCCACGACCTGAGCGCTCGCTTTTTTGGTTTCCGTGGTCTTTTGCGTGCTGACCTGGTTCTGGCCGGGACTGACTGAAGCGGTGGGTCGGCTCGCGTTACTACCACCGCCACTGCTGCCGGGAGGCCCGCCGGGTGATCCACCGGTGCTCCCTGGTGGCCCACCGCTCGGAGCTCCGCCGCCGCCGCCAGGTTGTCCACCACCACCACCACCACCACCGGATTGCCCCCGCACGGTCGTGATGCCTTTCTCCTCCTTGTCGCTCGCCTGGGCGTCGATCGTGGATTGCACGATTTGCGCGACCGTGTTGGCATCGGCATACTTCAGCTTGATGAACTTGGTGATGAGAGAACTCGCCTTGGCGGGCTGGTCGATGACCGTTTTGATGCCGATCAGTTGCTTTACGATATTAGCGGTTTCCGTAATCAGCAGTCCGGGTGGTGTCGTCACAGCGGTGATGCGTCCATACACGCTGAGACCCACGTGATTGCCCAGAGTCTGCGATGCTACCGTTGGGTCCAGATAATCCAACGGCATGAAGTAGCTCACGATTGTCTCATTAGACGGGATATCCATCGCGCTCTGGTAGAAATTCACCCCTTGGGAGAACTGTACTGAGCTTGCTCCCTGCGTTCTCATCGGCAGGATGCGGGCGCTCTTTCCATCCTTGTCTGCCACAATGGCATAACCGTTTGTCAGCATGGCAGCTTCGATCAGCTTGATCGCTTCGGCCTTTTCCACCGGCTCAGGCGTTACCAGGCTGATGGTCTGCCCTTCAAAAATGGACGTGTCCTTGATCAGCGTCTTGCTCGTGAGCCGTTCATAAATGCCCAGGATGTCTGAGATGCTGTTGTTGGGGAACTGAAGCGAGACCTTGTCGCCCTCCATCCGGAAAGTCTCCGCGCTATCCGCGGCCATTATAGCCCCACGGCCTCCGAAACCCGGTCCGCCACCGCCAGCACCGCCCGGACCTCCCATGCCAGGTCCACCACCGCCACCACCGGGGCCACGTCCCATGCCAGGACCACCACCAGCGCCTGGGCCACCGCCCCCAGGTCCACCTGCGCCACCGCCCGGCCCCACACCCGTACCGCCGCCGGGACGAGGTCCCATGCCGGGGCCGGCGCCCGTTCCCGGGCCAGCACCGGCACTTGGTTGTGGCTGCGCGTTCTGTGCCAGCAAAAGCTTTTGCTTCTCCAACTCAGCAGCCACCAGTTGACCTTCAGCTCTCTCCGGTGTCGGCTCTGCCTGCATCCGGCGAAAAGTCGTCGGGCTGGTCTTGCTCGGTTTATTGATCGCATCTTCCCGGATGGTCTGGGAGACCGCATTCGAGGTCAGAGTTATTTGGGAGATGAAAAGGAAAGCGCCCAGGAGTGTCGACCCGCGCAAGGCGTTAAAAGAGAAGAAATGCTGCATGTGGGAGTTGGTCTCCAGCGGAGAAGAGGAGTGAAAAACGTATTGAAATCGGGGCGAAGAGTTCTTGCTGAACGAAGGGCGCGGTGTGCTATTTCTTGCCCTTCTCGTATTTCTTCAGAACCTTATCGAAATACTGGGTGCGCTCTTCTGAAGACATGTTCTGCAACTTTTCCCGGCTGTTGCTCATTTCGTCACGCAGTTTCGATCGGCTCTCTTCGGACAACTGCATCAGGCGTTGATAGGACTCGCTCTTGTAGAAAGAACCACGATCACTTTCTCCGCTACGGCCCCGGTCGCCGCGGCCGCTATCAGAACCACCTGGCCGCGTCTGGCGCTTGTTTTCCGGCGTGATCTGTTCGGTGGCATACCGCACGGTGACCAGTTCATTGTTCACCATGATCTTTGCCTGCGTCTTGTTGAGTTGCACCGCCGCGTTGGTTTCCGCCAGGCGCCATCCCTGCGCATTCGGCTTGTCAGACACCACATAGCTCTCGTTCTTTTCCTTGTTCAGGATCGTGGCAACGGATTTGCCTTCGATGAAGGCTATGCCTGTCAGCACCAAGGAGTCGGAAAGATTGAGCGCGCGTGTAAATGGGGAGGCGGTCACCATGGTCTCCGCGATGGCAGGATTAAACGTCTGCGGCAGATCCGGATCTGGCGCGGTCAGCGGCCCAGCCGTCGATGTGGGCGTGGACGTCCCTGTGGCTTCCACCGCCGTTTGGCCAAAGGCTGAATTCATCGTGACGAGGCCTGTCAATGCCATGACCGCCATCAGCCTGGATATCGACTCGTAACGACGCGAAGTAGGAAAAAAGAAGACATTCATGAGGGAAGTATCTCCGACGGGTTTTGAATTTCTAAAGGATCCTGCAATTCCAAGGGGTTAGCCGGAGGAACTGGCGTCTGCTGGTCTGGTCCGGGTGCAGGTGGGGTGGGATTACTGTTTGGTGCGGGAGTGGAAGGAGAGGGGGTGGGGAAGGTCACCGGAGCGGGCGAGGGTGTTGCGTTCGCAGGCACCACAGGCGCAGCGTCAGATGAGCCTGTCTGCAATGGGTTGAACCACCGCGCAATCGTTAGGTTGCACTGGGCTTGGGGAGTTTTCTCACGGGAACGGCTGTCCAGTTCCAGATCGATGGCCTTTACCGCCTGGAATTTTTCAGGGGATTGCAGTGTCAGCAGCCAGCGCAGCATCTTTTCCTGGTCTCCCCGTACCCGCACGGTTACAGCCACCTCATTGGGCTGGTCCGGTGTCTGCGTCTTCAGAGGTTCCAGCAGCGTCTGGCTCGTGATGCTTAGCTCTGAGTCACGCGACGATGTTTGCAGATACTCAAGAAGCTGACCTTGAGATTTGCCCAACGAATCCGTGAACGGCATGTGGGCATTCACCCAGTTAAGCCGCTTTTCCCAATAGGGCTGATCCGTGAGCAGCACCTCATTGGTGGTCGCTTCTTCAGAAAGCTCGGAAATGGTCGCGGTCACTGCCCGGCGCTGCTTGGTGAATTCGGACAGCGCCCAGATGTTCACCACCAGGAAGACGACCCCCAGGCATAGATAGAGCAAACGCTTCTCGCGTGTGTTTAACGAGCGTTTCATGAACCTTCCAGTTTGCCGAGGATTTTAAAGGAAGCCGTCTTGTCCCTCACGGAAGGGACCGGCATACTCCAGTTGAAGCGGCTTAGCTTCGGGTGGGACTTTAGATCCTCCAAAAGCTGCGTTGCGCTTTGCGCGTCACGTGCGTCTCCGTTCAGTTCGATCTCATTGGGTTTTGCGGAGAATTTCCTGATGACCACTCCACTGGGGGGCATGGCCGAGCTGACCTGACTCAACTGCACCATCGGATAGCGCATGATGTCCACCGCAGGCTCCAGTTGCCGCCATCTCTGCATGGACTGCCGGACCGCCCCGGCGGGTTCCTCCGTCCGTGAAACTTCTGCCTGCAAATTGGCCTCCTGCTCATGCAGGCCGCGCAGATGCCACCAGGCCAGAGCCGCCAGGACCGCATAAATGGCTAACATCAGCATCAGGATACTGACCGCGCGTCTGCGGCGTTCCTTGGCCGATTGAGCGTCGAGCACGGACTGCGGCAGCAGCCGCTGAAAGCTATCCAGCTTGATCGCGCGGTTTGGCTCCAGCGCCGTTGCCGTCTCGAATGGCAGCGGGCTAAAATGCGAAAGTTCCGCCTTCATCTCCGCAAGCCGACTGCCCACCAGCCGGATCGTGCGGATGCCTCCCAAAACCTCAGTTGCTTCCAGACTCAGCTTCGCAATACCGATCTCACGCGCCAGATCCCCGCCCGTCATCTCGGCAGTGCCCACCACATGGCTGTGCCACAGTTTACCCTGGTATCCCAGCGCCAGGACGATGAGCCCCTGCTCCTCAAATGCCACCAGTTCATTGGCGGGAAGCGACATCATGCGCAGCGCGCTCGTGTAATTCGCCGCCTGCGGCATCGTCAGAGCGCTGGGGAAAGGGGAGGTCAGCACATCCACGCTCACAATCATGGCGCCCAGTTGCTGTCCCAAAAGGTGCCAGGCGTAGTTCACCGCACCCACTTTTTCCACGATGATACCCCGCTTCTCCAGTTGGGCTTCAATCATGGACGGCAGCAAAGCGGTGTCCACGCCAGGAAACACGAGCCCCACGGTGCGGCACGCCGTTGCGGGCAAGCCGACCACCACCGTTTTCGACGCCTCCCGATAGGCCGAAGGCGTCTCAATGGACTCCGTCTTTCCAGAGGAAAGGGACTTCCACAAACGCCAACTGGGTTCGGCATCCGGTAGCAAAAAACTGGCGGGGCTGGCACTCATTTTCTCGATTATTCTTCCAGACGGGAGAGGTAGGTCAACGAACCATCTTCCTGCCTTTGTGCAATCACCACTACCTTATATTTAGCGGTGCCTAGACGTCCGACGCTCTCCACGCGGCGGGTGGGTTGATCGTCTGTCAGGAGGCTCTGCAACGTCTGGTATTTGGCCGTGTCCAAGCCCAACAGATCCTTGGCGCTATCCATGGTCAGCTTCACGTCATCTTCCGTGCCGGCCACCCCGTCCGAACCATTGCGCTCATTGATCAGGTTGTTCACGTCGCCTTCGGTGGCGTCGCACACGGCCATCAGTACATCCTTGCTCGCCCGGTTCACGTCCACCGTGCCGTCGCCCAGAGTGCTGAAGTAGTTTCGCCAGTCTGGCTTCCGCCGCTCGACCGCATCCATCCCGCGCACCAAAATCATCTCATCCACGGAGCCAAAGTCCGTCTGGCGGGGGAAGCTGTCATACCCCAACCCCTGGTAATAGTCCGACTCTGCTCCCTGCGAGCGCACATTGTCATCCGTATCCACCCAGTCCGCCAGCGAGTCAGCCGCCACATTGGCTTCATCCGTGGAGAGACCCCAGTAAACAAAAAGGTTATAGACCGCGTCCCGGAACGTGCTGTTGGTAAGGTAATTGATCGGAATGCGCGAGCCTTCCGTCGTCACCGTCACTTCAAATCCGCTGTCGCTGCCCACATTTTGCTTCAGCACGGGATCGCCCGGGTCCACGTCGGGATGCAATCCCAACGCGATGCCGCTTTCCGCCAGAAGCATCGCCTGGAACTCATGCGCTACCTGTACATTCTCATCCACGCTGTAGTTGATGAATTCCATCGCACCCATCACCGCGATGGACATGAGCAGGATCGCCCAAAGCACCAGCAGCAGCGCGGAACCGCGCTCCTTGCGGGAGACTTTTGAGGAACTTTGCAAAGACAACTTCATAACAAACGAGAGCCGAATTGGCTCAGCGGCTACCGCTACTGCCACTGCTGCCAGACGAGCCGCTGGAACCGCCTGATCCTGAGCCCGACGAGCGGCTTCCGGAGCTTGAACCACCGCTACCGCTACTTGGTTGTGCGGAGGATGAAGAATTTCGCTGCGAAGTTCCGCCACTGGAGCTCGATTGCCCGCCTTGGCTGCTCTGCCCGCTGCGGCTTTGACCCCCTTGCTGTTGTTGCTGGCCTCCCTGACTGCTTTGTCCTCCTTGCCCGCCCTGAGTGCCGCCGGACATCGATTGCCCCGAACCACTCGTGCTTTGAGTGGCGTTGTTATCGTTCGCTCCCACCAGTTGCGTTGTAGGTAATGCAAAAACCACCCGGATGTCCTGACTCCGATCCTTCAGTCGCAGATTCATCTCCACGAGGGGCGGCAGCGCGCTGTCCTCCCACTCTTCCTCCCAGGTATCCTCATCTTCCTTGTAAAAGCGCCACGTCAGCCCGCTCACATTCCGCAGCAGCGGCATCCAGTAGCGGCCGTCATTATCCATATCCAGACCAGCACTCGCGGAAGGCAATGCCACATCCGCACCAGTGCTTGCTTCTGTGGAGATGATATCCTCACGGCTCAGACTGGCGGTATACATGGCCGCGCCGGACTCGCTCGTGTTCGTGGCATCGGAATCCAGACGTAGCGCGAGGACGGAATCCTCATAGGAAAGGGGATTGGTGCCAAAAGGGAATGCGCTCGGCATGCCAGTGATGGTCAACTCTTGCTTCACCGGCGCACCGGATTCCGTGATCTCGAGCTTCAGGGTCGCTGCACTCGGCAAATTCTGAAACGTGGCCCGGCACAGCGCAATGTAGCGGTTCACCTCGTCGTTCTCATGCTGCACGTTTTCGAGTTCCACCGCTGCCTTCACAGACCCCTGAATGATCGTGAAAACGGTGCTGCCGAAGAGCGCCAGCAGGGTCATGGCCAGCACCACTTCCAGCAGCGTGAAAGCCGCCCGAGTGCGGGTGCGAGTGTGCCGATGACCGTGCGTCTGCATATTATCGGGATGAGGAGGGGGTGGCCACACCGCCGGATGTGGAGGTAGGACTGGAACTGGATCCGGTGCCAGAGGAAGTGGTAGTGGTGGTAGGCGTGGTCGAGCCGGAACTGGAACTGCTCTCGGATGTGGAACTCTTATAAAGATAGAGGTCCACTTTCATCTCCTGCGCGGCAGTCCCTTCGCCCCAGTTCGCTTTGGCGTGAAGCATATAAAGATCAGCCAGGGCATTGCCGTCCTTGTTTTCCAGAGACACGGTGTCCACCGTGCTGGAAAAACTGCATTGCAATCGCTCGTCAAAATTCTCGAGATTCATCTCGTTCACTTCCTTGCGACGGACTTCTTCAATGAAGGAACGCAGGCCGATGCGGATGCTGTTTTCCCGGTTCAGTTCGCCTGCGGCGAAGGCGCCTTCGTTGAGCGCATTGGCCAGCGCCATCACGGCAATCCCAAAGATCGTCAGAGCCAAAACCACTTCCATAAGGAGGTAGCCGCCCTGAGTCCTCCTCCGGACAGGACACACTGACAAATGTTTGCGTGCAACTCTCATGGCGTGCCGGAAGATTCTTTCACCACATCCGCCGTGAGAGCGCTGAACTCCGCTTCATAAGAAGCCGACTCTCGCAGAAACTTCACCGTCATAGGCTCCACCATGCCGGATGGCTGGAAGACCCACAGCTTCACCAGATCGCCCGCCAAGGTAGTCGGGGTTTCTTCATGCCAGAGCTTCACAGAATAAGTTACTCCCGCAGGCAGGGTGTAACGCGAGGTCCACTCATGGAAGGCTGAACTGGCGCCACTGTCTTCCGTGTTACCGCTGGCGGAAGCTACGGCTTGCGCTGCCGCTGAGGTCGCCACCGCCCGGCTCGCTTCTGCCGCTTCGGCCTCTTCCTCCTGTTCAGCGGAGGCCAGAAAGTCGGTAAGTTCAGCCGCTTGTAGGTAAGGACTGAGATACCTCGTGGCCGCGAACTGACTGCTCGTCAAAGCGATCTGATAAGGCCGCTTCTCCTTCATGGCGCGCAGCCGCGTTTCTTTGGCCATCACCGCCAGCGCGGTCACCTGCTCACGGGCGATCTTCTCTTCCTGAATGCCTTTGAATGACGGGATCGTGACCCCGACAATGAGTAAGATGAGCGTCAGCACCAGCACGATCTCGATCAGCGTAAACCCCGCGCGATTCGCGCTGAGGTGTCGGCGGTAGAGGATCATGCTGGGGATTTTACGGTCGTCTTGAAGACAAGGTCAGGGCAGGGGAGGGATGGGAACGTTACGTAAGAACTAACTCAGCGAGTTACTTCTTCTCTTCCGTGGTCTTCCAGTTACCCATGTCGTCTTCGTTGTTTTCCTGCCCGTCTTTGCCGATGGAGTAAATGTCATAAGGCTTCTTGGACTTCTGGGCGGGGTATCGGTACTTATAAGGCTGGCCCCACGGATCGGTCGGCAGCTCATCCAGAGCGGGTGACCAGCTATCAGGCACCGGCGCTTTGGTTGGTTTGGTGATAAGAGCTTCGATGCCTTGCTCCGTCGAGGGATAGCGACCTGCCTTGGCAAAGTAGAGTTCAAGACCCGTACTCATGGCTTTGACGTCACCGCTGACGCGTTGGGATTGCGCGGTGTCGATGAAGCCTCCTTGGTTCAGAAAGTAAATGGCCGAGCCCATGAGGATCATGAGCAGGGTCAGCACCAGCACGAGCTCAATGAGGGTAAAGCCTTTGGTAGTGGTGCGGCGGCGCTGGTCGCGGAAGCGTGAGAGGTCAATTTTCATGGTTTGGTAAAGGAATAAACTCTTGAGGTGGTGGTAAAGTTTCGCCTCTTTTATGACGGAGTTTCTTCTCCGCTGGGCTCACCGGGTTTTGATATTAGTCATCGCCTGGAAGATCGTGCTCACAATGGCCACCGCCACGATGGAAACGATCACGAAAAGGAAGATCAGGATCACCGGCGTGATCAACGCCGTCAGGGTCTTGATTTTCTTGTCCAGTTCCTTGTCGTAACGCACGGCGATCTTCTCCAGCGCATGGCCGAGGCGGCCTGTCTGCTCGCCCATGGCCACCATGTCCACCAGCAGTGTCGGGAGATGGCCCACTTTGCGCAGGGCTCCGGACAAGGACACCCCTTCACCGATGATGACGGCGGCTTTCGTGAGCAGGTCTCGCAGGAAAAGGTTCGCGGTAGCCTTCGCGGTCAGTCTCAGGCTATTCAAGAGCGGTACTCCGTTGGTGACCAGCGTCCCCAATGACGCAGCGAACTGTGCGTGAAAACGCGCCGCCAGAATCGGGCCGAACAAGGGGATATTCAGCTTGGCCTGGTGCCACCACATCCGGCCTTTGTCCGTGGCGACATACGCCCGGAATAGCAGAAACGCGATGGTCCCGATCACGGCTCCCAGCCACCACCAGGCCGCGAGGAAATTGCTGAAGTTAATAAGTGCCTCTGTGATCCATGGCAGCTTCTGGCGGCTTTTCGCCAGCATGTTGGTCAGGTTCGGCACTAGCACCGTCATGAAGACCACCAGCAGTAGCGCCACCCCGCCGAGCAGGAAGGCCGGGTAAATCATCGCGGAGACGACACGAGCCTGCAGTTGGTGCATCTGGGTCGTGTTCGCCGCGAGCCGCCGCAGAATTTGCGGCAATGCGCCGGAGACCTCACCAGCCGCCGCGAGATTGCAATAGAGGTCGTCGAAAGACGGCGAAGCCAGATGCAACGCCTTGGAAAACATCGCGCCTTCCCGCAAATGATCGCGGATGTTTCCACTGACGGTGCGCAGGGCGGGGGATTCCTGACGTTCATGCATCACCCGCAAGGCCTGATCCAGTTGCAGCCCACCGTCCATGAGGTCCGCCAGTTCTTCAGTGAAGAGGATGAGTTGAGCTCGCTTCAGCACCACCGGCTGACCGTGCTTTTCTTCAATAGCCTTGTTCGCTAGCTTGAGTGCTTCTCCGGTCTTGGCCTCCTCACTTACCTTGACCGGGGTCAGGCGCTGGGATTCCAGTTTGCGATAGGCTTCAGCACGCGACGGAACCGTCAGCGAACCGCTCACTTGATTTCCAGCGCCATCCAGCGCGATGTAGGCAAAGGCAGGCATGTCCGATCGTTAATCCGAGGAGGCTGTTACGGTCATCACTTCCTCAATGGTCGTGATCCCCTGGGCCGCCTTTTCGAAGCCGTATTGCCGCATGGGAATAAGTCCATCCTTGAGCGCCTGGGCTTTGATCTCTGGCATGGACGCCTTCTGGTTGATCTTTTCACTGAGCGCACTCGTCATCAGGACAATTTCCATGATGGCCAACCGTCCCTGGAAACCCGTGTTGCGGCACTGGCGGCAGCCTTCCGACTTACGAAGTTGCGGCGCATATTCCTCGGGGCAGCCGATGGATCGAAGATAGCCTGCTTCATAATGCGCAGGTTGCTTGCAGAATGGACACAGCGTCCGCACGAGCCGCTGCGCCTGAAATGCCCGCAAGCTGGATGAAATCAGGAAAGGCTCGATGCCCATGTCCAACAGACGGCTGATGCCGCCCACGGCGTCGTTCGTGTGCAAGGTCGAGAACACCAAGTGACCCGTCAACGCCGCACGAATGGCGATCTCCGCCGTTTCCATATCGCGCATTTCCCCCACCATCACAACGTTCGGGTCGCCGCGCAGAATGCTCCGCAAGCCTGCAGCGAAGGTCAGCCCGATTTCCGGTTTCACCGCGATCTGCACCACCCCATCCAGCTTGTTTTCCACCGGATCTTCTATGGTTACAATGCGCCGGTCCTTCGTATTTAGCATGCGCAGGAACGTGTAAAGCGTCGTGCTCTTCCCGCTCCCGGTCGGCCCCGTTACCAGGATGATGCCGTTGGGCATGCCCAGCAGTTTCTTGATCTTGGTCTCGGTCTCGCCATCCAGTCCGAGCTTGTCCATGTCGAACTTCTGCCGGGTCAGCAGACGAAGGCTCACGCTTTCGCCATTGACGGAGGGGATGGTGGCCACACGAACGTCAATGGGATTGCCATCGAGTTCCAGGTTGATACGGCCATCCTGCGGCAGCCGGCGTTCGGCGATGTCCAGATGCGCCATGATCTTCAACCGCGAAATCAGGGATGCCTGCAGCAGCCGCATATTCGGCGGCACCGGCACCTCCAGCAGCCGCCCGTCGATGCGGTAGCGGATGCGCAGATCCCGCTCCAGCGGCTCCACGTGAATATCCGTCGCGCGCTCCTTGAGAGCCTCGCGGAAGATCTGGTTCACAAAATTCATGACCGTGGCTTCCTCGTCCGCCTCGTCCAGAATGGTCGTTTCCTGCTTCAAGTCGTCATGCCCCGTGTCGCCTTCGCGGCCTTCCAGTAGTTCCTCGAAATTCTCCGCGCCCACGCCGTAGCCTTGGTGCAGGGCTTCCAGAATGCGTCGCCGTGTGGCGAGCCCCCAGGACACCCGCTTCCTTACCTCATGCCCCACCGCCTGACGGGCATCCAGATTGAAGGGGTCGTAGGTCAGCAGGGTCAATTCCAGCCCGCTGAGCGAGGCGGGATAAAGCCGATGCCGCAGCGCCAGCTTCGCAGGGAAACGATTGTGCAGATTCTCCGCGGCTTCCAGTTCCTCATCCGCGACATAATTCAGGTGCAAAGCCCTGCCCAGAGCCGCGATGAACCGGTCTTCGTCCACCAGCCCGGCGTCCAGCACTGCCTCCACCATCGATGCCCGACGGTCCGCCGCCTCCCTCAAGGTATCCCGGCACTGCTGCAACTGCTCGCAACCAGCCTGGCCGGCGCATTCGGTGAGAACATCAATCAGAGGCAATGACATCGGGGGGAATTAGGAAACAGACTGAAAAAGCAGGGAACGGGTAACAAGATACAAGCGCGCACGGCCGCTTGGCCCTCCGCCGCGGAAACGAGTCGCAACAATGGAGCAAACGAAGCCCTGCGGCACCCTATTAATGGAAATTACGCCTGGAATTCAAGCAGTAACCAAGCCCCAGGCAGGAAGTTGCTTATTATTATCCGATTTTGCCCATATGGGGGTGCCACCGATCCGATCTGGAGTGCGTGCAGGTTCGCTTCGCGGCTTCGCAGGCTCTGAGCATCCCACGACTGGCTGTGTTGTTTCTACACAAGCGCGTCAATTGGTAAGGCTGCTCTGGTCGCGAGCGCGGATACGCTGGGCTGTGCAGCCGCGAAGCGAACGCCAACGTCCTCGTTGGCATCACTTTCGCATCACTCCTAACCTCGCAGACTCCGATATCTAGTAGCAGGCGCGGGCGAATTTCAGGTCGGCACTGGCGTTCAAGGAAGCAATGTCCCCGCACAGGATATAAGATGTGGGGTAAAGCTTAGCAGCTTGCCACCGTGGTTGGAGGAGCTTGCTCCGACAGGGGACGGAGCGGCCACACTCCCGGTTCAAAAACATCAGCGGCGTCCTCTGCTCATGAATGCCAACGACACTTCGCGGTGGAAGTGGATGCTATGTCTGCTCATGAACGCTAACGGCGTTCCGCCGTCAAGCCCAGGGTTGCGCGCAGACGCAACCCTGGGAAGCAAAGGGTGAACGGCAACTCTGAAAGAGTTGTGTCAAAAGGGGTAGGTTCCAATCACATGGATGACACTTCTCGTAAGCACATGGGTGACAGCTTTGGAATGGCGTGGCAGACCCAAAAAACAAAAGCGGTGTGTAAGTCAATTGAGACCTCCCCCCCAGGAATTCCAAGATCTTCGCAACTCGCGCGTGACGCCATTGATGAGCGGCCGCGATCTGCATACTCTTTTGGCGAACCCGGGGAGCATTTTTACGTCTTGGCGTGCCGTAAGCGTAGTGGCTCTGGTCGCCAGCATTCTCATTCATCTTTTCGCCGCCTTCGTTGCAGATCACTGCACCAAAACGGTAACTGGCGGTTGCTCGCGCAGCCACATCTACGGGACGGTCAGTGCCTCCAGTTTGGAAGCCTCGGCTCAGTTGGAAGAGCACATCCGAGCAAAAAAACTATGGCACCTGACACGGCTCTACCCACCTTCTAGAGGCCTTGTTATTTCCCGTCCTGTTTTCCGCTTCCCGGTGGGGCCAACGACTAAACTGTTTCCGATGGATCAAGCACAGTTGCCTGCACCGGCATCATACGATTCTAATTACATGGGACCTGGACCCTATGCGCAATTCGCAGGTGGCGTTTCCGTCTGCCTTGGCGTCACTACGTAGGATAGGATAGAAAAGAAAAAACACCCCCGCCAAACCCGAGCAAACTCTGCCCAATCCGGTGAAAACTCAGGATAAATAATATCCATTTTTTGCTCTGCGCCTCACTCCGCCAAAAAGCTCTCGCCCTAGTGCCACAGGCCTGCCAGCATCCGCCTCTTTTGCTGGCACACCCTTTGCCATAAATTTTTTTCTCAAATCTTCCAAGGTTTTCCAATCACCATCGTCACGCTCCCGATGTCCCAGGCTTCAGACTCCTCACCCGTCCCTGATCCACAGGAAAAACACACTCCGCACGCTTCTCCAAGTCCAACCCCGGCCCCGCGTTCCGGCGTCGCGCCCGTGCGCGTGCTGGAAAGCCTTCATCAGAACTCCGGTCCGGTTCCTCCCGTCGCCCCGCCCTCATCACCTGCTGCCCCCGGTTCCTTTCCAGTGCCGATTCCAGTGCATGGGCCAGTGCCGATTAGTGATGCCCCGATGTCCGTGGACTTGGATCCCCATTTCGGGCCTGCCCCCTTCATCGCTCCTCCTCCCGATACGGAGAACATCAAACGCCCCGGCGCGATTGCCCGCTATTGGCGCGCCATCGGTGGCGGCTCGCTTTTGGTCAGTCTGATCATTCACGGGGGCATTCTCGTCGCGGCTTACTTCATTGTTCAGACCATCACCGAGGAAAAGCCGCTCGACTTTCTCCCCGGTGGCGGCAGCAAGTCCGGTCAGGAAGCCAGCTCGGAATTCAGCAAACAGGTCAAAGCCAAGAAGCGCACCAACCTGGACAAGGCCACGCCGATGCAGCGCATTGTCTCCATCAGCAACAGCTCCAATGTGGCCTTGCCGGACGTGCCCATGGATAACCTTGATGTGCCCGACCTTGCCAGCACGCTCAGCAACGGCGGCCAGATGAGTGGTGGCTTTGGCAGCAGTGGGGCAGGGGGCGGCTTTGGCAGCGGCATGGGCATTGGTGGACTCAGCGGAGTCACCTTTAAACCCATCTCTATGTTCGGCAAAAACCTCAAGGCCCGACGTATCGGCGTCATCATGGATGTCTCTGGCTCGATGACTCCACACCTAACCAAGGTTGTGAAGGAACTCGACCGCGTGGCCAACGGCAGCCCGCTGATCCTCTATGTCGGCTGCGGCGTCTCCAGCCCTGCCAAAGGTGTGAAACTCGACGGTGATGCCATGGAAACCCTTGGCCGGAAGGATAAGGTGGAGGCGTTCGAAAAGTTCTGGCGCGCCAGTCATAACGCGCCGCCCAAGCCTCCTGTGCCCGGTGCTCCTCCAGAGCCTCCTAAAAAGAAAAAAGACAAAGACGAAGTCGAGCCTGTGCCTGAAGCCGCAGTCTACGAAGTCCTTGCCAATCGCCGCCAGACCTTCTTCGTAAAAAGCCAGGGCATCCAGTATGCCTGGCTCGCTCTCCTCGTGGATGAACTCCGCCACGTGGACGCTCTGTATTGGTTCTCTGACTTCCAGGACGCTGTCGATGACAAGCAGATCGAGCGCGTGTCCGATATGATGCGTCGCCGCAAGCAGAAGCTCTTCATCCACCCCTCCGTCAAAGGGAAGTCCTTTGAGGAAGTCCGTGACAAACTGTGTCTCCCATCCGGTGGTGAGGTCGTTGAAGTGCCGGAAGAGAAGAAGAAGAAAACCGAGACCAAACCCGCGAAGTGATGCCAGATCATCCGCATTGGCATCCACTGATCACGTGGGTGTTGTTGCCTGTTAGGTATTGCGATTGGTGAAAAATTCGTGCTAAACCCTTTCTTATGAGCGATTCAGATTTCGTGCCGGGAGCTCCTGGAACTCGCGGCCCGGTGAAGGTGCAAAGCCTCACACCTACCCACACCTCTTCGTCGGTTCCGGTAATCCCGCCAGTCTCAGGTCCCATCATGCCGCTCTCTCCGGCGTCTGGGTCCATGCCCATACCTCTGACTCCAGCCTTCTCCGCACCCGTCCATTTTGGTCCGGTGCCCGTGTCCTTGGATTCGACCACCCATCAGGCCCCGTTTGTAGCGCCGCTTTCCAGTGAACCGGTACGCAGACAGAACGGCGTCATCCGCGCCTGGAAGAAAATCGGCGGCGGCTCCCTCGTGCTGAGTCTGTTCATCCACGTTGGCATCCTGGTGGCGGCTTACTTCATTGTGCAGACCATTGTCATCGAAGACACCGTGGACTTTCTTCCAGACGAAGGGAGCAAGGCAAGTCAGGCGGCCTCGGAAAACCTCAAAGCGACCACGAAAGTCAAGACCCTCAGCCGTCTCAATACTCCGCCCCCATCGACGCGTATCGTCATTAACGGACCGACGACAATGAAGATCCCAGACACACCTCTGGATTCGTTGGCCTTGGAAGACACCGCCTCACTCCTAAGCAGCGGTGCCATGAGCCCCGGCAACTTCAGCGCAAAGAGCCTCAGCCTCTCCCCCGGTTCGGGTCCCGGCATGGGTCAATCCAAAAATTTCCTGGGCCGCACGATGTTCGGTCGTGTCGGCGGCGATGAGGGTGTCCCCGGTGTCCTCTATGATTTCAAACAAGACCGAGATCGCAAAGTCTTGGAATACACCCCGCAGATGTATTTCCCAGCCCTGGCCAAAGCCGCGTCCAAGAAATACTCCGAGTCTGTCATGCGCGACTACTACCGCGCCAAACAAGAGATGGCGTTCACCTATCTCTGCATCCCTTACATGCGCGCCACGGAAGGTCCCAAAGCCTTTAAGGTGGAAAACGAAGTCGAACCTCGCGGCTGGTTTGTGCACTACAGCGGCACCATTGTTCCACCCGAGCCCGGCGAGTGGCGCTTCGTGGGAAACTTCGATGATGTCCTTATCGTCTATATCAACAACAAAGTTGTGCTCGATGGCTCATGGTCGTTCGCCAGCGCCGTTGGTGAGAAATTCCCCGATACCGAAGTGCGTCAGGGCTTTGGCGGTCCTCCCATCCTCACGAACAACCAGCGCTGCTGGGCTGGCAAATGGGTTCGCCTCAATGGTCCGGCGAAAATCGACATCGTCGTAGGCGAAGTCCCCGGTGGCAGCGTCGGCGGCATCCTCCTCTGCCAGCACAAGAAGACGAAATACAGGATGCGGGAAGACGGCACGCCCATCCTCCCTGTCTTCACCACTACGAGGCCTGACATGCAGGACATGGCTCAGTTCCGCAGCTTCATCACCAAGCCCCCGATCTTCGAAATCGAAATGGAAAACGTCCCGGTTTTCGAAGTCAAAAAAGCTTCCGGCCTTGAGCAGGAGAAAAGAACCACCATGGTTCCTCCTAGTTCATAACACAGGGCACCGCCCTTCACTGCCCCGCACTTGAACTCCCGCCATCCGGCAGGAACAACAGCGCGCCCGGCATAGCTTTGCGCAGATCGCTCAACGCCTTTGCAGGTAGCGACACACACTGATTCAGATCGATGAACTCCATCTCCTTCATATGAAGGATTCCCGACACATCCCGGAGACCCGTGCAATACTCAAGGTTCAACCGGCGAAGCACAGCAAACCCTTTCAGTGCATCCAGAGTCTCTACTTCTTCAATACCGCGCAGGCTCAGTTCCCGGAGCTTTGGGAGCGCTGATAGTTGCTCCAGCCCATCCAATGAGCCGAGATTTCCATGGGTGAGTAGCAGGACCTCAAGAGAGGTCAATCCTTTGAGGGGCGCCACACTCTTGATTTTTATGCAGCCTCCAAGATTCAATTCCCTCACGGTCTGCATCCTCTCGAGGGGCGTGAGATCCTCCAAGGCATAGGAATCAGACAAGTCCAGTCTCTCTACCTTCGTCAAGACCGTCAGGGCTTTCACATCCTGCAAATCCGACATGTATAGGCATTCGACATTGACCGGCTGAAGATTTTCAAACACCTGCTCAAACCCGTCCAGACTCGTGACACGAGACCGCAAGATCAGCCGGCTTTCCTCTTCATTCCACTCAAACTCCGGTGTTGTGTTCCAGAACTCATAAATGACCGGCAGAGGGACCGCCAGGACCAGCGCCGCCGCCACGAACTGAACCGGCCACCGCATCGCGCGCCAGATCCTCTTCCCCACCCGTGGTGGCACTGCTTCCTGTCCTGCTTTCCCTGGCCGCACCCCAAACCACAGCGCTAGCAAGCCCACTCCCATGCCAACGAACTCAAGTTCCATTTCATCGCCCACCACAAAGAGCTTCTCATGATCCACCAAACCTAACATGATGATGCACACGACGAGCGCATAGGCCACTGCCAGCAGTCCCCACCAAGCGCCTCGCGGGATGGCGGCGCCTTCCCTCACGGCTACCTTAAACGGGCGGAAGGACCACTTCAGGAAAACAAGCAATACCAGCAGGCTCAATACCCCAGGTGTCAGGTAATGCAGCAGCCCATACCCAGACGTGACATAGGGAAGCTGCCCCATCAGCATCTGCCATGTGCGCAGGCAAAAGAGCAGCGCAAGAATAACAAAAGCTGACAACCCCACGAGACCCCCTACGATCCGCAGCCTTGCCGCAGTGCTCAAGGGTTCGGCCCTGCCTCGTCCGGCCGCTGCCTTGGATTGGTCTGGCCCACGGAACGGTTCCATACCAGGATCCATCCCTGCCACATCTTTCTCCAGCCCCATCAAATCCAGAGAAACCTTCGCCGGCTTTACCTCGGCATTTGCCGCCTCCTTCAGGCTTGGATGGCCATCAGTGCCGCCTTTCGACGTGGCATCAGAAATGTCCGCTTCTTCTTTCGGCGCTCCAGATTCAGTCCGGATCTGATCTCCGGCGATCTCCTCCACCACCACATGGTACTCTTTGGCTTTGGCCGCCTCTTCATGCTTCACGGCTTCGGATGACTCGGCCACGGGCGGCGCTGCTACAGGCGTCTCCAGAATCTTCTTCACATGTTTGATCAGCCGGTCCGCATCCATGCGGAAATCCGGATCCCGCCTCACTTCTGCCGCATTCAGATAGGCCAGATTCTGTAGCGAATCCGGTAGCACCTCCGGGTCCGGCATCTTCGCCCCACCCACCAGCACCGGGATCACCCGCAATCCCTTCCTCGCCAGCGCATGCTCGATCTCGATGCGCACATGATCACGTGGATTCGTCAGTCGTGCGTTCCCCTTGGCCTCTTTCGCTTCCAGCCATCCGGGTCCGATCATCACAAAAACCACCCGGCAGCCACCCAAAGCGTCCTTCACGTGATCCCGGAAGTCCACCCCCAGCGGAATGGTATCCACATCGCGAAAGACCACGCCATTCGGGAATGCCCCTTCCAATCGGTCGAAAAGACGACCCGTCACATCCGCCGAGTCATCACGGCGGTAGCAGAGGAAAATCGTGTTGGCTGGCAGGTCCACGACCTTGATTCACTTCGATACTCAGCCTAAAGCTTCGCGGTCGTAGCGCCTTCACGCAAGCGTATCTTCGTACCACATCCGAGGCGGCCTAAAAAGGTTGCCACACCGCCGTTTCGCATTTCCACTTCGGTGGAACAACAAAACCTTCCTATGTCCACTCTCGAACGCGCCCTCCAGATCGCCGTGGAAGCCCATGCAGGTCAGAAAGACAAAAACGGCGCCGCCTATATCTTCCATCCCCTCCGCGTCATGGGACGCTGCACTCTCGAAGAGTCGAAAATGGCGGCGCTGCTCCATGATGTCGTGGAGGATACCTCGGTCACCCTGGACGCCCTCCACGCCGAAGGCTTTCCGGACACAGTCCTAGCCGCCATACGCCTGCTGACGCACGACAAAAGCGTCCCTTATGACGAGTATGTTGAAGCCATCACCACCGATCCCATTGCCATGGAGGTAAAACTCGCCGACCTCGAGGACAACTCCGACATCCGACGTCTCACGGAGGTGGACGAGAAAACGGCCGCCCGCCTTCAAAAATATCTCCGCGCTTATCGGAGGCTCACATCCGTTCGCGCCCAACGCATGAATGCCTCAGAGCCCGCCAAGGCCTGACAGTCCAGAAAGTTAACCTCTATCTTGACGCAAATCTAACACCACTCTCTCATGCGCTTCCACACTCCCCCCATCTCACATGCATTCGCTGCATTGCTCTTCATTGCAACATCCTGTGCCTTTGCCCAGTCTACCGAAGACGCTTTGATCGCTGCCGGAGTGCCGGCACTCAGCCGTGAGTGGCTGGGGGACGATTACGTTAAGGCTGCTGAAGCCATCAATTCCGGGAAAGTCTCACTGCCAAAACAAAACACGGAAACCGGCAAACGTTTCCTGACCCGGCTCACGTCCACGGAGAACTTCGCAATCATCAAAAACCAGTCTCTGCCCTTTGAGCAGCGCATGGACAACTTCCAGAAGGTGATCCGATCCTCAAGCGCCATCCTGAATCAGTTCGCCAGCGCTGCGAGCAAAGGGGTAAATGTTCATGCCGAACTCACGGAGATGTTAGCATTTCTCCTTCGCACTGCTGCGGTGGGAGTGCGTCTCATGGACGAGTTCTTGCCGACGATCCAGAAAGACGAAAAATACGAGACCCGCATGGCAGGCCTGAAGCAGTTCAAGTCTGGTCTCCTCACCATGTTCATCAGCTCGGAGACATCGCTTTCAGAAACCAGTTTTTACACCAAGGAAGATACAAGCCTCCTTCTCTCCGTCATGGCGGAAACGCTTCCAACCCTGTTGCCAAGTTTTGAGGCCGACGTGAAACAGGAGCTCAGAAAAAAACTGCAAACACGGAAGGAGCAATTCACTCTCCCAGACGATGCCAGGAACATCGATTTCATGCTCGCCGAACTCACAAAATAAAGCGGCCCGATCAAGCACGCGCCTCTAACCCATCGCCATGCCTCAACTCGAGATCTCCACTCCTGCGCTCCTTTTCCCGGCCATCAGCCTGCTCTTCCTTTCCTTCACCAATCGCTTCCTGCATCTGGCCGCGCTCATCCGGAAACTCCACAGCGACTGGCTCAGCCACCGTGAACCGCTCCTGCGCCATCAGATCGAAAACCTCCGCCGTCGCATGGCCCTCATTCGCTGGATGCAACTCTTCGGCGCCATGAGCCTCCTCCTTTGCGTCCTCTCCATGGTGGCCGTCCTCGCCAGCTTCCACAACCCGGCCTTTGTCCTTTTCACGGTCGCCCTCATCTTCATGGGCATCTCCCTGGCCTGCCTCGTATATGAAGTCGCCATCTCTGGCGGAGCCCTCGCCATTCTCCTCAACGAAATGGATGCCCAACATGCCGATGGGACGAAGGATTAACTTCAACTTTGAAGCTTTAATGCTCCCATGAAAATCGCCGAGATTGCCCGCTTCGTTGACGATGTTCCCCAGACCATCGCGTTCTATCGGCTCCTCTTAGGCAAAGAGCCCACTTACAGTGACGACCACCTCGCCACTTTCGACACCGAGGGCGTCACCATCCTCATCCATCGCCGTTATACTCCCGGTCCTGACGAGCTCCCTTGCGAGGATCACATCGCTTTTGGTGTCAACGATCTGGATCAAGCCATCGCCACCCTCCAGCAGCAGGGCATGGTCATCCAATTTCCGCCGCGTGACTACGACTGGGGCCGGTCCGCTTATCTGCGAGACCCGTCAGGAGCGTTGATTGAGGTTTCCCAAATCACATCGCCAAATCAGTCCTGAGTACAGCATCCCCGCTTGTTGGTCCGGCTGGCCTCCCGCCCCTTTTCTCGTGGTATTCCCATCGTAAAAGTGCTATCACGCCCAGATGAGGGCAGGTTTTCCGCCACACCCCTCGTTGTGTATCAGGATTGATCGCCGGACCATCGCCTAGTGAAGTTCTCTCACCTTCATGCAGACCATTCGCATCTTCATCAGCAGCCCGGGAGATGTCGCCGATGAGCGGGAGCGCGCCAAGTCGGTCGTGGAGGAACTGCGGCGTCGCTACGCCGGGCGGCTCCAGTTGTGCGCCATCTTCTGGGAGGACATCCCCCTCCGGGCGAGTTTGTCGTTCCAGCAAGGCATCGATGTAGTGCTCTCGGAGCGGGGCGTGGATGTGGCAGTCTTCATCCTGTGGTCGCGCCTTGGCACTCCTCTCGGGCATGCCATCCCAAAGCCGGATGGCTCCAGCTACCGCTCCGGCACCGAGCGCGAGTGGGAACTCATGTGGTCTGCCTTTGAAAAGTCGGGCGGCGTCCGACCTGAGATCATTGTCTACACCAGGAAGGACGAGTCCAGCTTCGATGAAAGCCTGCGCGGCCTGCCCCTGACGGAGAAGGAAGAAAAGCTGCAGCAAAAGAAACTCGTCGAACACTTCATCGCCGAGGAGTTTTATGATGCGGAAGGCGGCACCAATGTGTCTGCCTTTCACACCTTTGACCGGCCCACGACGTTCGCCCAGCGCTTGCGGGTCCATCTCCAGGAACTGCTCGATCCCATTGCCGGCCAAAGTCTCGCCGAACCCATCTGGGACATCGCGGAAAAGGGTTCGCCATTCCAGGGACTCGAAGCCTTCGATGTCTCTCAGGCGCCTGTCTTCTTCGGGAGGGAAGACGAGATCGTCGCGATTCGTCACGCTTTGCGCGAGCAGGCGCGGCGTGGGTGCGCCTTCATGTTAGTCGCTGGGGCCAGCGGCAGTGGCAAAAGCTCCCTCGTGCGTGCCGGCGTACTCCCGGCCATTGCCACCCATGAGATCGACTCAGAAATCTCAGGCTGGCGCATGGCCATCTTCAGTCCCGGAGACGGTAGCGAAAGTCCCCTGGCAAATCTGGCGCGGGCCCTTGCCGCTCCATCGGCGCTGCCCGTCTTGCTCCAGGAGCCCGGAGGTTTGGAGCAGTTGACCACCGACCTCGCCCGCGATCCAGAGATGGTCTGCCGCCGGGTCTTGCTTCCGGCTCTCACAGGTAACAGCAGCAAGGATCGGCTCCTGGTCCTCGTGGATCAGATGGAAGAGCTCTTCACCGACACCCGCATCACTGAGGACCACCGTGCTGCTTTTGTGTCTGCTCTCGAAGCCCTCGCCCGTAGTGGCTTCGCCTGGGTAGTCGCCACCGTCCGCAGTGACTTCTACGCGCACTGCCAGTCACTCCCGGGCATCGTCCGATTGAAAGAGGGTGGGGGACAGTACGACCTCCTTCCCCCCAGTGCAGATGCGCTGAATCGCCTCATCCGCCAGCCTGCTGCCCTTGCTGGACTGAGCTTTGAGCAACGCGGCGATACCTCCGTCGCTGACCTCATCTTGCGGGATGCCGTGAGCCATAGGGAATTGCTGCCTCTGGTAGAGTACCTGTTGCACCGGCTCACAGAGGAACGCTCTCCCGATGGTGTTCTCTCCTTCAAATCCTATGAGATTCTCGGTGGGGTGGAAGGCGCCTTGGCCAGCCGTGCCGATCATGTTCTTGCCGAACTGAATCCTCCCGAGCAGACCCTGGACTTCCTGCTGTCAAGCCTGGTCACGCTGAGTGGCGATGAGCAGGAGAGTTTCGTACGCCGGCGTGTGCCGCGCGCGGATCTAGAACGGGATGACGCCTCTCGCTTGTTAGTGGAGACTCTCGTGGAAGAACGCTTGCTCACCAGCAGCGCTTCCTCGGAAGGTTCCGCCGTCATTACCGTCGCTCATGAGGCCCTCTTCCGTGTGTGGCCACCTGCCGTCACATGGCTGTCAAAGAATCGCGAGTTCCTCCGCCTCCGCGCCAATGTCATGCAGTCCTTCACCCGCTGGCAGGGCGCCGAGCGAGATCCATCACTCCTTCTTCCTCCCGGCCTTCTCCTGGAAGAAGCCGGCAGGCTGTTGGAGATCGAAGCGGGTCGGCTGGAGAATCCGCTGCGCGAGTACATTCAAGACTCCATCAAACACCAACAAGACCTAACAAGACGAGCAGCCCTTCGCCGCCGGTTTGTCATGGCATCGCTTTCCCTCTTGAGTGCACTGGCCGTCGTCGCGGCTGTGATGGCTTTCCGGCAAAGGTCGGAAGCCCTCTCCGCTCAAAGCAATGAAAGACATCAGCGTGAACTGGTACAAGAGCGTGAAAATACCCTGCGCTCGCATTTGAAAACGACCAGTATGGCCGGTTTTACCTTGGGCAAGCAACGCATCGAGAATCCGCGTACATGGCAGGAAGGTCTCGCCTATCTGGCCGGAGCCCTGGAGGCTGATCCTGACAATGTTGCAGCAGCTCGCCTGGCTTACACCGCCATTCTTCACAATGCCGCTTCCATAGTCACGGTGCCCCGTCATGCTCTCCCACTTCACGGAAAACTCACTTTCGTGGATACAAGTAAAGACGGACGTTTCCTCGTGACCGCGATCAATGAGGAAGCGCAGTTATGGGATTTGACGACGCGCCAGCCACGAGGGGAAGCCTTCAAATTCCCAGGCAAGGTTAAGCACGCGGCGCTTAGCCGCGACGCCAGCAAACTCGCCCTGAGCGATGGGTCCTCAACGATCATCTGGGACACTAACAGCGGCAAAAGACTGCACGAGAAATCACTGCCCGGCAGTGTGGGTAGAGATGCATTCCGCCCCGATGGCTTGCAGATTGTTCTGGCGAACAAAGCCGCCGAACTTCGTGAAACCTTGAGTGGCGAATTGGTGGGTAAACCGCTGGGCACTGCGAAAAAAATCTGCGTCGCTGCCTTCAGTCCGGATGGCACAAAAGTCCTCACCCAGGATATGCTTGATGTGTCGATCTGGGATTTGAAAACCGGCCATAGATTCGAGCAACCCGTGACCATTGATTTCGACGAGTCTGGAAGTGGCTCCACCTTTAGCCCTGATGGTAAACTCGTCGCGGTGGGTTTCCAATCGCGATACGGAGGACATCTCTATCTGCTCGACTCTGCCACGGGCAATGAAGTTTATAGCGACGAATTCACTGAGACAGGAAGAGTGCGATTCTCTCCGGACTCTACATTATTAACTGCGCTGACAGGCCAGAATAACTCGGAACTGTGGCTGTATGGCGCGAGTAAAGCTGAATCGAAGAACATCTATTTTCGCCACGAGGATACGGCGTGGTCTGAGTCCTTTGATGGAGACGGGAGGCGCCTTCTGACCGTCTGCCGTGATGGCGCCGCGCGTGTCTGGCGAGTATCAGATGGTTCGCTTTTAGGCATTCCCATTTGGCATGAAGATCCTGTTATCCATGCTGCCTTTACGGCTGACGGTCGACATGTCGTCACGGCCACACAGAAAGGCGTTTGGCTTTGGGATGCCCCTGATCTCAGACCCCCCTCCAATCCGCTGAGACATACCGACTATGCATTCGGTACATTCAATTCGGATGGCAGCAAGATCATCACATCGAGCGAAAGGGACAAAACACGCGTTTGGGACGTAACTACCCACAAACCTGGCAACGCATTGTTCGCAGGAACCCAACTCCTGGAAACGGGACGGATGGGAAATCGAATAGTCACCAGGGGAGAAGCCCCCCTCAACCTTGGCGCAGAGAGGTGGTCAGTTTTCGTGTGGGATGCCCACACCCATCAAGTTGTCGGCAAGCCTCTCGAGCACCCGGATGACGTGGAACTCGCGCTGCTCAGTCCAGATGAGGAAACCGTTCTGACGCTCTGCGCTGATGAAAAAGTGAGGATTTGGAAACCGGCCACGGGGGAGCTACTGGCTGAGACCCCTTACCTCCAGGATGTTGCCAGCACCGCCTGCTTTACCCCGGATGGAAAACGATTCGTCACTGCTACCTACTCCGCGGTTCAGTTTTGGCATGCGGACTCGGCGCGCCCTTCGGGGAAGCCCATTGAAGTCGCCGGGGTCAATGATTTCGACATCGATGATCAGGGAAGCCTCATGGCAATGGCCTGCTCTGGCCGGGTTGTCCGTGTCTGGGACTTAGCAAAGGGTGCCTTGCTTGGGCAGCCGTTCCGCCACGAACAGGAGGTGAAGGCAGTGCGTTTCAGCCCATCTGGCGACTTCATTTTCACCCTTTGTGCCGATCGTGTCCACGTGTGGGAGACGGCTACGGGAACGCGCTGGGGATCACCAATACCCTCATCAAGCTTGATCGATATAAGCCCTGATGGGCAATCGCTTCTCGGCATGCGGGGAAGCGATCCTTGTGTATGGGATATACGTTATCTGCAATCGGCCCTGGCTCCGGTCAATGCGGTTACCATCCGTTGGATCAAAGCAGTAGGCGGCCTGGAACATGTGGCCGACGGCACATTAAAGCCCGTCACACCTTCAGATCGGCTTGCCGCGCTCGTCTCTGAACAAAGCATGGAGCTTGCAGCATGGTCAGACCTTCGAAAATGGCTGGCCACACCCTTGCCCGGGCGGCCCGTTACTCCAGGATCCCTTTCCTTTGCCCGGATGGCCATGCAGGAGAGAGATAGTGGTCCGTTGAGCGGAGCGCAAAGCGCGCTTTGTTATGATCCCACCGTCCCCTTGGCGCGGCTCTTGATCGCCCGTGGCATGGAGCGGATCAATGCAAACCGCACCCCTCCGGAACGGGATACTGCTGTTGCTCAGCGAGTCGAGTTTTTGCGCCGCTATGACATTGATCGGCTGCCTGATGACCCCTCCATCTTGTTACGCGCCAGCAGCATCCTGCTCGCCGACAGGCAAGCTGAAAAAGCCATTGAGACCGCCAGGAAAGCTCATGCCCTGGACCAGGCTAGCTTCGCCTCTTCCAAGGCCCTCGCCTCGGTGCTATACCTGGCCAGGCAATATCCCGAGGCCTTGACACTCTACCCGGCTGTGCTCAGTCATCCCGACGCCACCATTGATGACTTTGCCGGGGCAGGCTATGCCACCGCGATCACAGGCGACGAGACGGGCACCCGAGACATCTTCACACAGGCGGAACAGAAGTTCCCTGCCAGCGCCCGCATCTTGCGCATGAAAGGCTGGGCCATGATGGAACTCCACCATCCCGAGGAAGCGCTGACCGCCTTTCGTGCATGGGACAAACTACGCGCTGAACTTCCCTCCTCCAGGCAGCGTGATGCCGTCAATCTCCCCGATATTGAAAATGGTCTGGCCGGCTACATAGCCAGCCTCTGGGCCACCGGCGACAAGGAAGCCGCCATCACCCAAGCCACCAACCTCCTCCGCCTCTTCCCGAAATACGCTGATCCCAAAACCTACACCGACTTAGCCGAATCCGGGAAACCACCCCTCCAAGCCGCCCTCACCGAAACCCTCGCCCGCTTCCCGGAACTAGTCCCCAAGAAACCGGCTGCGGACGCAAAATAAAGGGCACCCTGCAGTGCGAAACACCTCTTCTTTTTCAAACGGTATTCAGCCTGAATGCATATCTCCCTGTGCCAGGACGATGAAGGCATCGAATTTCCAAAAGTTCGCAGGGTCGCAATAGGTTGAACCTCGAAGCAATGAAGACGCGACAGGGAAACGATCTTGAGCGCAGAAGCTTACTCTGAGCTCTACCCGCAATCGGCGATTTCATCTGATAGGAAAGCCATGTCTACGTGCATTTGGGCCGAGATATCCCAACGGTATGCCGTTGTCCCTGCCGCACAAAAACCAGATGTTCCAGCCAAGACGAACCGAAGTCAGACTCCCAATCGATAAAAATTGGGTAATAGAGATCCCTTAGATCCTTTAATGTTGCCAATTCCGCCGACCGCTTGACAGCATTTGTCTTCGTATTCAAGCCACCGTGAATAAAGATCAAGATTTGATGTTTACCATCCGTACCTTTGGGAGCATCCTCCATCATTTTAGCGACGGTGAACGCTAATTCACTCTCATAATTCTCTGTAGAAAAATTTGTCAAAGTCACTTTGGCCTTCTTGGCATCGTCATAAGTGATAGGCTTCCGATCAAGATCCGCAAGCTGCGGACTCCCGTCAGGTTTTGCCAGCACGGTATGGTGGCGAATGTCCACGGGAACTCCATAAGGCCGGAAATCAGCCGCTTGCATCTTCGCTTGAAAGCGATGCTGGGAGCAGGCGCAAATCGCGCAAACGGATGCAGTAACGATTAAGAGTGGTGTTCTCATCATGATCGGCAATTGTAAATGATTGTTGATCGAAAAACTAAACCCTGCAAGAAAAATTCCGCATTTGGGTCGCCGGCTCCCTTGAGCAATGGATTTGAAAACCGCGAAACAGGTGCCGCCTCAGCTTGTTAAATCGCGCAATTATAGTCCGATGATTAGGTGACGAAATGGGCCAGTTTGCAAAAAACTCTATAAGGCCCGTGAGAGGTTGAACCCTGTTTTGTGTTCTTTTTCCACTTAGGCCTCGAAAGAGCACGAGAGACTTGTTAGGGAAATCACCTTGAAATATGCCGGGCCAAACTGCTCAATAGCTTAAACAAAGCCACTCGTGCTCTTATCTCTCTCGCGAGGAAGGCGGGCAGAAGCGGCGTCTCGCCCGCCAGAAAGCGTAAGGGGATTGGGATCGTGCTAGGTTCTTGGAGTTTGTTGTTCAATGGCCCGAATGCCGCCGCTGCTGAATTTTTCCAAGTAACGCCTGCTGGAGTCGATGCCATGCTGGAGGGGCAGGCTTGCATCGATTTCGAGATTTAGGACCCTGAGGGTTCAGTAGACGTAGCGGAACTGCGTAGCGGTCAGGTCATTCGAGAGGGGGACGAGTATCGGTATGCGTGGCGTGACCCTGCGAATCCCGCTTTGGGTGGCATTGTCGATCGCGGAGAGATAGACTACATCGTGCCTACTTTGACCCCTGGTGTCGTCAATGTCTTTGTCCGCTTCGGCCAAGAAAGGCGCAAATACAAAAACGTAGACTTTTGGCGGGAAGACATTAATCCCACGCCGGGCTATCCTTGGCCTCAATGAAAGCTCTTGCTTATGAAAATCGACGATTTGCTTTTAACGCTAGATGAGCGCCTAAAGAAAAGAAGGAAATTTGATGCCCCTTCAGACAACTTCGAGCGCTATGCGCGGCACATTCAGAAAGATAAGCACTTCCTTGGGGGAACACCGATCATCAAAGCAGAGTCATTCGAATCTTCCGACTTTGCCCTGCTCGGGCCTGGCGACCAAATGAAACTGGGCATCGAATTAGGGCTTACCTTGCCAGAAGACTATGTGAAATTCTGCTCACGGTTTGAAGAATACTTACTTGTCGGTTTTTCACATGGAGAAATCTGGAATGCCTCTGAAGCTAAGGACAGCATTATAGCAGCTAGGGATGTAATGGATGTCGACCCTAAGGTGCCTCACAGGTTATTCCATTTTGCTAGCGTATTCGACTTGCCTGGGTATTTCTCCTTTCGCTGGTCACCAGATTTCAAGAAGATGGACGTCGTTTTTGTGTGGGACTATGGCGATGTGTCGGTGAACGATTTATTGGGGCCCGAAGGGGATCGTTATGTCTGTGACAACAGCTTTACATCCTGGCTATCTCGAATGATCGAGACCAATGGTTGCCCCCTATTTCCCACTGAACGCTGGCCGATGGCTGATGGCGGGTGGCGTAAGGATAATTTCCCCTACTTTAAGATGCTGCATTCTTGAACAATGGTGGCAACCATTGCCGTGGAGAGCACGCTATTTCTTTATGTCAATCACGATACAATGTCAGGACTCCCGATTTCTTGGGCGGTGTTAACCGATCTTTTTAAACGTCTTAATCTCAAGGCTTCTTTTCACAACCTATTAGGAGGCCAGGAAGGCCGTCACTTAGTGCCTCAATATCTTGCCCATGGCCACGAGTACTTCAGCAGCCGTACGGTTGCCTAGGGAGGTGTGGATACCTAGCGTGTATATCTCGAGGGCGCGTTCTTCTTTTTCTCTGGCGATGACGCTGGAAAATGGGGCGAGTGTGAACAATGACAGGTGGCCTCATTCATTAGACCGATGCAAAAAAACTTCATCAAACCCTTGTGGAGTTTGGAGCCTGCGTTTTGGCCCGTTTACACCTGCGCAGTTGCTGCATAAAATTTGCAGCGCTGCTTGGCTAAAGGTTCCGGGCAAGCACTCTCAGCGCTTTAGAGAATACATACTACCAACTTCTACCCCTTCGCCTTCTCGTCTTCCACCTTGATGGCCGCAGGAGCCCTTACAGGATCCTCACCATCGGGACCTGGCGTGCGCCAGTTGTAGTGAGGCACGGCAGTCATCTCCACCCACTGATAGCGATCCTGTTTTCGCCATTGCAGTTCCACCACCACGGCAGCGCGCTCGGAGCCCCAGGGTAGATTGGCATCCAACTGCTTCGCCAGTGGCGTGCCTTTCTGGCTGAAGATATAACCAGTAAATCCGGGCATGGGAGGATCAGCTTCAAAGCAGATCTTCTTGTCCATCGCGGGCACGTCATCATCGAAATAATGCGTGCGGCGCACGAGTACATGGAAGCGTGCGGGCGTGTCCACATAGGACTCCAGGAAGCGCTTGAACAACTCGTCCTTAAACTCAATGAACGTCAGCCAGTCCACCTTCCAGCCCTTCGTCGTTTCTTCCACCATGACCGGGATCGGCGCGCTCACGCCTTCGATCGCCACCTGAAACACATGATGCGGAGGAGTTTCTTTTTGCGAGGCTTCATCCCGCGGAATGAGTTGGATGTGCGTGACGGGCAGGGGAGCATCCGCGTTGTCCGCGTAATACTTCTTCATGAGCGGCTCCATCTGCTCCGGCCACTGCACATATTGCAAACGGTCCTGCCAGGTCTTCGCGGAGAAGAAAGACTTCAGATGCTCCAGCGCGGGCTTCGCTTCCGGAGGCGCGCTTTCAAAAATGGGTTTGCCAAAGTTCTTGGGTGGTTTGGCCGCGCTCAACGCCGGGCCTGTGCCTGCACCCGGAACCGAGACCGGGGAATCGCCAGCGATCTCCTCCATATCATTAACCGCCTCGGCTTTCGGCGGAGACGGTTCAACAGGGGCGGGACTCGGTGGCGTGACACTCGCCGTTCCAGGCGGCGTGTCCTTCGGCTTCATCTTGGCAGGCTCTACCCCAGGCTCCGGCGGCACCGGAAGTTCGCTCTGCGCCGGTGGACTAGGCGGCTGGCCTGGAGTAGGGGCTTTCAATCCGGAACCCGCATCCGGTTTTGCCAGACCCGTGTTAACCGGAGTCGGCACGATGGGCTTCTGAATCTCAATCGGCGGCTCGTTCGGATCCGTCTTTACAGACACAGGCTTTTCCGTTTTGACCGCCTTAACCGGGCTGCTGCCGCCCGCTTCCACGGGTTCGGATTCATCCGGATCCTCCTCCTTCATCGTGTAGTTGTGCCACGCGACCCTCAACGAATCCTGAAAGAACCATCCCGTGCCACCCAGCGCCAGCAGCACCATGAGCGAGCCCAAAATCAGCGCCATGCCCTTGTTGGATGAACCCACTGTCACCTCACGACGGGGCGGTGCGGCCTTCGCTGCCCCTACGGGCGGCTGCATCTGAGGCTGCGAATAATTTCCGCCCGGTTGGGTATAGGGACCGTTTGGGTGATGATACTGACCATTATTGGCCGGGCTGCTTTGCAGAGGTCCGCCGATCAAAGGTGAGTTTCCAAACAAACTCGGGTTTCCCTGAGCGGGGGCAGCAGTGACGGGAGCCTGTTGGCCCACTACCGAGGGCGGCGCTGGCTGCGCATTCAGCAGCGGATTTAGACCCTGCCAGGCAGGACGCTGCTGTCCCCAAGCCTCAGGATTTTGAGGCATCGGCTCAGGAGCCGGTGCCACCATCTGGGGCTGGGCTTGAGGCTGAGGTTGAAATTGATGCTGCGGCTGAGGCTGCACCTGCTCCTGTGGTTGGTAAGGAGCGGGAACTTGAGGGGAGGTAATGGTCGCCCAGCATTTGGGACAGGGACCACTGACGCCTGCCATGTGAATCGGCACGGTCAGTTCCATGCCGCACGCCTGGCAATTGAATTGAATCACGTCGGTGGCTGAGGTCATCGGATTGGCATTTTAGCCGCCGATGGAGGGAGAGGCGGCACCCGTGTTCATATATATCACAAATCTGCACCTGTGAAGCACAAATCTCTTAAAGGCCAGAATAAATATAAAATTCCGTAACGCAAGTCACAATCTCTGGAATCATGACTTTCCTCTCATCCGAAATACTAGACGCCGCTTTAAATCTCATATTTCGGGCAGTTTTCCACCCAAATCTGAGACAAAAGTCGTCATCAAACGGCTATTTGATGCGCAGATTTAGCTTCTTAAGCTCCTCGACTTGCTGCTTCGCGGCATCGCTCAGAGGGTTGCCCTCAAGGTAGATATTCATATAAGGAGCAAACTCCCGGGGCCCATCCAAGTCCTTCTTCAGCATCCGGTGCAAAGGAGCAACGTCCGTCACTTTGTTGTTCTCGATGAACAGGTAACGCAGTTCACCCAACGGCTCGATGGGGCTGATATCCGTGATCTCATTGTCCTTCAGCGAGAGCATCCCGAGCCACTTCAGCGAGCCGATGCCATTGATCTGAGTCAGCTTGTTGCCTTCCAGATAAAGCGAAGCCGCCTTGGGCAGTTTGAAAAGCGGTGATGCATCTTCTATCTCGTTCTTCGCCAAGTAGATAGAGGTCAAGGCAGGCACATTGCCGAGGGGTTTGACGTCTTTCACCTTATTGCCCGTAAGCTCGAGGTATTGCAGGCCCTTCAGAGTCCCCAGCGCGGTAATGTTCTCAATCTGATTCTGCGCGAGATCCACATACTGAAGGCGTTGCAGATTCTGCAGCGGGGTCAAATCCTTGATCGCGTTGTTCGGCAATTCCAACTGAGCCAGCGAAGTGCACTTCTCCAACCCACTCAAATCCGCGATCTTGAGATCCTTGCCCTGAATGATGGAAATGTTCTCCACATCCGCCGCAAACAGCGGCTCCTTGTTATCGCGCTTCGCAAACACCTGCTTCCGAGCCGCTTCCTCCAATCCCTTATCTTTAAAGACAGGCACTTGAACTGGCGGCGCAGGCTTCTTCTCAGGCGCAGGTTCCGGCTTCTTTGCCGCAGTGTCAGCCGGTTTCGCAGCCGGGGCCGGGGCAGGCGTTGTCTTGGGTGCCGTTGGAGGAGTTGCTGGCGCCGCGGGTTTTTTGTCTTCGACCTTCGCCGTGGGTACAGGAGTTGGAGTTGCAGGTTTAGCGGGAGCGGGAACCGGTGCAGGTGCAGGGGTTGGTGTCGTGGCAACTGGCTTGGCGGGAGTCGGCGCCGGCGTTGGTTTCGCCGGAGCCGGTGCGGGAGCAGGAGTGGCCGGTTTCGCTGGGGCCGGCGCTGGTGTTGGCTTCGGGGGCTCGTTGGGCTTGTCCTGGGCGAATGAAGGGGCGGCCAGGCCTAGGGCCAGGATCAAAGCGGTAAAGATAGATGAAGGAGTGCGCTTCATGACTGGTATGGGGTCAGAGTCGGGGAGAATACGTAAATCTGCGAGGCTTGCCAATACGCCAGAGAAATTGCGATCCTTTCGAGCGAACGGATTTTCACAGAGAGGCCAATTTGCCATGGGAGTTGTCTTGCGTCGCCGAACATCCGGCGGAAAGCTGTCGTCACTTATGATTTCCTTGATCATCATTGTCGAAGTGAACCCAGCACGCGTGGATGAATTCATCCAATACATCACCGAAGAAGCGGAAGATGCGCGGACCAAGGAACCGGGCTGCCGTCAGTTCCGAGTCAGCCAGTCACAGGACACGCCCCATGTCTTCACGCTAGCGGAGTTTTATGATGACTTGGCGGCACTGGAAGCACACCGCCTCACACCACACTTTCTGCTCTTCCGTGAACGCGCCAAAGACGGTCTCATCGTGAACAAGACGTCGGTTTGCGGGGCTGTGATTGACGGGTAGGCGTTTTTGCTGCCACAAGGGTGACAGACATTGAGTCCGTAAGTCCAGTTGGGCACCCCTACCGCGATGAACATCAAACGAGCGTTCGACATAGTCTGGAAGGCCATCAACAGCTTCGTCTGGGTCGTTGGCCTGATGACCATCCTGGTCTGCACTTCAGAGTCCTGGCCGGAGGCTATGCGCCAAGTGGAGCCGCTTATCTTAATGGCGCTGGTCGTTGTGCTCTTGTGGTATTGTTGCATTCAGCCGTTCTGGCGGAGTTATAAAAATTCGAATCGTTCAGAGCCTAAAATTTGATTGGGCCATTTGAACTCTGCTGTCCAGCGAACGAGTATAAAATGACAAAAAGCTCTGAACCCGGAAAAACCTTGGCGCTCGTTGGCGCATGGCTGCAGTTGGGCCCATTGCTTGGAATGGCGGTCACCATCATCGGCATGATGCGCGCGTTTCAGACCATGGGAGAGACTGGGGTAAAGGATCCATCCGCAATCAGCGCCGCGGTCGGTCAGGTTCTGGTTTCGACGTTTGCAGGACTCTTTGTTGGGTTGATCGGAGCGGTGATGATCCTGTTGGCGGTGTTTCGTTCGGGCTACCGGGCGGAGTGGGTCTTTTGGCTTCTTATCATTCTCGGGTGTCTGTATCTGCCCGCGTTTCCCGTTGGGACAATGATAGGAACCTCATTTCTCATTACGGCGTTTATGCGCCGGACGGAGTTTCTGCGGAGTGCGCAAACAGTGAAAGGTAGGTCTGACTGAGTATGAGGAAGCGGAAACGGTTGTTGTTTTGGATCGTTTTAATCCTCGCGGTGTTGCCATTTTCGGGCGCATGGAAGACAAGGGAACAGAAGTCCCAATGCGCGAAGTGCCTGGCGACGAAGACGGACTCGGTGACACGTGTGTTCGGGTTGACGGTGTGGCGTTCGAACTTCAGTGAAGTGGTGAGTGCGGATTACGGGCTGGTGTTCGGGCAGGTATGTGAGCACGTTTACCGTGGTGCTGCGAGAGGAGATGGCGAGCTTGTGATGTCGTTCATGAAAGCGCGGTATCACGCCGTGAGGACGATGTTTGATGCGCAGCGGCGGACACCCGACCAGAAGCTGGCGGTGCAAACCATGGCAGTGATAGATGCGTTGGTGCCACCCAATTTAAAGAAGGGACAGGCAGAGGACTTGCCAAAAGTGACATTGCAGACGCTGCTGCAATTGGAGACTTATCTGGAGCGGGTGAGAACGGTTGCCGAATGGCGTGCGGTTCTAGCGGCGGCGCAAGGGAGCTTCCGGGACACCACTGGATTGCCGAACGGATAGACGAGCGAAGGTCTTATCCCCCCGTTAGCGTGCCTGTTGCTTCTTCAGGCATCCATGGTAGCTGATTGCGTCGACTGACATCTTCATCTCCACCGGGAATGCATGCGTTCATAAGCCATTCGTCGCAGGATTCGGATTTTGCGTTCCATGTGGTTAGCCTCCTGGAAGCCGAAGGCATCGGGTGTTGGATTGCCCCGCGCGATATTCCCATCGGTTCGAGCTATGCTTCAGAGATCCTGACGGCCATCGAAAAGTCGCGGTGTGTGGCGATTGTCTTTACGGAAGCGGCCAATGCTTCGCCACACGTTCTGAGGGAAGTGGAGCGGGCCATCAAGTATCGGCGGCCATTGGTGGCGCTGCGGCCGGAAAGTGCCCAACCCACGGGGCAATTTGACTACTTTCTGGCAACGGTGCATTGCCCGGCACTGCCACCTATTTCGAGCGAAAAATCTCCGCTCGTCTATGCGCAAGCCGTTTCAGAATTTTGCCGTGAAGAGCGTGCCGAGTCTCGACCTCGCGCCATGCCGTTGCAATCCAGGGAGTCCGCCCATGAGTCGCTCTGGCAAATGGCTACCGATCTGGAACTTCGCTACCGTGAGGCCTGCAGGAACAAACTCTCTGACGACGAATGGGTGGGGCTATCAGCCATTGAGATCGTGTTGAATGAATTCCTGATTTTGAATCGACGCCATTTTCCCAGGGAATTGCAAACGGCAGTTTACCGCTATTCCAAAGCCGTAGCGCGTCTGGCCAAGGCAACAAGGGAGTGCGGTGACTCGGCAGCCGCAGAAGATTTTGAAAGCACGCGGCAAATTTCGCTGGATGACCTGACCAAGGGCACGGAGTTGTTTCAAGCCAACCAGGAGTTCGAGAGCAGCTATGAGGGCTTCGAAGCGGCGTTCGACACTTCGAGCAAGCAGGCGAAAGCTTAAACCTGAGAAGTCGCCGCAGCCAATTGCCACGCCTACTGCGTCGCAAACTTCGTCAGCAATCCACGCCGCTGCGTCAACCGCAGCATCCAGACAAAGATCCCACCTGCGATACTAAGGAACACCACATTCAGTGCACAGGCGTACCAGAAGTGGTCCCAGAGGAAAGTGCCGTCCTTGAGCATGGCGCGCATGCCTTCAAACACATGCGTGGAAGGAAGAGACCAGGCGATACCCTGAACCCAGTCCGGCTTGATCGAGGCGACGGGGTAGAAAACGGCCGTGAATGGTTGAATGAAGAAGGGGACGGCCCAGGCGAGAGATTCAGCGGCCTGACCCCAGCGAAGGATGAGAGCGGTCGAGATCATGCCGAGCGCCCAACCGGTAACGAGGAGATTGCCAAAAAACGGAATGATGGCCCAGCTCATCTGGAAGACGCTGAACTTGTAGAACGCAAAGGCCAGGCCGGAGAGGATCAGCACCGTGATGATGATGCGGACAAAGCCAATCGTGAAGGTCGCGGCGAGGTATTCGACCGTCCGTACAGGGGCCACAAAGACATTGAGCAGATTACGCGTCCACACGTCCTCCAGAAAGCTAATCGCAACACCTTGTTGGGCTCGGAAGATGACGTCCCAGAGAATCATGCCGCCCAGTAGGCCCGTAATTAACTTGGGCAGATCTCCGGTGGAGTTCTCCTTGATGAACATGGTGAGGTAACCCCAGATGAGGAGTTCCACGATAGGCCAGAAAATCAGCTCAACGAGCCGCATCGGCGTCCTCGTGTAGAGGAACAGATAACGCAGGACCAGGTAGCTTACGACGCGGGGGTTCATGACTAGGACGGGGAGACTAAGAGAAAGAGAATACGTGGTTAGCCGGGATGGGGTGGTCGGCTGGGAAACCATGGCGGGCGTGCCGGACTCCGCGCCCCGTCGGAGCAAGCTCCTCCAACCACAAAGCGGTAGCAAGCTACCGCACTCCAGATGGTCGCCAGGTATGCTGGGTCGTGGTTATTCACAGCGCTTAGGGTTTGGCGATGTTTTCCGTCTTGGCGGGCGCAGCAGGGTCTTCGATTTCACCACTGCGGGCAATCTTGATAAAGACGTCTTCCAGATTGGACTGCTCGGATCGGCTAACGATGTCCGACGGCGTGCCTTCGGCGACGATCTTGCCTTTGTGCAGGAAGATGACACGGTCGCACACTTCCTCGATGTCCCGCATGTTGTGAGAGGTGTAGAGGATGCTGATGCCGCGCTCGGACTGCACTTTGCGAATGGTCTTGCGAACCTTGTCCGCGATATCGGGGTCCAAACTGGCGGTCGGTTCGTCGAGCAGGAGCAGATCCGGGTCGTTGAGCAGAGACTTACAGAGATTCACGCGGGTGCTTTCCCCGGCGGAAAGCTGGCCGGTGACGCGCTTCCGGAGATCGGCGATCTCAAAAAGCTCCAGCAGTTCCTGAATCTTCTTTTTAGCATTCGGGACGCCGTAGATGCCGGCGAAGACGAGGAGATTCTGCCAGACTAGGAGGTTTCCCGGCAGGGCCGTGTAGGCGGAGGAAAAATTCGTCCGGCGCAGAATGGGAATGCGGTGGCTCTGCAGGTCCAGGCCAAAGGCGTAGATGCTGCCGGATGTGGGCGTGGTGAGACCCAGCAGCATGTTCATGGCAGTGGTCTTCCCTGCGCCATTCGCGCCGAGGAGTCCGAGCACTTCGCCCTTGTGTAGCTGGAAGTTGAAGCGGTCCAGGACGGTCACGTCGTCGAAGACACGAGTGAGGTCGCGGGCTTCGAGGATGATGTCATCGGCGGTAGCCATAAAGCGGGTCGGCATAGTAGCTTATGCAAGAAGGATGCAAGCTGGAATCTGTAACCGCGTAGTGTGCGGATGACACTTTTTCCTCACTTCGCGCGAGTTTCCCGGGCTGTGGTGGCTCTTGGAGTAGTTTTGGCGGGAGGATTGTGGGCGCAGGACAAGCCGACGGAGGCGGCGGCAAAAGATGGTGGCGGCCTGACGGTGCGGCAATTCGGAGCAGTGGGTGATGGCAAAGCGGATGATACGGAGGCGATCGTGAAAGCCATCCACAGCGGGCAGGGGAGTGTGGTGTTCCCCAAAGGCGTGTATCGCCTGACGCGCAGTATCGAGATCCCGCTGGCAGAGACAGGATTTGTCTCTCTGATCGGCGACGGCACCGCGCGTATTTTGATGGAGGGGAAGGGTGCCGCGTTTCATTTCATCGGCACACATGAGGGCTCAGCGGGGCCGGACTCCTTCAAGCCCGGTGTCTGGGAAAAAGAACGCATGCCCATGGTGCGTGGATTGGAGATCGTGGGACCCAGCGGGGGCCAGGGAAAGGACGCGAAGCCGGGAGAAATCGTCGAATCTGATGGCATTCAGGCCACCGGCGTGATGCAACTCACCATCCTCGATACCCGCCTCTCGCGGCTCCGGCATGGTATCCACCTCACGAAGCGCGACCGGAACATCCTCGTGAGCAACTGCCACATCTATGAAAACACCGGCTGCGGCATCTTTTACGATCAGGTGAACCTGCACCAGAGCAATATCGTGGGCAGCCACATCAGCTACAACAAAGGTGGTGGCATTGTCTTCCGCGGTGGCGAAGTGCGAAATGTGCACATCGGCACCTGCGACATCGAGAGCAACATGACGCCCGATGTGCCGGAGACGGCCAATGTTCTGATCGATTGCACAGGCGGGAGTACGGCGGAGGTGGCCATCACCGGCTGCACCATTCAGCACAACAGCAAATCTCCGGGCAGCGCGAACATCCGTGTGCTGGGCAAAGGGATCACCTCAGTAAAGAAAGCCACAGACACTCAGGAGGGGCATATCACCATCACGGGAAATGTGTTCAGCGATGTGATGACGAACATTCACCTCGATCATGCACGAGGCGTAAGCATCGTGGGCAACACCTTTTGGGAAGGTTTCGAACAGGACCTCTTGCTGGAGAACTGTCAGGCCATCGTGATTGGCCCGAATGATTTCGACCGTAATCCACGCTATGTCGTGAATGGGAACTGGGCGAAGGAGAAAAACGGGATCGTGCTGCGCAAATGCAAAGACGTGAAGCTCAACGGCGCCTTGATCAAAGGCGTCTGGGGTCAGCAGGCTGCCGTGGTGCTGGACGGATGTGAACGCTGCACGGTGAGTGATTGCAGCATTCTGGATAGTGACGGCATAGGGCTATGGCTCAAAGACTGCAAACGCTGCGTGGTGTCGAATTGCGTCATCGATGATGAGCGCGAAGGCGAGGCAAAGAAGGGGGCTGTTTCGTTAAAGGTCGAGGGCGGGGAGAAGAATTGGGTGAAGGGAAATGTCTTGGGAAATGGCGTGGAAGGCGGGCAGGGCAATGAAGGAAAGGCCGTGGTGTTTGAGGGCAATTGGGCGGGGTGGGAGAAGTGAGGGCAAGACAAGGTAATCAACTTCAACTAAGAGAGTTTCCCGATGCCGTAGCACGAGTTTCCAAACTCGCGCGGCTCCCCCCGCGTGGCTAGGCTACGTGGGTGCATTGCTTCATCCTTATGTGTGGGAATGGCACTTCAGTAGCAGCATTCGTGGTGGGGTAAGGAGTTTCCCTGTATGAAAACCTGGAGGAGGATTTGTTTTAGGGATTTAAACAGCGTGGGGTGTGGCCAGACGAGCTTGGAAGCTCATCCTACGGCGTCTACCGTCCTTTAGGCATTGGCGCTCAATAAAACAGCCAAACGGGTCATCACCGTTTGGCTGCTACTAACTGTTAGGCTAAACTATAATCTCTTAACCCTTGCTCTGGCGGATCATGTCCATGGACAGATCGCACAGGATGGACACACGCCAGTACACTTTCATGCTTTGGAGCTTGTCGCTATACGAGCCGTAGCGGAGGCAGTCGGCGAGTTCCAGATTGAGCAGTATCGCGGCAGGCAGGAGGGAGTCCGTGCGGGGGACGGGCGTGGCGCCGATCTCCTTCGCCATGGCTTCTTCCACCTTCCGGGCGGAGTCCAGGGCCTTGGTGCGGGCCAAATCGATGAACGTGCCGAAGGAACGGGAATAGGTCATCATCTGCGGGCTGCCGTAGTTGTAATATTGCAGCACCAGCGCGGACAGGCCGAGGTAGGAAGCTGCCCCACTGCCGAAGGAGGCAAGGTTACTGGAGGTGTCCGTTTGGAACACCGCGCGGGCGCCGGTCAGGCCTTCCAGTGCGGACTTTTCCGTGATGGCATTTTGATCGTAGTTCGCGGCGATCCGGTTCGGCAGATACGAACCATCCACCAGGCTGACGGATTCGGACTTATCCGCGAAGTCGGCCTGGAAGCCACCGGCGATTTGCTTGGCTTCAAGCTGCTGTTTCACTTCCTGTTTCCAGCGCTCGCGAGTCACCGCGTCGAGGAAGGTGAGGCTGGAGCGGGCACCCATGGTGTAGGCGTCGCCGATGGATTGCTCGAACTCAGGAGTCAGGTTCAGGACCACATCTTCACTGGCAGCGCGAGGGGAGAGCGTGCTGTAGTAGTCCTGCGAAGTCTGGTAGCGGGTCTTCGCCTGAGCATAATAGAGACAAGCCTTGGAAATGCATTCCAGATAGCCGGCTGGCATGGCGCCGCTCTTGGAGGCAACGTTTTGGGCCTGGATGATGGCCTCATTGACGAGGCTGTCACCAGCCAGTTCCAAGGAGAAACCTTCGCGCAGATTGATGTAGGCGCTGAGGGATTCCACACGAGGCACAAGTGCCTGCGCCGTCAGATTCGCCTGAATGGTAAGTTCCAGCGCTTCACGAGCCTGCTGCACGGTCTTCTGGATGTTGACCAGCACATTCACGGAGGCGTTGAGCTTCGTCTTAAGGGGAGCTTTGCCCGTGGTCTCACGCACCGCTTTGATTTCGGTTTCCGCGGCTTCGCACATGGCGAGCGAACTCAGTGTCTGCATGTAAGCAGCGGGAATGGATCCTGCCTTGAACGAGAGTGTCGCGGTATCATAAAACTCCTCCGCATAGCCCATCGTCGCACGGATGTCCGCGTCACGGAGTTCGGGAAGCTTGCCACTGTTGTTGTAGAGCTCGACGACTTGTTGGTATTTGGATTCGCAAGCCTGACGGGAACGCATGAAAGCGGCGCGTACCTTGTCCGCCACCGGCTGAGGCAGATTAGGGGGCAGGGGAGCGATGCTGGCAATCTCGTTGCCGGTCTTCTGGTCGGTCAGGAGGTAGTAAGCATCATTGATGTCGCGCAGTTCCACAGGCTCGATGCCCAACTGCCGACAGCGGAAAGCGATATCGACATACTTTTGCTCCTGCTGGGAGAATTCAAGTTTCTGACCCACGGGGTATCCAAACTTCGTAATACCGCCTTTTTTCGCGGCAAGGAGTTTGTGCGGGATGCCGCCCACAGGTCCTACGGTGCCGTCAGGATTGACGGTGCCGGTCATGGCGCGGTCGGATTTGATCTCGGCTCCGTTGATCAGGGCCAGGTAAGCGGCGCTGAAGAACATCCCGGCGGAAGGGCCGTCGATGTTTCCGGGAGGAGCATCCGCAAAATAGGAGTACTCGATCATGCGGTGCTTCGTCTCGCGCGCGGCGGCGAAGGCAGCCATGAAGGCAGAGGCATTCCAGGTGCTCTGGGCATTGGCATCGTCATTGCCGATCTTCACAATGACAGTGGGGATGCGGCGTGTGTTGTCTTCCAAGGTGAGCCTCACAGGAAGAATGGCGCCGTCACTGGCGATCTTTTCACCTTTGGGGGTGATCGCCACGAGCACCGGAATGGTGACCTGACGGGTCATGGGCAGGCCGGTCGGGGCCTGACTCATCGCCGCGGAGACGATGAGGAGGGGGGATAGGGCCGCTACCGCGCGGGCCGGGATGTTGCGAAGCATAAGTTTGGGTATGGGGGGAATGGCGTCTGGTTGTGTTCCGTTGATGAAGGAAGAAAGGCGAGTGCGAATGGAAGAGATGCTCATTTGTTTGTGCGTCAGCGTGCCTTTGTGACAAAACTCCTGCTAAGGGGTGGCTGAAGCAGGCACTACCAGTTGAGAAATGACGAAGCGGAAGCCAATGGTATCGGCGCCTTCGGTAGGCCTGCTGCTGCTGCGTGAGGCGGACCGGCAGTTGCGCGCCGAAGACTCCCAGGAGCCACCACGGATGACTCGATCAGTTCCGGTCGTCGGACCGATGGGATCGTTCGCGTTGCCAGGAAGATAGGCCTCGGCATAACGATCCAAACACCATTCGGCGAGGTTTCCGTGCATGTCATAGAGACCCCAGTCACTGGGTGGAAAGGAGCCGCCCGCCAGCACCCGTCCATTGTATTTGCCAGGGGTGATGGTGTTGAGGGAAAAGGGCCGGTTGCCTTCGCAGTTGGCCTGGGTGCCATTGAGACCGAGGCCAAAGTTGTACGGGGAGGATTTTCCAGCCCGGCAGGCGTATTCCCACTCCGCTTCCGTTGGCAGGCGAATCTGCCATGCGGTGAGAGCAGCCTTGGCGTTGAGACCTTCCAACAATGAGGTGCACTCTACCCAACTGATTCCAGACTTCGGCAGGGTGCTTCGAGGCGAGTCCTCTGCTTTCACCGGGGCAAGCATTCCGCCATTCACGGCTGCGTTGATCGCTGCATATTCTGCCTCCGTCACCTCATAGGAGGCTATCCAGAATCCTTTGCTCAAGGTGACACCATGGGCCTGAGCAGCCGTGATAGCTTTTTGGTCTGGAAAAGTTGTTTTAAGTGCCGCCACCTCTTCCATGCTGTTGCCCATGGTGAAGGCGCCGGGTGGGCACCAGTGAAAGCGCATCTCGATGTTGGGGACGACCTTGATGTCCTTCCTCTCGCCAGGCTGAGAGCCTGCGGGGAGAGTGAAGCGCGCCACCTGCTGCCCCGGCGAATGAGACGGGGCCGTGGGGTCAGGACCAAGTGTGGTTGGATTGGAAGTGACGGATGACAGCGCCTGTCCGGGGCTGGGCATGGAAGACGGACCCGGAACGGATGGAGGATCTGTATTGGAAACTGGCCCGGGCTCAGGAGTGGGAGTAGGCGTCTGCGTCGAAGCCTGACTTGGGACAGGAGTCGGAGCGGGTCCGGGCGCAGGTGTGTGGGTTGGTGTTGGCGGAGTCGGTTTGTCAGTATTGGTGTTCTCCGCCACCTTTGGCTTGTCAGGTGTGTTGCCGCTATCGGAAATGTCTTCGTCAGAGGAACCGGACATTTCCGAAAGCAGGAACGCGCCTCCCGCCAGGACCGCCACAACGACAGCTCCAATCGCGATGGGCATACCTTTGCCGCCAGATTTCTTTTGCGAAGGCTGAAAGGCAGCCCCTGGGGTGGTGGGAAGCTTGGGCGGCCCAGCCGAACCCGGCGTCGGGATCGGTGGCACCGGCACCCGCGATGGCGAGTTTTCATCGACTCCCATCGCTTCCAGCCAGGCGTCCACGGACTGCGGACGATGGATCTCATGAAAAGCCAGTCCCCAGTCCACGGCCGCTGTTAGGGACTGCGGGACGTGTGTCACTTTGCCGACCAGCGACTGATAGGAATCCACTCGTGACCGGGCGGCGGCATTGGGCGGCAGGCTCCCGGTAAGAGCCTTGTAAAAGACCCCGGCCATGGCGTAGATGTCCGTCCAGGGTCCGAGGTTCCCGCTGCCTTCAGATTGCTCAATGGGCGAGTAACTGGCAGTGCCGATGGTGGTCACTTCACTGGCATGCGAGCCGATAGCCTTGCGGGCGGCGCCGAAGTCGAGAAGAACGGGTTTGTTATCCGAGGTGACGTAGATGTTATCGGGCTTGATGTCTCGATGCAGGATCCCGACGGCATGAACCTGACGCAGACCTTCCAGGACGGGCAGCAGCAGGGACTTGATATCCTTCATCTCGAAGGGGCGGCGCTCTCTCAGCACTGCCGTCAGCGGACGGCCCTCGACGAAGGGCATGACAAGGTAGGCCGTGCCGTTCTCCGCGAAGTGATCGAAGATGCTGACGATGGAAGGATGGTTAAACTGAGCGAGCACCTTGGCTTCATCCAAAAAGCGGGCGCGAGCCCACTCCAGGTCATCTCGATGTTCCTCATGGCGTGGCACCACGGTTCGGGTGGAGTCTCGGCAGGCGAAATCCAGCGGCAGCAGTTCCTTGATGGCGACGGTCCGCTCCAGTTTGGTATCGAATGCCCGATACGTAACGCCGAAGCCACCGCGGCCCAATGTCATGTCGATGCGATACCTTCCGGAAAGGATGTCACCAATGGGCAGGTCACTGAATTCACCGTCGCTCATGAATGATTGAAGAAATGGTTAGCGAGGAGCAGACTCGTTAAAGGTTAGGGACACTTCGCCGAACTCCACGCAATCTCCAGACCGGAGTGCGGCGCTCTCAGAATTGGGAGCGAGAGGCGTGCGGTTCACTTTGGAGCCGTTCGAAGAGTGCAAGTCCACGACATGGAGTTTGCCGTTTCGCAGCCTGATTTCGGCATGAGCGCGTGACATGCTGGTGTTCTCAACCGCCAGGTCCGCATGACTGGCGCTGCGGCCGATGACGATCTTGCCCTGCTTCCGTGCAAACATGGTCGAATCCAGCGTGAGGCGATGCGTCTTTCCCTCAAGGTCCTTGCCAGCCAGAGCCCAGGTCAGGGTAGGGGGCGGAACCGCTGCCGGAGTTGGAGAAGGCGAGGGCGTAGGTGTCGGCGAAGGCGTAGGCCGAGGAAGAGAAGCTCGTTGGGGATTCGGGGAATGATTGGGCGGAGGTGTGGACACCGGAGCGGGCGAAGGCGAAGGACTTGGCGCTGGCGCAAGCGAGGCGAGCGACCGTGGCGGAGGTTGCTTGGCTTGCGCGATCCCGATCCCAGGCCTTGCCGCCGCGCCGGGGGTGTTCGGCGTGAAAAGGGGACTCGTGGTAGGGCCGTCCCCCTTCTTTTTCGTGAGAAGCAGGATGATTCCGATCATCGCTGCCGAAGTGATGCCAAGGCCGAGCACGGCGATGAAAATCCACGTCCTTGTGCTGAAGCCCTTATCTTTTTCCTCTTCTACTTCGCTGTTATCCGATGAACTGTTATTCGAGCCCGGGTTACCCTTGCTGTTATCAATCGGCGTCGGGATGAGGCTGCGGGATGTATCCGGCTTGCTCAGCTGAGAGTTGGTGTTCGGGCCGGAATTCTGAGTGAGGTTTAGCCCGGTGCTCTGGTAAGGAACGCGGCGTTCGTTCAGCAGCCCAATCAATTCGGTCACGGAAAGGGAGGCGCGCATGACATTGCCCAGTTGCACCTTCTTCCCGCTGTCGGTGCTGGTGGCGCCCTCTCCCCGGATCCAGGTGTTGATGCCGACGATATGGAGATTGTCGTTGAAGAGAGGGCCACCGCTGTTTCCACTGGTCTGCGGGGCGTTATGCAAGATGCCGAGAGCTCTCCCTGACACATCCGGGTAACCCCAGTCTGCCATGCGGACATCCTCGATGTTTCCGCGCTTTACCGTGCTACGGGTGATGTTTTCGTAATTGTCCGAGAGAGGAATATTCCCCCAGCTCGCCGCTTTGAGCGCCGCGAGGAAGGAATCCATTTCCCGGGAGTTATCCGCCTGACCGGGGAAGCCAACGGCATAGACATCTTCGCCTTTGCGGCCGCCCTTTTGTTCGAGAAGGAAGGGTTCGCCCTCCACGCCCGGGGCGTTCAACAGCGCGATGTCCTTGAGCCCGCTGACATAAATGATCTCCGCAGGCCAGACCTTGATCTGATTGCCAATCTGCCGGACGATAAACAACTTAATGGCGTTATCCACCACGTGGTAATTCGTCACGATCGTCGATTGATCGTTGATGAGAAATCCGGTGCCGAAGCCGATGACGCCTGCGGTCTTCTGGTAGTTGAAGATACGGAAGACGCCTTTCTCCATCTTCTCGGTCTGCTCCGGACTGAGCGCACCGGCCAGCGCCGAGCCCAGCAGCCACAGGAGCAGTGTGAAGGCAAGTTTGGGCGGAGTCATGGTTGCAGTCGGCAGAGCATCAAAGCACGGGCCGAGCCAGTCTTCAATTCTGGCGTTTCAGCGTAATCCAGGTGGCGGCCGCGAGAAGCAGGGTGCCTCCGGTGAGTACAAAGATGCATTTCCAGATCGCGAAACGCCGGTCATTGTTGGTAAGACGGCCTGACTTGGGTTGGCTGAATTCCAGAAAACGTTTCACACCGAGGGGATCTTCCAACTCGTGCTTGCGGGTCTTGTGATTGAGCTTTTCGGCATTCACGAGCGCCTCGTATCCCCAGCGGGAAGGCATGAACTGGCTCAGCGCCTTGATGGGCTTGGGCATGTCATCATAGAGAGTCAGATAACCGCCGAAAAGGATCAGCGGGATAAGCACCAGTGGCGTGGCAGCGGTCGCCGCGATCTCCGTGCGGGCCAGACCGCTGATGAGAAGACCGATGGCGGCGCCGCACATACCGCAGAGCCACAGTACGATGAGCCCCATCAGGAGATTCAGATCCAGTTCGATGACCATATGCACTGTCAGCAGCAGGAGCAGGCATTGCACAAACAACATGAGACCATGCTGAGACATCTTGGCGATGAGCAGCGCCGCACTGGAGGTCCCGCCGCGTTTTTCGCGTTTGAAAAGGACACGCTCGCTGACGAGTTCCCGCGCCGTGGCATTCGCGCCAAACCAGAGGGCGATAAACGTCAGGAGGAAGAGTGGGCTGTTCATGCGCTCCGTCTCAAACGCGAACCCGGCCAGCAGACCCAGCGCAGGCGCCTGACCAATCTGTATGGCCAACGACGTCAGATCCCGCGAACGCCGCTTCAGTTGCCGGAGAAGAAGACGGATCGTCTGACTAACGCGATTCAGTGGGGCGATGTGTCGCGGCACCGCGAGGTCCCCACCGCGCGTCAGGGACACCACCAGTTCCTCGCGCTGTTTGACGTATTTCTGGAAGTAACGCGTCCGCTGGTAGGCGGTCCGCAACGTCTCAGCATCGGTCTCATCCACCATTTCCATGACTTCATCCGCCCCGGCGGAATCCACGGCCGGGCGCACGAAGTGCAGCACGGAGTCAGGATAGGCCGGACCGAAGTAAGCCAGCTTGCCGGACTTCAGATAAAGCGTGTGATCCAGCAGCTTATAAACGCGCAAGGACGGCTGGTGAATTGTGATGATGATGGCGATGCCTTTCTCATCCGCCAGACGGCGCAAGCATTCCATGACCACCCGCGTGTCCTGACTGGAGAGGCCGGAGGTAGGCTCATCCAGGAAGAGCACCAAGGGATCCGTGAGGAGCTCCATCGCCAGATTCACCCGCTTCTTCTGGCCGCCAGAAAGCGTTTTCCGATCCGGGGAACCGATCAGCGTATCGCGCAGATCAAGACCCGAGCGCCGATCGATGAGCCCCAGCATTTCGCAAACCTCATCGATCTTCGCAAGGATACGCTCGTCGGAGGTGTGGGAATTAAGCCGGAGCCGGGCAGAATTGTATAGCGTCTCGCGAACGGTCAGTTCTGGATAGAGCACATCATCCTGCGGTACATAGCCGATGGCATTGGCAGAAGCGTACTCCTCCAGCGGCATGCCATTATAATAGACGCCCTGCGTTTTCACGACCCCGCTCATGCAGGTGAGCAGTGTGGTCTTGCCGCAACCGGACGGTCCCAGCAGACCCACAAACTCCCCGGGCAGCACGGAGAAGTTAACCTGATCCAGCAGAGCACGTGGACCTGTCTTGCCAGGGACCGTGAAAGTGACGTCCTTGGCCGTGAGGTAAAATCCCCGGCGTTCCGCGCCGATAGTGATGGCCCCGCAGGCCGGATCGAAGCTGGTGGAAATGACCACCCCGCCGAGTTCCACGGCATCGTTCGGCTGCAGCACCACGCTGCTGGAGACGAGGCGGGCGCCATTAACCATGCAACCTCCGCCCAAATCCTGGAGGATGTAGCCTCCCTGCGATGAGCGGTGAATGATCGCATGCTGGGGCCAGACGTTCAGATAGGGGAGAACCAGAAGATTCCCCGCGGCACTGCCGATCGTGATGGTATTGTCCGTATAGCGGTGGACCTGCCCCAGCGCGATGGCCGAACGGTGGGTGCCACCGCTGGCTTCCCAGACCGCAAATTTCTTCAGCAGCAGGCTGCCCGGGATCTTATACTCTTCGGAGAGAAAGATAATGTCGTCGTCATTCAGCGACGTCTCCCTGATCTCATAGGAGGGCTGATTCAGGAAAGTGCCGTTGGAACTGCCCTCGTCCCGCAGAATGACCACTCCATCCGGACCACGCTGCATGGAAGCGTGTTTGGAGGAGACGCAGGCGTGATTGACGACCAGATCACAATCCGGCGCGCGTCCAATTAACATCTTCATCAAGCAAACGTAGGGTGCGCCGTTCCTTTGACAAGCAAACCAGAGGTGTGCAAAGTGTTTTTCCCGCCGCCTATCGCAAATTGCTTGTCATCCGAGCTTTTGATTCTATGGAAGCGGCTTAGCCCTTACCGAGCGCAATCTCTCGAGGCATGAACGAAGACCGTACCCGCATCCTGCGCAGCCGCGCTCCTTTGCCTGACTCTACCCGGCCGACGGGACCACCCCCGCTGCCGCCTGTGCAGGGGGTTCCGCCTGCGCAGCCTTCCGCACCATCGCCAGATACGGATGAAGCCGCCACGCGTCTCATGGCTCGACCGAAACCATCCGGCCCCCCGGTCATTCCATTCACACCCGCACCAGCGCCCCCTGCCGTGGCTGGTCCGGAAGATCCCACACGGATCGCCGGACAGGGTCCTGCGACGATCAGCGACGATGATGTGACGAACCTGGCCGCAGCCCTGCGAGGGGATGTGGGAGGCATCGTGGACGAGGACGAGGAAGAAACCACACGAGTTACTCGCCCAAAGCAACCTCAACCCGCACCGGAACCTCCCACCGAGTTTTCCTTCAAACCGAAGACTTCGCCTCCGACAGTGAGTAGCGAAGCTCCGACCGTACACATCACCACGCCATCGCAGCGCCTTGAACCTCCCACAGTGACGCCAGCGACCACCCCGCCCGTCGTCAGTTCCAATGATCCCGATGAAGAAGCGGGCGCCACCGTCCTGTTCCGTCGCCCCAAGGCTACGGATGGTACTGAGTCTGCCGCTCCCGCTCCCGCTCCCGCTTCCGTTCCCATGAACCTGCCCGCAACTCCCCAGGCTGGTCCCGTCACGGGATGGCTAGTCATCATGAAGGGCCCTGGCCGCGGCAATTCTTTCGCCTTGGGTTATGGCGTGCATTTTGTCGGACGCGGCGACGACCAGCGCATCCCGCTGCGCTTCGGCGACCACGGCATCTCCCGGGACAAACACGTGGCGGTGACCTATGACGGCGTCGGTAGGAGCTTCTATATTTCGCAGGGGACGAGTAGCGCGCTGGCTTATCTCAATGGCAAACCCGTGCTTCAAGTACTGCCGCTCACGCCGCAGGATACCATTAGGCTCGGAGAAACCGAGCTTGTGCTGGTACCCTTTTGCGGTTCACATTTTGACTGGCAGGAAGCATGAGGGTTGAGAGAGATTTTGCCGGCATTCGATTGCGCGGAAGCCGTGAGTATCAGCAGGATTACTACGCTTTTTGTCCGACAGAGCCAAAAGATCGCGAAGAGCCGGGCCTCGTCCTCGCGGTGGCCGATGGCGCTGGCGGGATGGAGTCTGGCGGCACTGCCAGCAAGATCGCCGTAGAGGGTTTCATGCAGACCTATTTTTCCTCGAAGTTAAGAAACGGGGAAAGATTGAGGGAGGCCATGGAAGCGGCCAATCGCCAGGTGAGCGAAATCTGTGAAGTGGCTCCGCAGACTTGGGAAGATGCCTCCGTGGCCACCACACTCATTGGTCTCCATGTAACCCCGGTCTATTTCGAGTGGGTGAGCGCGGGTGACAGTCTGCTTCTGCACATCGAGGCGGGAAAACTGGTGCGGCGCAATGAGGACCATTCCTTCCGGCAGAACGGCACCATGGGCAATGCCAACAATGCCCTCTTCTCCGCCCTAACCGGCGCGCCCATACCCGTCATCGACGAGCAACAGTTCCAGTGGTCGGAAGGCGACTGGTTGCTGGCAGCGAGCGATGGCATCTTGACCCTGTCTGACGATGAGATCGAGCGCGTCTTCTCCGTCGCTGGTATCACAGCGAATCAGGTCGTGGAGACCCTCGCAGGAATCATCCACAAGAGAGCGTTTCCCAAGCAGGACAACGTGACCATCGCCGTGGTGAAGCACGTTGGGCGCACCGACTGGGTGGGCTGAGGCAGGCCATTTTTTTGCAGGCTTCTGTGATTTCGCCGGTTTACACTAGCCACACTTGTCTCATATAGTCGCCGCACATCGCCTTTCGCCATGCCCACGGAGATTCATTCAGTTCAAGGTATCACGGTCGCAAAAATCCTGGGCATGCTGGATGAAGCAGAGGGCGCGCAACTGCTGGCATACTTCCGTGAACAACTGCTCAATGCTGGAAAAGTAGTGGTGGACGGTTCAGAAGTGACCGGCATGGATGGCAATGGCCTGCTCTCGCTGGTGACGTTGCAACGCCGGTTGACTAGCGTCGGACTGGCGCGCCTGCCGTTGGCCGGGTTCTCTCAAAACTTGTGGAGTTATGTCGTGCAGAGCGGCCAGTCAGAGTTTTTTGATTACCGGTCCAGCGTTGATGAAGCGTTGCATGGATTTGGAATTGTACCCACGGGCGGTGCAGGATCTGCGGCCTCTACGGTGCATCTACAACCTACTCCAGAAGGACCCGCAGTCCCGATACCCATCATGCCCGCCTCTAATTCTGGTGCATGGAAGCGCGAGGAGGAGATGACCAATCTGTGGCAGCGCCCAGGATCCAATCCGGTGGCACCGGCTTCTGTGGAACCGCAGCCTGGAATGCCCCATGCCGCACCGGCTTCCCCACCGCCTCAACTCAAGGCATCGGACGACGAAGTCATCGCGCGCAAGCAAGCGCCTCATCCTGCAAAGAAGAGCAGCTCCGGAGTCAAAATCGGAGTGATCCTGGTATTGCTATGTGCCTTCATGCTCTTTCTCGCGGCCGCCGCCGCCGCTGCCTGGTGGTTCTTGCTCCGTGACCAGACTCCCACACTGGCTTTGGCCAAGACCGAACTCATGCTCACCGAAGGCAATGAAGTGGATGAAGGTTACACCGTGGAGGTGACCCATGGCGTGCTGGAAGTGGAAGGTCTGCCAGACGACCTGGTCTTCGTGAACAGCGGAAGCGAGTCAGCGACAGCCTCTGCTACCACTCTCTTTGGCTTGAAGTTGTTTTCGGCGTCCAAGCATACTTACGAGCTCAGCGGACAGGCGAAGGAGGGCGCCAAAATCAGTGTCGTGAAGCTCGTGGCCGTAGGCGAAAAAGAACGCAGTGCTCCCCAGGAAATGCGGATCATCGTCAAGGCCAAACCACTGGAGTGGAAACTCGCCACCCTGAGTTCACTGGGATTGAAAGCGGGCAAAGCCATTACGGGTAAATCGAGTTTTGTGGCGGGAGCGGCCAAGCTCGCGGCGGAGAACCTTCCCAAGGGATTGTCCGTCAAAAAAGCAAGTTCGGGCGTTCTGGAGTGGAGCCTGGTCGGCACTCCAGAGACAGCGGGGGAGAGCAAAGTGAAGGTGACCGCCATGAATGCCTCGGGCGAGTTGGAGGAGAAGGAAATCGTCCTCAAAGTGGCCGAGGGGAGCCCACCCCCAACTCAACCTCTGCCTGGACCCGGCGGCGTGGTCACCCAACAACCTCCGTCAGACACCGAGAAGGAAGTCGATGATGGCATGCGAAACTTCTTTTTGAATCGCATTGACCAACTTCCAGATCGTTACACGCCCACCGATCGCGAAAACCTGCGTATGGTCGTCGCCGGACTCACCAAGGCTGAAAAGGTTTTCACGGTGTTCTTTGAAAAGGACGGGCAGGTTGAAGTTTCCACCTCGCAAGCAGACGCGTTTAAACAGGCGCTGAAGAAATCGTCCGTGGCAGAGTTGCTCAAAAATGATGGATGTCAGATCATTGTCGTCGGTTATGCCTCCAAGAAAGGCAGTGTCGCCAGCAACATCCGCATAAGCAAAGAACGCGCGAAATCCGTGGATGAACTGTTGAAGAAGTTCACGAACCGGAATGCAGACATCTGCGGTGACTACGGCCCCACCGATGTGGTCAGCACCAATAAGGAAGAAGAGAATCGGGTGGTGGAAGTCTATGCGGGCACAATGACCCTACCGGACTTCCTGAAGCCAAAAGCGACTGACTTTAAAGACGACTTCAACCGTCGCCACGGCTTCCGCGAATAGCGGAGAAGGAGCGCGGATGTCCCAGCCGCCACCTCAGCAGGCAGCTTCCGCCTGTGTCCTCAAATTACCAAGCCCCCCGCGAAGCCCCTGTCCCCACTCCCATATGATGCAGATTCACATCCACAGCAACGGCAAGGCGACCGGTCCCTATTCGATAGAAGAGATAAATCAAATGATCGGCCAGGGCTCCATACCTGCGAGCACCGCGATGGCTTGGTATGAAGGTCTGCCGGAATGGATCCCCGCACATCAGCTGCCTGGCGTGAGAGCAACAGCGTCAAGTCCGCCGCCCTATCGCGCCGCCGCAGCGCCACCAGCCATTCCCCCGTATATGGCAGTTGGCACGACGCCGCCCGCCAATGACAGCTTCGTCACTACTATCATCCCGACAAAGAACCCGCCTGCTTTGGCATCCTACTATCTGGGCGTATTCAGCCTCATTCCAATCCTTGGCGGATTGCTTTCCATCCTGGCAATTATCTTTGGAATCAAGGGACTGAAGAAACGGAAGCAGACTCCCACAGTGAAGGGGCTTGCGCATGCCATTGTGGGAATCGTATTGGGCACGATTGTGTTCCTGTCTCACGCCGCTTTGGTTGCGCTAATAGTTTTGAAGATAAAATCGGAGAACTAGCGGCAGTCATTCGAGCTTCCGACGGAGGTTTGAGGGGCAGGGTCACCGTAGCATGAACATCTTTTGCATGCGAGCACACGGATGGAAGTGGTCGGGCGAATCCTTAGGCGGCAATCAAGCGGAATCAAAACGGCTATCATGACACGCGAACTGACACTGATAATCTTTGGCATCTATGCAACCCGCTTGTTTGTCTTTGGCCAAGAGCCAATACAAATAAAGGTTGTTGAGAGCGGACAACAGGTCACAGCTATAAATTGGCAAGCGCTTTTGCCGCAGATGGATTCAGTAGTGATGGAAAGCTTCAAAGGCACTCGCATCTTATCGGCAAAGCCGATAACATTCACTGCAAAGGTCAAAGGCGGCCAGCTATCGGAAAACATTACCTGTATCGTCGAGTATTCTGAGCGAATTACACCCACCACCGATTTAGTATGGAAGAAGCGCATTGTTGCTTTCACGCGTGATCCATACGATTTCAATGGCGAATGGAATCTCTATGTAGGTCCCAATTGGGAGCAGGGCTGGATTGAATTAAAAATTGGAAAAGATCAGAAAGTTGAGGTTGACCAACTTTATCAGTTCCTTACGAAACAGTTGGGTGAATGCTTTTGGCCTAAGCAAGCCGATGGGAGTGGCAACGATTGGCTGCTATGCCAAGTTTATCAGGCCGGATTCACGGAAGTCACCAAACAAAAATACACCCAGGACACCTTCCAATCTGGAAAGTGACCCCATGCTACATATTGTCGATGTATTGGGCAAACATGGCAACCGGCTGAAGGAGGTGGGGCGAATCATGGGGCGAAGAACTCGCACTCATCTGCCTCAGTCCGCTTCCCCTCATTATGCCATCACATCCGTGGAACAGCCCCGCCATCGTGTTAAACCGCGACTCCGGCACCATCGCTGGCATTGGTCCCGAGAAAGTGGTGGAGGGGCTCAAGGCGCTCTTTGAAAAAGAGGGGATCACCCCCCAGATCGAAGCAGTGTCGGGACCAGAAATCCTCGGAGCGCTGGACAGGGCTATCAATGGGCCGTCGGACATGATCATCATTGGCGGCGGCGATGGTACCGTCGCTTCGGCGGCGACGAGATTGGCAGGTCAGAGCAAGCCTCTGGGCATTCTGCCGCTGGGGACTTTTAACCTCGCGGCTCGGGACATGGGGATGCCGCTTGATTGGGAAGCCGCCGCGCTGGCATTGTTAGACGCACCGGTGGGCGAAATGGATCTTCTGGACCTGGACGGGGAGCTCTATTTCTGTGTGCTGGTGCTGGGCTTCTATCCGGCGCTCGCCATGGGAAGAGAGGAATACCATGGCAGTTGGATCATCAAATCCTTAAAATCTCTGCGGGAGATTTTTACTTTTGTGGCGTCGTTCCCTCCCTTGCACCTGACATTTCAGGATGAAAACGGGAACAAGGTTCAGCAGCGAAGCCGCATGGTGATCATTGCTAATAACGATTACGAAGACTTCTTCGGACTCATTCCCAAGCGTGGGACTTTAGACGGGGGATTTCTCACGGTGTATGTGTCATCGCACAAAACGCGGTGGGGGCTCTTTCGCTCATTCTTTAGTTGGGTCCGCGGCAAATGGAAGCAGGACAAGGAAATGCATTTCTTCCATGCCAAGGAATTGGAAATCGCTGTTCGCAGGAAGCGTCGTTTGCCGGTCATGCGGGACGGAGAGTTGTCCAAACTGAAGCTGCCGCTGAAGGTGGTCCTCCGTCCAAAGGCGATCCGGGTGCTGGCACCGAGACTGGCGGAGGAGGCGAAGAAGGCGGAAGAAGCAAAGCTCGCTGAAGCAGAAAAGACAGCAGAGTAGGGGCTATGCGGATCGTTCAAATATCAGATTTGCATTTCGGTGCGGTCTCCGCAGGACTGCCGGAGGGACTGCGAAGGGCCATTGATGCCATGGCGCCAGAGTGGGTCGTGGTGAGTGGCGACCTTTCCCAACATGGAACCGCGGCGGAAATGGCGGAAGCCAAGGCGTATCTCGATGGATTGAAACCGCCCAAGCTGATCATTCCCGGAAATCATGACATTCCGCATGGGGTCCGCCTGTGGCAGCGCTTTTACACGCCCTGGCGCGACTGGCGCGACGTCGTATCACCGGAGACGGAACCCGCCGTGAGCCTGCCGGATGCAGAGATCGTTGGGATGAATTCTGTAAGACCGGGCGGCTGGTATCTCGACTGGTCACGCGGGCAGTTGCGGGCCGGCCAGCTCAAGCGCCTGCGAGACCGCTTCCAGCACGTGCCAGCAGATCGCCTTCGGGTTCTGACCGTGCATCATCCGCCTGCTGCTCCACCGGGGGGGACGAAACGTCACCTCATCGACAATCGCCTGGCGCTCTTTGGCGCGCTCAATTACGCCGGCGTGGATCTGATCCTGTCCGGCCACTTTCATCTCAGCTACGCGATGCCAATTTCTCTACCGGGATCGACACCGAGATCCTGTGTGCTGTCCGTGGCATCCACCGCCACCTCCTATCGGCTGCAGGGCGAACCCAATGGCTTTCATGTCATCGAGTGGGATGGCGCTCGTCTTATGATACAGGCGCACACCTGGCAGGAGGGGGGCTATGAGGCCGCGCGCGCGTGGAATTTCGAGAGGGACGAAAACCGCCAGTGGAGAGAGTGTGCCTTAAAGTAGCGAGCTTTGCGCGCTGACGCAAACCTTGGGTACTTCCCAAGATTCACAAACCTGAATGGGTTGCGTCAAACGGCGCTTGCTTCCGCGCGCCTGTTCGCCCCTTCCTGGATCAAAATCTGGGAATAAAGCTCAGATCAAGTAGATGCCATGACGCCGCGCACAATTTTCAATAAAGCCGTATCGCAAATTGCTTGGGGAGTCTAATTTATCCGCATGAAACAGCATCGTGCATTCCTGCTCTGTTTAGTGATGTCCCTCGGCAACGCCGTGCCGTTCGCCGTCGCCGCTGCGAGCGGCGAGGTAGAGTGGAAGAAGGTGAGTGAGATCATCGAAAAGATCAAAAACCCAACGCCACAGCCTACGTCCCGAGACCAGGCTTTCGGCATGCTGAAAGTCGGATTGGTGGAATTCGACGCTGCTTATGGAGCCGCGCTAAAAGCTGGGCCTGACAATCCGGATCGATGGGATGCCGCCTTGTTTGATGGTCTTGTCATGAATGTGCGGAAAGATATCGGCGTGGTATCGCCTAACAAGTTCATACCGCTGTCGGAAATCGTGAGCGCTGCAGACGCCAAACCGGAAACCAAGGCTACCGCAAGTGCCTACGACGTGCTGATGGGGGCGGAAGAATCCGGGCAATCTGAGGAGAAGGCAAAGGAGTGGCTGGTCAAGGCGGAAGCGCATTTGCTGACATACCCTAAAGAGCGGATGAATGAAGGTATTATCAAGCATAAGAATTCGCTCAAGGTCGCATCGGAGATTAAAACCAAACCCCTGGAGCTGAAATTCACCGCGGTCGACGGAACCGAAGTGGACATCTCAAAACTGAAGGGGAAAGTCGTTCTAATCGATTTCTGGGCCACATGGTGCGGTCCCTGTGTGGCAGAGCTTCCCGAAGTCTTGGCCATTTACAAAGAACTGCACGACAAGGGGCTTGAGATTGTTGGGATCTCGCTGGATCAGGAGAAAGAAAAGTTGGAAAGTTTCACCAAGGAAAAAGGCATGACCTGGCCGCAATATTTCGATGGTAAAGGTTGGGAGAATTCGATCTCTTCCCGCTTTGGGATCACTGAGATACCAACGATGTGGCTGGTGGACAAAAAGGGCATGGTGGTAAATACCACCGCGGGCCTTGGGCTGAAGGAGAACGTCGAGAAGCTGCTCGCCGAAAAAGAGTAAGTCTCCTATAAAGCCGTCCAAAAAACACTTCAGCTAGAACCGTCTTGAGAATGCACTCGCATTCTTGAGTGCGCGCAATTTTCATCAACAACGTTATGCCACTCGTTTCCTCTGCTTACGATCAACTCGTCGCCGCTACGCGCGATATCTCACTGGTGCATGGCGCCTCTCATGTGCTGAACTGGGATCAGGAAACCTACATGCCCCCGAAAGGCGTGGAGCATCGCTCACGCATTTTGGCCCATCTCAGCGGTCATGCTCATGAGTGCTTCGTATCCAAAAAGTACCAGACACTCCTCGAAAAGGCTGAGAAGGAAGCGACCGGTGGCGATGCCACATCCGCTATCCAAGTCAATGTCACCCAGCTTCGGCGCGAACTGAACAAGTCGATCCGTTTGCCGAAGAAGTTGGTCGAGGAACAAAGTCGTGCAGTTTCGCTCGGACAGGCGGCTTGGGCAAAAGCCCGGGCGGCGTCGAGTTTTGCGGATTTCGCGCCTCATCTCGAGAAGCTTGTAGGCATCTCCCGTGACATCGCCAGCCGCTGGGGCGGGCAGAACGAGGACTACGACGCTCTCCTGGACAATCATGAGCGCGGCGCCACGGCGCAGGGTGTGGAGGAACTGTTTCAACTGCTGAGACCTGCCATCTCCAAGATCGCCCAGGCGGCCGTAGCTCGGTCTGAGCGAGATGCTCCGCCCGTAAAGTCGATGTTGGGACCGTGCCCCGTCGAGAAACAGCAAACCCTGAATCGCGAGGTCGCGGAGTCTATCGGATTCGATTTTCAGGCCGGCCGAATTGATAAAACGACGCATCCTTTCTGCTCCGGCTTTGGGCCGGGGGATGTGCGCCTGACAACCCGATACGACGAACAGGATTTCCTCTCATCGCTGTTCGGAGTCATGCATGAGGCCGGTCACGGCATGTATGAGCAGGGACTCAAGGGCGAAGAATGGGGGCTGCCCACAGGCGCCGCTGTCTCCCTCGGGATCCACGAATCACAATCGCGCCTTTGGGAAAACCATGTGGGACGCTCCCGCACTTTCTGGGAACATTGGTTTCCTCGGGCCGTCGCACTATTCCCGCATCTCAAGAAGCTCAAGCTCGATCAATTCCTCCTCGGCGTGAACCGTGCCGAGTTCTCCTTCATTCGTGTGGAAGCAGATGAGGCCACCTATGACCTGCACATCATGCTGCGCTTCGGCATCGAGCGGCGTCTCTTCAACGGCACGCTGCAAGTCTCCGAAGTGCCGGAAGCCTGGAATGATGATTTCAAAACCCTCTTTGGCCGCACTCCTCCCGATGACGCGCGCGGATGCCTCCAGGACATCCATTGGTCCATGGGCGGCTTCGGTTATTTCCCGACCTACACCCTCGGCAACCTCAACGCCGCCCAGCTTCACGCTACCGCCATGAAGCAGAAAAGCATCCAGAAAGCCGCTGCATCGGCCCAATATGCCCCGCTTCTGGCCTGGCTTCGCAAACACGTCCATCAGCCCGGCTCAACCCTGGCCCCTCTGGAACTCATGCGCGCCGCCACCGGCAAACCCACCGATGCCACGCCCTATTTGAAGCACTTAAAACGCCGCTTCCTGGAGTCTGCATAAGTCTCCAAGACATAGACGACGCCGCTTTCGGAAGGCGGCGCCAGCCGCAACGCGCGGAGTTCACCGTGTTGTCTCTCATTGACTCCAACCGCCCCGGTCAAGTATTGCGATCAACATCGCATCCGGCACATTAACCAATGCCCATTCGCCGCTCCGCGTTTTACCCTCTCGCTGGCTCTCCCATCACTCACAACACACTTTTTCCGCGATTGCGTACTAGATAGTACGCAATATCGCCGATTGCATCACGCCTCATCGCCACTCGACGCTTTTTCGCGCCAGTTCAAACGCCCAACCGCACTAGGCAGCCGGTTTCATACACGAACAACCCCAACCAACTCCGGCCGCGTATCCGTCGCCTTGTCCTTCATCGCGACGATACTACTCTTGAATCCAATCTTGAGCTTCAACTCAGCGCCTTCGCCTTCAAAGCGGCATGTCACCGTATCGCGATGCGGCGTCTCGATGTAACGCCATGTCAGGGTCAGTGTCTTCTCTTCCGTCCACGTGGCATTGGCAGCGATCTTCGACACAGGCGTAGCCTTTGGCGCACCACCGGAAATAAGCCTTGGAGGAGTGCCCGGGAAAGCGGCTTCCCCAAGTGCCCATTCCGCCAAGCTACACGTGATCGTATGAGTCTGATCCGCAGCTTTCACCGTGAACGTAAGATTCTCCGCCCCGCATGAAATTGAGGCATCCGTGATCCCAAGGCTGTTCTCCGTGATGGCAAACTTCTTGCCGCTGATCTTTCCCGCTAACTCTGAAGTCGCTTTCCCCTCAGGTAGCGCAAGCTTCAGAGAGTCGACCTTCGTCTTGAGCTCGCCATAAGCTGCTTCGTCACGAGGCAGTGCTTGCGGTTTGATTGCGGGGAACAGATGCTCCCACACCACATCCAGCATGCCCTGCATGTTCTTGCTTTCGCTGGTCATAACGAGCACGGCGTCTTGCTCCGGCATCACCAGGGTGAACTGCCCAAAAGCACCGTCGCCACGGTAGCCGTTGTGCTGGCTGCGCCAGAACTGATAACAGTAGCCCTGCTGCCAATCGTTGGTCTCTTTTGAACGAGTCGGCTTGTCAGGAGCAGGCTGCTGCACCTTGAAGGTGGTCGCTTCTTCCACCCAGGCCGCCGGCAGGATCTGTTTGCCCTTCCATTCGCCGCGTTGAAGATAAAGCTGGCCAAAGCGGGCCATGGCTTCAGTAGGAATGCTTAACCCCCAACCACCTGTATTGATGCCCATGGGACACGTTTCCCAGACAGCTTCCTTAATGAAGAGCGGATCGAAAAGCCGCGGCTTCAAATAGCCAACAATCTTCTCACCCGTGAGCTTCTGCACAATCGCCGAGCACATGTATGTCGCGACGCTGTTGTACACGAAGAAGGTTCCGGGCTTGTGCTTGATCGGCTGCGCGAGAAAGGTCTTCACCCAGTTCTCCGACTTCACCACTGTCTGCGTGGGATCCTTGCCATGGCCCACCGCCATGCTGAGCAGGTCTTTCACCGTGAGCGCGGCTAGGTTCTCGCTGATCGTTTCCGGCAAATCATCCGGGAAGAAGCTCACGACTTTATCGCTGACCTTGAACCTGCCTTCCGCGACCGCAAATCCGACCGCCGTGGAGGTGAAGCTTTTGCTCATGGAATACATCGTATGCCGATATTTCGCCGCGTAAGGTGCCCACCAGCCCTCGGCGACTACCTTACCATGGCGGAGGAGCATGAAGCTGTGGAGTTCGTGGCCACCCTCTTCCATGCCTTTCAGAAAGGCCAAAATCCCCGCTGAGGCGATGCCTTGATCCTCGGGAAGCGCGCGGGGCAGGGCAATGATTGAGGGAGTTTCTGCCAGGACCTGAGTAAGCCAGGGCGCGAGGGCACCCAGGCTAAGCTGCTTCAGAAAAACGCGGCGATTCGGGGTCGTCATGGCGGCAGGATGACGGGCCACCCCGGGCAAGACAAGCCGTAATCGTGAAAATGGAGGTGAGGGGATTGCTTGTGGGACCGCCACGATATGGCATAGGTGAGGCATGGTGTTTTCAGAGGCTTACAAGTTGAGTTCGTGGAACGGTTCGGCGTTGCTGAAGCGGTTTGCGCGGCTCCTTGAGCCGAAAACTTCTCAGGAACTCCAGCAGCTCGCCTTGGAGTCACAGCGCCTGACCCGGCGCAACTTCGGCCGGACCATGCGCCTCTTCGCGCCGCTCTACCTTTCCAACGAGTGCATCAACAACTGCCAGTATTGCGGCTTCTCTCGGGACAATGCGATCCTTCGGGTCACCCTGACCGTTGAGCAGGTGGTGAAGGAAGCTCGGCACCTCGCGGCCCTCGGATTTCGGAACATTCTGCTCGTGGCAGGGGAACATCCACGCTTTGTCTCAGAAGGCTACCTTGAGGAATGCATTGCCGCCATCCGGGAGTTTATCCCGACGATCGGCATTGAGGTCGGTCCCATGGAGACACCCGAGTATGAGCGCATGGTGCAGGCCGGCTGCGAGGGCCTCGTGGTTTACCAGGAAACATACGATCGCGAGATGTACGCGAAGATGCACACTGCCGGTCCAAAGCGAGACTTCGACTGGCGGCTCGACTGCGCGGAGCGCGGTTATGCCGCAGGCTACCGACGCATAGGCATCGGCGCGCTCTTTGGGCTGGCTGACTGGCGTGTCGAGGCTTTGGCCTTGGCCGCTCACCTTGAGCATCTTTATAAGCACGCCTGGAAGGCGACCTTCACCGTGGCCTTCCCACGGCTCCGGCCTGCCGCCGGTGGCTTTCAGCCACTCACGTCCTTTGGCGATGCCGAACTGGTGCAAACCATCAGCGCCTTCCGTCTGTGTTTTCCAGAAGTCGGCATTGTGCTCAGCACCCGTGAACCTGCGCCGCTGCGCGATGCCTTGGCTCCGCTGGGCATCACCATGATGAGCGCCGGCAGCCATACTGAGCCAGGAGGCTACACCGGGCAGGGGAACGATGACCTCCACCTCACCGTCCGCGGCCGCCGTGTGGAACTGGAAGAGAAAACTGCGTGCTCGAAAGCCGAGGAACAATTCGGCATCGCCGATCAACGCTCACCCCGAGAGATCGCGGACATGCTGCGTACCCAAGGCCTGGATCCCGTCTGGAAAGACTGGGATGCCTCTATCCTGGCCAACTTGATTTGAAACCATGGCATCGGTTATAATGAAAGCATCAGCGACGATGAAGCTGAAGATCAACGGCGAACCCCAAGAAGCGCCCGAGGGCATTTCCGTCGCAGGTCTGTTGGAGCATCTCGGATTAGCAGGAAAACCCGTCGTCGTAGAACGCAATCAAATGGCGTTGTTTCCTCGTGAACATGTTGAGGTAGTATTATCAGAAGGTGATCTGCTTGAGATCGTGCAGATCACGGCGGGAGGGTAGGCAGATAATTCAAGCTGATAGCTCTCTGGTTAGGTCCACGCCGTAATGCAAGATTGGGTAAGGAAATTTTTTCCATCCTTGTCTCTCTCAAGTCAAACTGGTAGGACATCGTGATTCCAGACACCTGGATCGGAATCATGAAAAAATATTCCTCGGAAGCTTGGTTAGCATACTACCGCCAGAACAATGCTTCATTGCTGGATATCCCATGGGATGCTGACTACTCACTTAGCTCAGATGAGCGCCAGGCCATTTCCAAATCTCTCGCGGAGTTCCAGAAAGGTGAAAGTTCCGAGGGACAACATTTGATAACAGCGGCTCGCGAGCACGCTGCCGCTTCAGGCGATTCATTCTACCTTGAAACTACCAGCCTTTTCATCAAGGAAGAGCAGCGCCATGCGAGGGAACTGCGAAGATATCTGGATTTGAGGGGAATTCCTGTCGCAGAGTCAGCATGGCCGGATTCAGTCTTCCGGCTTTTGAGGCGCCCCGGCGGCGTCGAAGTCTCGATCTGTGTTTTGGTTACAGCAGAGATTATCGCGCAGGTCTACTATCCAGCACTGCAACGCGCCACCAACGACCCGGTGCTGATACGGCTGTGCGAGCAAATCATTTCAGATGAGATGGCTCATGTTGCGTTTCAGGCCGAGAGGATCGCCGATCTTCGGAAGTCAGCTTCGAAGTTGCGGACGAAGGTGTCGTTGTTTTCACAGCGCATTTTATTCTTTGGGACCGTCTTTGTTGTTTGGATTCAACACAAGTCAGTATTCATTCAAGCTGGCTTCCGTTTTTCAGACTATTGGAACGACTGCTGGAAGTATTACCGATTAAGTGGAGCCCAAGCTTCCGCCGCAAATGGCTTCGAAAGCGGAAGGACGGATGTTTGCGGCGAGCCTTCTCTGCCTGAAATTTAGTTCAAGCAACGAAGCTCCTCAGTCTAGCAAAAGGCCACTACCTCCGCCAACGCTGAAAACTCTCAATCGCCTCATAGTTCGCAAGGCCAAGGGCATCGTAGCTATGCGCGGTATCGCGATTGGTGGCGGCGGCGTTTTGTTCCAGTGAGGTCAGCGATTGATAGCGCTTGAGGGCGCGGGCTTTGCGCTCGATCTGCATAGGACTGGCGGGCATGGCCATTTCGATCTCCCAGGGCTCGAGGGGCTTTTCCTTGCTGCGGTAGAGCCACAGAGAGCACTCCTTGTTCCAGGCTTCGTCTTGCGTCTGAATAAGCGCTTCCTGAAGGGCACGGAAGCAGAGCGCGGCAACACCTGATGGATCGGAGGCAAGGCCTGTCGCGTAGATCTGATGAGGCTGAAATTCCTGGAGGAGCTTCGTGACGGCGGCGGTGTCCTCAGAGGTCAGTTTAAAGCGGCGATAGCGGCCAGCTTCATAGAACGGCAGGTCAAGGAAGGTGATGTGATCGGTGGGCAAGCCGAGAGCCTGAGCGGCATCGCGCAATTCACCTCGGAGAATGAGGCTCTTGATGTGGCGGATGGCGGCGGGATCCGCGCCGAAAGGGCCTTTCTCTTCCAGCAGCCGGAGAGATTCCTGGGCGTAGCGGGTCTGGTCCTGCCAGCCACCCTCAGGAAAGCCTTGCGCAAGCTCATGCAGGGTGGAGGCGAACTTGCCGACTTCGCTGTCAGACACACGTAGATTTCCACTCGTCAGGCTGACCAGCCGCACATGATGATTCTGCTCCACCAATCGGTCGAGCGTGCCGCCGATGCTGACCAAGGCATCCTGAGGTTCGGGACTGAAGATGAGGCAGCGCTTCGGGTAGGGACTAGCCCGCTCGGGCCGAAACGCATCGTCCGCATCCGGCTTTCCTCCCGGCCATCCAGAGATGGTGTGCTGCAGGTGATTGAAGATGCGGATGTTCAGTTGGTACGCCGGGCCTTGTTCGCTCAGGAGATCGGAGAGACCGTGTTCGTTATACTCCTCATCCGTCAGTTTGAGGACCGGCTTGCCAAAGGTCGAGGAAAGCCAGCACACCGCGCGGCGGGTCTCGACCGAAGACCACTTCACGGGACCAACCAGCCAAGGCAGTCTCACGCGGGTGAGGGCATGGGAGGCGGCTTCATCAATGAAATAGCGGGAGTCCGGATGATCTTGAAGGAAGGAAGCGGAGACGGCTTCCGTCATCGGGCCTTCCACGGCCTTTGCCACGACTTCAGCTTTGTTTTCACCCCACGCCATGAGGACGATTTTCCGCGCCCGCAGAATGGTGCCAACCCCCATAGTGATGGCGAAACGGGGGACGTTTTCCTCACCGCGGAAGTCTGCGGCAGCGTCTTGCCGGGTAATGCGGTCCAGCGTGATGCGGCGCGTTAGCGACTCGCGGCTGGAGCCGGGTTCGTTGAACCCGATGTGACCCGTGCGACCAATACCCAGGATCTGGATGTCCACGCCACCTGCTGCATCGATCTGCTCCTCATACTGGCGGCAATGGTCGAAGACCTGCTCCGTGGGCACCGTACCGCTGGGCAGATGGATGTTCTCCTTCGGCATGTCGATGTGATCAAAAAGCTGATCACACATGAAGCGGTAGTAGCTCTCCGGGTGGTCGGCGGGCAGACCGTAGTACTCGTCCAGATTGAACGAAATCACGTTCTGAAAGCTCAGGCCTTCTTCGCGATGGAGACGGATAAGTTCCTTGTAGAATGGGATGGGCGTGGAACCGGTGGCCAGGCCGAGCACAGCCTTTCTGCCTTCCCGCCGACGCGACACGATGAGATCCCGGACTTCAATGGCAAGCGCAGCGGCGGCTTCCTTTGAGGATTTGAAGATGATTGTGGGAATCTTTTCGTAGGCTTCGGCGTCGGAGCGGCGGGTGTTCATGGCGTGATGAGGAAGGAGTAGTCTACGTTGCGAAGGTCACGGCATCCCGCAAGGTTTCTGTAGATCGCAAAATTTCGCGACAAAGATGCGCTTGCGATTAACTCCGGATCCGCCGGGCCAGCTTCACTTTCTCCACCGTGGTGGCGCAGGCATCGGCTACGACATCAAACCGGTCGCGATCCAGCCATTCCTTTCGCACCATCCAAGTGCCGCCCACGGCGAGGACGGGCCTAAAAGAAAGAAAGTCAGACAGAGACTCCAGTGACATACCGCCGGTGGGCAGGAAACGCATGTCGGGGAAGGGACCATTGAGCGCTTTCAACATGGCAAGGCCGCCCAGCGCCTGACCGGGGAAGAATTTCACGCAGGTCAGGCCCAGATTCACGGCCAACATCATCTCCGTCGGCGTGGCCACGCCAGGGATGATCGGCACATCACGGTCGAGACAATGCTTCACCAAGTAGGCATCAATCCCGGGAGAGACGATGTAGCGTGCGCCTGCCGTGATGGCATCGTCTGCCTGCCGGACACTCAGCACGGTGCCGGCGCCCACCAGAAGGTCGGGGGAAAAGGAAGCCATCTTTTCCAAGGCCGTCAGCGACTCCGGAGTGCGCAGGGTGACCTCGGCAATGGGGAGTCCGCCTTCCAAGAGGGCCGCGGCGAGCGGGCCGGCTTTGGAGGAGTGTTCCAGAACGATGGCGGGCAGAACGCCGTGTTTCTCAATGAGGGAGAGGATCGCGTGCATGGTGGGAAAAGTGAGAGTGGGAGGCTTACCGGTGAGTCTAGCGATAGCTCACGGCAATGCGCAAGTAGTGGGTTCTAGAAGATCGTTCGTTGACGAGAGACGTCTTTTCCAGCAGCGTTTGGTCGCAATCTCTTATGACTCTGGAAAGTTTTCTTATCTGGGTGGCGCTCGGACTCGTGGCCGGAGCTGTGGCGAAATTCCTCATGCCAGGCCGGCAGGGTGGGGGGTGTCTACTGACGATTATACTAGGCGTGGTGGGCAGCTTCGTAGGAGGTTGGGTCGGCCAACGGTTTTTTGATATGGGGAAAGTCGGTGAGTTCAGCATTGCCGGGATCACCACGGCGGTGGCGGGAGCGTTGCTGATCCTCTTCCTCTTCGGGCTTATCTCGAAGAAGAGCTAGTTCCAGGCTGAGAGGAAGTCTGCTGCGGCCGAAGGGATTTTCTGACTGACAGGGAAAATATTTGCCCTGCCCGGTGCGATTTGTTGCAATGCCGGGCCGCCGAGCGCGGTTTTGATCATCCGCATTTTTCGATACCCGCATGAGCACCTCTACCGTCAGCGCCAACTCAACCGCCGGGAAGCCGGATATGAAGCTCTTCTGGGCCTGCTTTATTGCCCTGGTCGCCACGTCCTTTGTGTTTGGCATTCGCGCCAATACGATGCTGCAGCTTCAGGCCGATTTGGGATTGTCCGAGGCAGAGAAAGGCAACATCGGTGGCGCGGGAATGTGGCCATTTGGCATCAGCATCATTTTCTTCAGTCTGGTCATCGACCGCATTGGCTACAAGACGGCAGCAATCTTTGCCATGGTCTGCCATAGTGTTTCTCTGCTGCTGACGATTCAGGCAAAGAGCTACGAGTCCTTCTACCTGGCGACACTGCTGATCTCGGTGGCAAACGGCACTGTGGAGGCCTTTGTGAACCCCGTGGTGGCGACGATGTTCCCTCGCGAGAAAGCGAAGTGGCTGAACATCCTGCATGCTGGCTGGCCGGCGGGTTTGGCGCTGGGAGCGGCGGCGAGCGCCATCTTCAGCACGCAATCGTGGCAGTTCAAATACGGACTCTGCCTTATCCCATTGGTGCTTTACGCGATCCTGATCATTCCGCGCGCCTTTCCGGTGAATGAGCGGGTGAAGGCAGGCGTGAGCTACCGTGACATGATCAAAGAGGTCGGAGGCGTCGGCGCCTTCATCCTGGCCATCTTGCTCATCTCAGCAGTGATCCAATTGCTACAGACAGCGGGACTCCAGGGCGTCAATGCCTCGTGGACGGTGAAGTTTTCGATTGCCGCCGTGATTGCGGTGGTGGTGGGGCTTTACACAAAGTCGGTCGGGAATTGGCTCTTCATCTTCGTGCTCATTACCATTGGGCCGCTCGCGACGACGGAGCTGGGTACGGATGGCTGGATGCCGGATCTGCTGACGCTGTCCGCGCCTGCGGGCATGACGATGGCTCAGGCAGGCCTCTTCGCGACGTGCATTTTCATTTACACCTCAGTCATCATGACGATCCTACGCTTCTACGCAGGGCCGATCGTGCATCGGTTCTCGCCCATTGGCTTGTTGGTGATCGGCGCGGCTATCGCCATTGCGGGCCTGATGTTCCTGTCCAATGCCACGGGCTGGGTCATCATCGCGGCCGCTACGGTCTATGCTCTCGGAAAGACGTTCCTTTGGAGCACGACCTTGGGTATGGTGAGCGAGCAATTCCCGAAGGGTGGGGCGCTCACGCTGAATGGGGTCTCCGCCGTCGGGGTGCTTTTCCTGGGGGTGTTCGGCAGTCCGTTGATCGGCTTCAAACAGGATCAAGACATCGATGCGCGGCTGAAGTCCGGGAATGCGGCGCTTTATGAAAAGGTCGCGGGGCCGGAGAAGCAGACCCTTTTCGGCAATGCCCCGAGTTTGGATCAGGCAAAGATCGCCGCCTTGGACGAGCCGAGTCACAAGGAACTGGAGAAAGTCCAGGCCGCCAGCAAGCGCGGAATGTTCGCCACGATCGCTTTCCTGCCGGCCTTCATGTTGGCTTGCTACCTCATCATGTGGTTCTATTTCAAAGCCAAGGGAGGCTACAAACCGGTGAGTTTGAGCCATGGAGATGAGGCCGAGCCGGGCTTCTGACCGAGTTTTTCCTTGTTCATCGCCGGGTTTCTGATAAAACCGCGCTGCCCCTACGGTAAGGCTCATCCCTCCATTGAGGCAAACGCATCACTCCACACAGCAACCAACGCATACACGAAAGACACAATGAGCAGCGACCAAGGTATCGCACCAAACGCTAAACGCCTCCTCTGGGCAGGCTTCATGGCCATCCTCGCAGCGGGGGTAGGTTTTGCCATCCGCGGTGGCATTTTTGACAACTGGGGCAAGGAGTATGGCTTCACGGCCACGGAACTGGGAGCCATTGGCGGTGCCGGTTTCTCGGGTTTCTGCTTCGGTATCTTTGCGGGTGGCTTGATTGTGGACAAGATCGGATACGGCTGGCTGGTGGCCCTGGCGCTGATCTGCCACATTCTCTCGGCCTTCGTGACCTTTGCCGCGAGCACGCCAGAGAATGCCTACGCATTCCTGTTCTGGGGCATGTTCATCTTTGCTTACGCAAATGGAACGCTCGAAGCCGTGGCGAACCCATTGGTTGCGACGCTCTTCCCGAAGAACCGCACGCATTACCTCAATATCCTGCATGCCAGCTGGCCAGCGGGTATGGTGATCGGCAGCGTGATTGGCTGGGTGCTGGACGACAAGATGCAACTTAGCTGGAAGCTTCAGCTCGCACTCTACCTCGTGCCGACGGCTCTCTATGCGATCATGTTCATTGGACAGAAGTTCCCGAAATCCGAGGCGGCCGCGAAAGGCGCAAGCTTCATCGAAATGTACAAGGACGTGGGCATCCTGGGCTCCATGGTGGCCTGCTTCCTTCTCTCCAAGTTCTTCGCGGGCATCTTTGCCTTCACAGGAAATGGCGACATGATCGGCTACCTCATCGGTGGCGCGCTGATGGTGGTGGTCATCATTATGACCAAGTTTTCCTTTGGTTCGGTCCTGCTGTTTGTTCTGTTTGTCACTCACCTGCTGGTGGGCGCTGTGGAACTGGGCACGGACGGCTGGATCCAAAACATCACGGGCAACCTCTTCACGTCTGAGCAAGGCAAGTGGCTCTTTATCTGGACCTCCGCCATCATGTTTGGTCTACGCTTCTGCGCGCACTTCATCGAGAAGACCCTCAAGCTCTCTCCGATTGGCTTGCTGTTCGCCTGCGCCGTGATTGCTTTTGTCGGCCTGAACTTGGCCAGCACAATGGAAAGTCTGACGATGGCCTTTGTCGCCTTGGGCATCTACGCTGTGGGTAAAACCTTCTTCTGGCCGACAATGTTGGCAGTGGTGGGTGACCGCTTCCCGCACACGGGTGCGGTGGCCATGTCCATCATGGGCGGTATCGGGATGCTCTCCGCCGGCGTGATCGGTGGTCCTGGCCTTGGCTACTGCAAAGACCGCTTTGCTGGTGAAGAGCTCAACAAAGCCAACTCAGCTCTGTATCAAGAGTATAAGTCTGAGAAGCCTTCCAGCTTCCTGAACATCAAAGCTCTGGAAGTGCATGGTCTGGACGGCACGAAGCTGGCCTCTGCCAAGGAAGCCAAGGAGAAGACTCCTGCTCAACAGCAAGTGGTGACTGCCGACCAGGCAGGCGACCGTAAGACGCTAAAGGCCGACTCCTGGATCCCTGCCTCGATGGCCGCTATCTACCTCCTTCTCATGCTTTACTTCAAGAGCATCGGTGGCTACAAACCCCAGACCATGGATGTGGAACGCATCTCCGGCGGGATCAATGGCCCGATGGAAGCGTAAGGCTGTCCAAGCATCTTCGGATAGTTTCGTCAATTATCAGGGCGGCGGACTTCGGTTCGCCGCCCTTTTTTGTTACGGCATAAAATCGAAGGCCGGGGTGAGCCATTCACTTCTCAAACCGCACGGACTTCAACCGAATCCAATCGCCGGGATGTACTGCCGGTCCCAAGTCAGGATCAACTCGGACTTGGACAATGCTGCCGCTCCAGCCTTTGGCACCTGCCAGTGGGATGCGGTAGGTTTGATAATCGTTGCCGCTGGTGAGTTTGAAAGGCTGCGATTTCTCACCGCTGAAGCCCGGGTCGTCGATGCCTCTCCAATACACGCGCGCTTCGGGTGAGGTGACTTGGGCGGCGGCTTCGATGACGAGGGTCCCGGCGTCTTCGGCCTTCCAGAGGCTGAACGGGCTGGTGACTTGTGGGTTATGCTGGCTCAGGTCAATGACGAGTTCGCCTTTGATTGGCCACCCGGTGTCAGTGGCATTCGTATAGCGCCACCCGACGCGGTCTTTTTCGAACTTCCAGACGGGTAAGTTCGGATAGCGAGAGGCGTGCGCATAAACATGTTTCCTGATCTGCTCCAGGCTACCCACGATGAGGTCATAGCGGTATTCGTGAGTAATGTTCCAGTCGATGATGGCGTCGTCGTTGGGCGCGAGATAGCCGGTGGGATTGTCGTGAGCCCCGCCTTGCCCCGGCTTTCCGGCGAAACCGCCACCGAAGCGGATGGTGTTGGGATTAAAAACGCCGAGCCCAAAGTCATTGTCATTCACGAGAGCGGCCCAGTGCTCCGTAGCGAGAAAGGTGGCCCATGGGGATTGCATGGTGAAGGGATGCTCGATGCGTGAGAGCTTCCCGCCTGTGAACGGTGATGAGCCGGTATAGGTGTAAAGCTTGTACCAGGGACCGTTCGTATAGACGGCGGGGAGCTCCTGGCCCCGGGCGGGCCATTGGGTGTGATCGGGGCGGTTGTTAACGATGCGGCTGCGCGCGCGCACCACATTGCCCTCCAACTCAAGCCAGCTTTCGAAGATGCATTCACCGGGAACGTTGTCCAAGGGCCAATGCATGGGCACGCACTTCACGTAGAGATGCTTGCCGTCGTTCTTGTGCTCGACGATTCGCGAGGGATTGCCAAAAGCATCCCCGACCTGGATGGGATTCCAACCGATGTGAATCCACTCGGGGCGGGGCTGCTTTCCGCCAACGGCGAACGGCACGGGACCGGAGTAGTAAGACATCTGGATCTGCCGCCCGAAGTCCCAGGAATTAACCATGTTCTCCTCCACGCCACTGCGAGACAGATAGGTAATGGAACCGCCGAGATTCAGGTCCACACCGAGCTTGATAATTCCATTGTCGAGGAAGCTCATCTTCGGCTGATGCTGCCGGACTTTCTCGCGAACCTTGTCGTCTGCGAAGGCGATGATGGCCGGGAAGAGGACCATGCCAAACAGCGCGCAACGTAGAGATACCATCTGGATGATTACGAAGGCTGAACCCGTCTTCACACATCTTGCCCGGCGGGGAGATTGCCTGCAATGTATGACGATGTTCAAAATCACCCTTATAACTTTGGCCTTTGCCTTGACCGGCGTTGCCATGGCCGAGCCGCTGCCCCAAGGCCGTGCGGCATTGGAGAAGTGGATGCAGACGTCGGCGAAAGTGCGGACAGTTCAGGCGGACTTCGAGCAGGTGCGCATGCTGGCCACCGTGCGGAAGCCTCTCACTCGGCCAGGGAAGCTATGGATGGAACGCGACGGGGCCTTTCGCTGGCAGGTCGGTGAGGTGCCCGGCATGATCGTGCTGCGGAATAAGGCTGGGGATGTGGAGGTGCTGGATACAAAGAAAAAAGAGAGAAGGCTATGGAGCGCAACGGCTCTGGCGGATGAAGGACAGGCGGGTGGGGGACAGGGCTTTGCCATGCTCACTGCTTTGCAGGACGTGCCGAATTTGGCCGAGTTCGAGAAGCGATTCGAGATCAAGGCTGCGGAACGTGATGCAAAAAGCGCAAGCGTCTGGCGCTTTGATTTGAGTCTGAAGGACAGGAAGGCGTCGCAGTTTGTCAGGCTCATCCAACTGACGGTCGATGTCGAGAAAGGCGCCCTGCTCAGCCTGGTGATGCAGATGCGCGATGGATCAACGTTGGCGACAAACATCAGGACCTACCGGCTGAACGAAGACCTGGATTCTGAAGTGTTCCGGGTGGACACGGCAGGGTATGAAGTGAAGAACATGGAATGATGGCTCCAATTGGGCGAGGCGGCTTCTGAAGTTGCCTCCGCTGGTGACGACGCGTAAGTGATTCCATGGATTTGGAGAAGGCCCTCTCGCTGCTGCCTCATGGACCGGAGTTCCGGTTTGTGGATCGGCTGCTGGCTCTGGATCCCGGCAAGTCCGCCACCGGAGTGTATCTTCTCAAGTCGGATGCCGCCTTCCTGGCAGGACATTTTCCTGGCGCGCCTTTGATGCCTGCAGTCCTGATGATCGAATCCATTGCACAAGTAGCCGGCGTCGCTGCACAGACTGATCCGTCCGTTCCAGCGCTGGATGACCTTCGAGTGGCGGCCATCCGGCAGGTGAAGATTCACGGCAGCGCGATGCCGGGCGACAAGATTCAAATCGAGGCCAAGATCTTGGGACGCATGGGCGGACTGGTGCAGGCGAGCGGACTGGTGAGCATAGGGGACGAGGTGCTCGCTGAGGGCCAGATCACGCTAGCCGGACAGAGCGCCTTGCAGTGAACTGCGTTGGTGCTATGCTAAAGGGAAGCACATGGCCACCTACGTTTACGAAACGATCCCCGAAGTTGAAGGAGAAAAGCCGCGCCGTTTTGAGGTGCGTCAGAGCATGAAAGAAGACGCTCTCACGCGTCATCCGGATACAGGTGAGCCAGTGCGCCGCGTCATCACAGGCGGGGCTGGCCTCATGGGGCTAAGTTCTTCTTCCTCTTCTAACACGTCAGGCCGGGCTTCCGGCGGCGGTGGCTGTGGAACAGGCTGCGGCTGCCACTAGAGTTTTGTCGGTAGGCGGTAGGGCAATTTGTGCGACGCGAATTGTCTCGCTACTCCCGGCGATCCCGGACGGCAAAGGTTCGGCCCGAGGAATAAAAAAGACTTGTCATCATGGTAGCTCGCGCTACTATTGCCTCCCGTTCTTTTTGGCAAAGGGGTATTAGCTCAGTTGGTAGAGCGCTTCAATGGCATTGAAGAGGTCAGCGGTTCGAATCCGCTATGCTCCACTCCTGAAAAAACAACGGTTTCGGCCTGCACTATGCAGGCCTTTTTTGTGTCCCAGAAGGACTTGTGGCTCAGTGTGTTACGACAACTTCTACATGCGTGGCGAGGGATGCTACTAGAGAGTTGACAGTCTTTATTTTAGTCGCATTTTAGTCTCGCGATGGCGACCATATTTCTGCCCAGTGGAAGACAGAGTTACAGTGCCCAGATTCGGATATGGGATGAGAAAAAAGGTGGGCTGGTTTGGAAGAAGATTTCAACGCGCACTCGTGATGCTGATGCCGCTTTAGGAATCGCAAATGCACTTGAGCGAGCGAGTGGTGCGGCGCGTCAGGGGACGATGACGCGCGCGGCTGCGGAGGAACTGGTCAACGGCATTCTGGAGATAGCCAATGTGCCATTCCGGGTTGGTGTGCCGTCACTGAAAACGTTTACGGAGAGCCTGCTTGATGGTCGGGCTCAGAACGTCGGGGAGAAGACGGCGGGCAAGTATCTGGCGCATTGGTCCAGATTGAAATCTTGGGCTGGCGGTAAGGTGGAATGGCCGCTGGATCACTGGACTTCGACGCATCTCTCGGAGTATTACGGTGTCCTCATCAATGAGGTTTCCAGTGGGACCGCCAATGACCATATGCGGACGCTGGTAATGATTTTCGCGTCGGCCGTGGCGGCCGGGCATATCAAGGGCAATCCGGCTAAGCTGGTTGAGAAGCGTCGGCGAGACACGGTGGAGAAAGTCACGTTCACACGGCGAGAGACCGCCAGGATGCTCACAACCATGCGGGCGGGGGGGCGAAGGGACTGGTGCGCGCTGACACTCGCAGGCTGGCACACAGGGCACCGTATCCAGGACCTTTTGTCCATCGTGAAAGATGACCTTGAGGATAGACCTAATGTTGGCTGGTGTGTGAAAATCCAACCTGACAAGAAAGAACATCAGGGTGGCAGGACGGTCATCCTGCCGATTCCGAGATTCCTGGCTTTGATGATGCGGCGGCTGAAGGGTTTTCAATCAATTGGAAACGCCGACAACTACAATGGCCGCATATCCAATCAGTTCGTGGAATGGCTCGTACGATCTGGAATTGATCCTCTGCCAGTTCAGAAGACAAAGCGTGTGGTTCACCTGAAGAGCTTCCACTCGTTCCGGCATTCCATGACCACGCGGCTCACTTCAGCCGGAGTGTCCGGTGAGTTGGCACGGCTTGTAACGGATCACGATTCCGAGAAGGTGCAAAAGGCCTACACGCATGCGGAGATAGAGGCTCTGGCCGATGCGCTGAAGAAGGCGCGGCGGAAACGATTATAAGGTGAGCTGGTGGGAGGACGTGGTGCTATGGCCGACGCTGCCGCCGAAGGACGAACCAGCATAATGTGTGCACTGTGAGGAAGCCGATCAGGACTTGTTCATCCAATGGAAGGTGCAGGTTCGAGAATCCTCCCGACAGGATTCTTGCGCCAAGGAAGATGGCATAAACGAGCGCGAAACCAGTGAACGCGTTAAGAAGATTGCGGCCCCAGCGACGAGCATAGATTTGGGACGCGATGCCAAAGTAAATCAAGGCAATGACTGCTGTAAGAAGTAGTCTCAGAAGGGCAGGTGGCTAATGGTTCCGGCGCGCAGTGCGCTTAGTTGGCGGATAGCTGCTCTTTGGCAGGAAAGCCAGGAACTACGATTCTTTCTGGATGGTCGTTCTGGTGTTGCAGATCAAACCGAACAAGATTGTCCAAATACTCTTCAACAGTGGCATATCCCAAGGACCTCGCGCGCTGCTCAGCCCGGGCAGCAAGGTCACCGAGCGGAGGTAGATCTAGAGGGGCATCGTCAGACATGTTTGCAAGGAAAGCGATACGGAGCGGGCTTCTTCCATCAACGCTTCAAACACGGGCTGTTCTTTCGTGAGTACTCTCTCGACGATGCGGCTGAGAAGATCGCCCCGCACGCTAATGCCGCATTCGGCCAGTTCATTTAATACCTGATCGATGGCATCCTGTTCGGCGGCGGGGAGGTCCGTCCATTCCTTCGTAATCTTGTGCTCTCCCTGAACGAGAAGGTCGTAGCGAGCGAGGCCACGGAAATAATCTGCCTCTGTTTTGTAACCGAGGGCGACCCATCGAAGGGCGATAGCATGGTTAAGGTGACCCGACGCCCGGAATTGTTTGTTAAACGTGGCCATTTGTAAGGGGTAGTTAATATTTTGTATGCGGCTGCATACAGTCAAAAGATTGCTTCACCACGCCAAAATGGCAAACTGTTTAAATGAACAGTATTCACTTTTTTGGGCTCCGCTTACGGATAGATGTGGTAGGGCGGGACTCTGTTGCAGAGACATTATTCTCGAGTGCAGGCGCGAACTCTTTTTCCACGACAGGAAGTCCGAGCTTTATCGATTCAAACAAGACATCGTCAAACGTCCGGCCCATCTTGGCCGCCAAGTCCGTCAGCTTCGTGATCAGGCTGAGGGGAATGGTAAGATCCACCTCCGAGAGGAGGTGCCTTTCCACGACGGGAGGAATGGGATTTTTGCCCTGCTCCCAAGCGCGGACGGTATGGATGGACTGACCAATATGGGCAGCTAGCTGGGCCTGATCCCAGTTCCGCTTCCTTCTCCAGTCCTTCAATTGTTGGGGCTGCATACGACACATATACGACTGACTCGTATAATATACAACTTTTTCTTGAACTCGTATATTATACGACTAATACCTATCAAATACCAATTCGTGACCGCCGTCCCTCAACCTTCATCTACCGAAGTCCTACTGCGGGTTCGTCTGGCGGAGAGCCTGACGCAAGAAGACATGAACCGGCTGGCCCGGTTAGCTGAAAGCGTCGGGTCACTCGACGAGGCGATCACCAAGTCGCTTAAAGCCGGTCTTCAGCTTGTCTCTCAGAAGGAAACAGAAACGCGCTAACGCCATGCTCGATCTCGATGCCCTCCTCAAAAAGGCCAGCGAAGCGAAACCGCCGAAGCGGTCGCAACGTCTCGGCAGCCCATGGGTGAAGCTCTATGCCGCCTATCGCAAACTCGTGGAGCAGGGCTTCGACACTCCCAAAGCGATGGACTGGCTGATCGGCGAAGGCGCCGTCAACAAAGCCGACCGGGAGAAGGGGATCAAAGCCTTCCAGCAGCTGAACTACCGACGAGGCATCAGTAAATCTCATTAACCTAACCACCTGAAACATCCACATGCAGCAAGTACGTGAAGATGCGAAACGCCGATGGGCGATGATTACCAGCCTGTTGGAGAATGCGATTACTCCAAAAGAGGCCACGGCGCTCGGCCTGATCAGCCAGACGAAGGGCTTCTACATGAAGCGCATGGACTTTTCGAAGTCGGCCATTACCTGCCTCAAAGAGTTTCAACTCGGAGCGCCTGAACGCAATGCCCGGTTTGTGCGCAGAGGAAAGTTCCTGGTCGAGGTCTGGGCGAAACCCTTCATTCCCCGCATGAGATGAACCCGCTGAATCACGACATGCTGGGCTGCGTGGCCATGCTGCCAGTGGTGCGTCGTAAGACGTTCCACTCCTTTCAACCGCGTGGATGGCCCGACGGTTTTGAAGTGGAGTTTTCCTATCGCCGACCGTTCAGAGGCTCGGCTGAATGGGGCTTCTCACGAGGTGAACCGCCGGAGCCAGCTCGCTGCGAGATCGAGGGAATCTTGCTTAACGGCAAGCCAGTCGAGGCCTGGCTCGAACAAATCACCGGCGGCATCGACCGAGAGGCGCTGGAGGCGGAGGCCATGGATCACTGCGACCCAGCCTGATCCGGGCGCAATGTGGTTCTTTAATTTCACACCTGCCATTTTTCAAACGACGATCCCTATGAAGTTATGCTGTTTCATCCGCCGCGCCCTTGAGTGGCTATCTATTGCCCAAGCCTGGCAAGGTTCCCTCTCATTTCCGTTGAACTTCGGCGCCCAGGAATTGGCTGATCGTCGCTACCACCTGGCGTTCGCTTTATGGCGTTCGCGGCAGCTATTCCGCCAGGCATTCGAACTTTTTGTCCGGAAGGAAACCACCCAGTGAAACACTATCTCTACAACCAGGAATTCGGCAGACTTATCGTCACCGACTACGCGGGTGCGGGCCATTGGTTCTGCCGTTGCGAGTGTGGTGCAGCGGCGGTCGTGAGCTCGAATCACCTGGTGGAAAGCAAGGTGAGATCGTGTGGCTGCCTCAAGCAAGAGAGCATGCGCGAGCGATCCAAGCGTCGACGAAAATTAAAGCCAACTAAGGCTCATCTTAACAAGGCCTGTGGCGCAGTGCGAAAGCAAACCCGTGTCGATCATCCCGTGCTTTCGGCATCGGAGCCAACTCCAACAAAAACGCCATGAGTGGATTTACTTTTAAACCAGCAACACGACAGGGCGTCAAACCGCTGATCGCGCTTTACGGAGAATCCAACTCCGGCAAAACGTTATCCGCCCTGCTAGTGGCGCGTGGATTAGCAGGACCTTCGGGCAAGATTTTGGTGGGTGATACGGAAAGCGGCCGCGCCGCGCTGTATGCCGACATGATTCCGAATGGGTTCTTGAGGGCAGATTTTGAGCCCCCGTTCTCTCCGTCGCGCTATGTGGATCTCCTCGACTCGGCGGAAGAGCAGGGCGCCGATGTACTCGTCGTGGATAGTTTCTCCCATGAGTGGTTTGGTGAAGGTGGGGTGCTTGATATGGCGTCAGAGAACGAAGCGTCTGGTGGGAAGGGCCTGCATAACTGGAAGCGGCCCAAGTTGGAGCACGCCAAGCTGGTGATGCGGCTTCTGCGTTCCAAGCTGTATGTCATTGTCTGCCTGCGAGGAAAGTTCAAAAGCCGACAGGTCAAGAACGAGAAGGGTAAGTCAGAGATCGTCAAAGATGACTTCGTGTCGCCTCTGCAGGACGAGGATCTCCTCTTTGAGATGACCTGCCATGCAGAGATGCAGACATCGAAGCCTGGGACGTTGCGGCTGACGAAATGGAGTGTGCCGGATCTTGCTGAATGCTTCCCAAAAGACTTCACGGAACAACTGGGGATCCAACACGGGGAGGCTATCGCGCGATGGGCTGAGAATCCTACAAGAAAGCCGCCGGAATCATCCAAGAAAGAACGTTCAGATGCGGCGAAGAAGATGCTTTCCGAGATCGCTTCATTGCTGAAGCCAGAAGGTTGTGAGGGATGGGATGATGTCAACGCGTGGCTTCGGAGACACGAGATCATCAAATCGAATGAGAAAGTTGCAGCCCTTTCAGATCACGATTTAGCCAATGTTCTTAAAGCGGTGAAGGAGGCGTGCCGATGAGCTTCTTCCGTCCTGCAACCACGTTGCCGCTGGTCACTTACGGTGTCCGATCAGCTGACTACCACAGGCTGGGAGACAAGCCACGGGGTCATCGGGAGTTCATCATGTCGCGCAGCTCCCTGATGCTCTTTGCCAAGAACCCTCAGGGCTGGAGAGATGGAAAGGAAGTGAAGGAAACGGATGCCACGGCATGGGGTTCGCTGATCGATTGCATGGTCCTAACGCCCGACCAAACCGCTTCGCAGTACATTGTTTCACCGGAAACCTATCTTGCGGAGGACGGTAAACCTAAACCGTGGAACCTCAACGCAAAGGTATGCAAGGCATGGGAAGCTGAACAATGTGCGAAAGGCCTGAGCAGCCTGAAAGTCGATACCTTTGAGGAGGCGCGAATTGCAGTAGCAAAGCTTCAGCGTGACAAGCGAGTCGGGGCTGTCTTAGCTAACTGCAGCACGCAAGTTCAGGTATGCGTCGAATATGCTGATCCTGAAACCGGAATCGTTGTTCCACTGAAATTGCTAATCGACATCGTTCCAAAACAAGATCGCTCGTTGCTCGACTTCAAAACGGCCCGAAGTGCTGATCCGCGTGATTGGCGCAAGGCGGTGTTCGAACGGGAATATCATGTGCAGAGTGCCATGTATCTCGACGGATACAATGCTGCCACCGGCGAGAAGCGAGACACGTTTCGTCACATCGTTCAGGAGAATTCATGTCCTTATGCAGTGGCCCGTCGCACCATGTCGGATGAATACCTGCAATTAGGTCGGGCGGCGTACCGGAACGCTCTGCTACTCTACTGTCAGTGTCTCGCCGCAGATAGCTGGCCGGGGTATGACGATCTGGATGACGGCCTGAACGGCGATGTCATCGACGGCTGGCGAACGGTCGAGCCAATGCCCTGGATGGTCATGGCCTGACTCGATGTGAGTGGATGACTCAGGACGAGAGAGAGCGAAGCGCGCACCGATCACACCATGACTGAAGCACTGAAAGATGCGCCCGCTTTCGATTTCTACCCTGAGCGGTGGTCGCAGGGGACGAGGCACATGACCAAAGTAGAACGATGCGATTACCTCGACCTGCTGAGCTTTCAATGGACGGAGCAGGGGATTCCTGGGGATCTCGACATCGTTGCCAAAATCATTGGATACAAGAAAGGCGCGCAGATTTCACCTCTGGTATTGGAGAAGTTTCCGCTCTGCGAAGATGGGAAGCGACGCAATGCACGACTAGAGAAAATCCGCGCGGATCAAAGAGAGAGGATACGCAAAAAGAGCGAGCAACGGAAAGCGGCCGCTAATGCGAGATGGGAGAAAACAAGATCCGGCACAAACGCGGGATATGCACAGGCGCAGTGCGGGAGTGATGCGGCCGCATTGCGGGAGCAATGCCCACCACTCACCACCCACCAACCACCCTTTGATAGTACCCCCTGCGTCCCCCTTGAAGGCTTCGGGCAGGGCCGCGGCGGAGCTGCGAAGATTCCCTCAACGGAGCAAGCAAAACGTGTGGGTGCCATCATGCACAGGAGAGAAGCGACCGCGTGGGCTGACAAGGAAGTGCGTGCCTACCGAAAGCTGGGCCCAATACCCGACGAAGAGCTAACTGCAGTGGAAGCATACTATGCTGACCAATGGCCGCCCGACCGTGACAGGAACATCCTGCGGCATGATCTCGTGACGCTGCTGAATAACTGGCCAGGAGAGGTGCAGCGTGCGCAGCGTCATCTCGATCAAGAGAAGCCGGAAACCTTTTCAACCTTATGAGTAATCGCACCCTGGACAAGGCAAGCGACCTCATGAGATCGATGCCCTACAGCGATGACGCTGAGAAGGGCGTTCTATCCTGCTTCCTACAGAACCCGGTGGCGCTTCTGAATGATGCGCAGGTGAATCTGCCTGTGGAGATGTTCTACGGCGCGGCAAACAGGTTGATCTACCAGGTGCTGTTGGAGTTCAATCAAGCCTTGCGCCCCGTCGATCTCGTGACGCTCTCCAACTACTTTCTGGATAAGAAGCTGATGGATAAGATCGGTGGGCCAGCGGTATTGGCAGAGATCTACTCCTTCGTGCCAACGACAGCCCACTATGCTTACTACGTATCCATTGTGCGGGAGAAATTCATCCTACGGCAAGGAATAGGCATCTGCACGGACGCCATTGAGGAGTCATATCAGCTCGTTCATGATGAGGGACAGCAGTGGACGGCATCGCTGGTGGAGAAAACGCTGCGTCTGCATGAGCAGACCATGGGCGGAAAGAGTAGTGGCCGCAGTTACCGCGAACTGCTTGTAGAGGTGGTGACCAATGCTGGAGCAGGTCCGAGAGGAGATACTTTGGGTCTTCCATGGGTGGATCGCATCACAGGCGGAGCTCAGCCGAAAAAGGTCTTCGTGATCGCAGGCGGGATATCCGATGGCAAGAGTGCATTAGCCATCCAGATGTGTGGGAGCCTGGCTGAGAATGGCCATCCAGGCGCGATCTATTCGCTGGAAATGCCCGGCGAGGAAGTGATGCAACGCGTCATCTGCCAGCAGGCGAATATTCGGAGTGGAGTCTGGACCAACGGTTCACTCAACGCAGATGAGATGGCCAAGTTTAAAGCTTTCACCCGACGAGCGGATCTGCCTGTCGTGGTTCATGATGATCTCGAAGCCATTGAAGAAATCGCCGCGTCAATTCGTATCGAGAAAGGCAGGCGAAACATCAAATGGGCGTTGATCGACTACGCGCAGCTCTGCACCGCCAAACGCGACAAGTCGGACAATCGCGAACGTGAGATGGCTATCATAAGCAGGACTACCAAGCGAGTGGCAATGACGCTGGACATCACGATCTTCCTGCTATCCCAGCTCAACGATGACGGTAAGCTGAGAGAGAGCCGCGCCATCGGCGCTGATGCCGACAAGGTGCTCATTCTATCCACCACGAAGAACGAGGATGAAAGAGTGCTGCGTATCGCGAAGAATCGGGGTGGGCCGCGTAACAAGAAAATCCTTATGAGCTTTGAGG